>JABDQW010000146.1 GCA_013042055.1 Gammaproteobacteria bacterium | reverse complement strand
GATGACATAATCATCAGCGCCAATCGTAACCTTGCTGAATACAACAGCTTGGGTTTCAGCGTCGTGCAAGACAGCAGCGATAACTACGATGGGCCGCTGGCAGGCATACAGAGCGCGGCGCCGCACTGTAAAAACCCGTGGGTACTGGTAATCCCCTGCGACATGCCGACATTACCCGATGATCTGGTAGCGACCCTGCGCCAACATTCCAGAGATTCATCATTGGTCACGGTGCGCTGCAATGACAAACTACAGCTCGTATTTCTGATGCACAACAGTCTGCTGACTTCGATCAGCGATTTCCTGGCAAGCGATCAGCGCACTGTGATGCGCTGGCTCGACACAGTCGACACCCGAGTCGTTGATATAGATAATGAGAATTACTTTCACAACATTAATACTGTCGAGCAATTACAGATCTAACTGATTCCATATGATCACTTGCGCACAGCTCTGTCGCGCATGAAAATACCGCCATGGAAATAAGCGTGGAGCAACGTCACCAGGCCATCAACAGGGTTACCCTGTGGGGCGTCTTGGTCAATCTGCTGTTATCAGTGACAAAATTAGCGGGTGGATTTTTTGGTCAATCGCAGGCCTTGATCGCAGACGGTTTGCATTCACTGTCCGATCTCGCTAGCGACGCCATGGTCTTCATTGCGGCCAAACACGCCAGTGAGGAAGCGGATGCAGAACACCCTTATGGCCACGCCCGCTACGAAACCATTGCAACGGTTGCCCTTGCCAGCCTGCTGATAATCGTTGGCCTGGGTATCGCCTATGATGCGATCGTCAGCCTGGTTACCGACGAGCCCATTGCGAAGCCGGATATTTTCACACTTTGGATCGCCGCCTTGTCGATAGTGAGCAATGAAGGCCTTTATCACTATACACGCCTTGTCGGTACGCGCATACGTTCCAACCTGCTGCTCGCCAATGCCTGGCACCACCGTAGCGATGCAGTATCTTCTATCGTCGTACTCATAGGCATTGCTGGTACGCAACTGGATATGCCCAAACTCGATGCTTATGCAGCCATCGTTGTCGCCTTGATGATCGTCAGAATCGGTTTCAAACTCGGCTACGATAGCGTTCAAGAACTGGTTGATGCCAGCGTGGAACCCGAACTGGTCGAAAACATCCGTCAGAAGATCCTGCGCCATGAGGGTGTGCGCGCACTGCACATGCTGCGCACACGCAGAATGGGTCATCAGGCGCTGGTCGATGTTCATATTCTCGTCGCACCCCGAGTAAGCGTCTCCGAAGGACACCATATCTCTGAGACGGTGGAAAAGATGTTGATAGACTCGTTCGACGAGATCAACGATGTCACCGTGCACATCGATCCAGAAGACGACGAACAAGAAGCACGCAGCATGCACCTGCCCTTACGCGGCGAATTGATCCGTGCTCTCAAAAAGCAATGGTCATCGATACCGGAACTGGAAGCGATCGACGATATTACGCTGCACTACCTGACCGGTGAAATCAATGTCGAAGCCAGCATACCGTTGAAACACGTTGGCGACCTGGACGTCGCTCGGACGCTGCAGAATCGGTTCCATGAAGCCTGTATGAAGGTTCCTGCTGTTGGACGTGCCGTGCTAAAATTTCATTAACGCTTCATTGTGGTGCGCTAATGGTTGTTTTGCGCTTTTATGGTGCGCAACGTGCCTAGGTACGCACTATTTTGGGCAAAAAAACAGCGACTTAGTCCATTCCAAAGCTGGCACGCTTCCTGCAATAAATCGCTTTACAAAAATCAGCCCCGCGGCGAGTCATTTATGATGAGTGGCGGAAAATCCCTACCATTAATTTTGGAGAACACGCAAATGTCTGCAAATGATGTTTTAAATATGATCAAGGAAAAAGACGTGAAATTCGTCGATTTCCGTTTTACCGACACCCAGGGTAAGGAGCAACACGTTTCGGTACCCAGCCACACCATCGACGAAGATGTGCTCGGCGAAGGCAAGATGTTCGACGGCTCATCGATCCAGGGGTGGAAGGGCATCAACGAATCCGACATGATCCTGATGCCGGACACCGCCACAGCTGTAATTGATCCCTTCTGCGAAGAAGTCACGATGAATCTGCGCTGCGATGTGATCGAACCAACGACGATGCTGGGTTATAACCGCGACCCGCGTTCCGTTGCGAATCGCGCCGAAGCCTATCTGAAATCGACCGGGATCGGCGATACGGCCTACTTTGGTCCGGAAAATGAATTTTTCGTGTTCGACGGCGTGCAGTGGGGCGATGAAATCGGCGGCATTTTCTACAAGATCGAATCTGAAGAAGCGGCCTGGAACACCGGCAAGAGTTACGAAGGCAATAACATGGGACACCGTCCCCACGTCAAGGGCGGTTATTTCCCGGTGCCACCGATCGACTCATTGCAGGACATCCGCTCAACGATGTGTCTGACCATGGAAGAAATGGGCTGTGAAACCGAGGTCCACCATCACGAAGTTGGCACCGCGGGCCAGTGCGAAATCGGGGCGCTGTTCAACACCCTGGTACGCAAAGCCGACGAAGTCCAGATCTACAAGTACGTCGTGCACAATGTCTCTCACGCTTTCGGAAAAACAGCGACTTTCATGCCCAAGCCAATGGTCGGTGACAACGGTAACGGCATGCACGTGCACCAGTCGATTTCGAAAAACGGTGAAAATGTGTTTTCTGGTGACCTGTATGGCGGCCTGTCGGAAACAGCCCTGTACTACATCGGCGGCATCATCAAGCATGCGAAGGCGTTGAATGCCTTTGCGAATGCGTCGACCAATAGCTACAAGCGACTGGTGCCGGGTTTCGAAGCACCGGTTATGCTGGCCTATTCTGCCCGTAATCGTTCTGCATCGATCCGCATCCCGCACGTTTCGAGTCCGAAGGCCCGCCGTGTCGAGATCCGCTTCCCCGACTCCACAGCCAATCCGTATCTGTGCTTTGCTGCGATGCTAATGGCCGGTCTTGATGGTATTCAGAACAAGATCCATCCGGGCGAGGCCCTCGACAAGGACCTGTATGATCTGCCTCCGGAGGAAGAAGCCGCCATACCCCAGGTAGCATTCTCGTTTGATGAAGCGCTGAAAGCACTGGATGAAGACCGCGCGTTCCTGACGACTGGCGGTGTGTTCGATGATGACATGATCGATGGCTATTTGAAACTAAAGAGTGCCGAAGTTGCGCGCTACCGCCTGGCCGTGCATCCGTGTGAATACGATATGTACTACAGCGTATAAGCTGAGCGTTAACGTCACAAAAGCCCCGCAACCGCGGGGCTTTTTTTATGCCTTGTATAGATACCGCTATTACTTGGCAAATACTTCAGTAAAACAATCAGTTGCACTTGCAACAAACAAAGACTATGCTCTTCACATGAACGCAAAACATCTGATTTTCGTGCTATCGAGCGCATTCGTGTTATCAGCCGGAAATGTCGCGGCCCAGCTGTATAAAAGTGTTGATGAAGAGGGCAACATCGTCTATTCGGATACACCTACACCGGGGGCGGAACAACTGACACCGCCACCGTTATCGACCGTCAAAAGCAGACCTAAACCGGTCAATACACCGGAAACAGAAGCCAATGCGGCTGACGAGGGTGGTGAAGAGCCTGCGAAGAAGCCACCGACAAAATACACAAAATTCAGTATCGTTCAGCCCAAGAATGATGACACGATATGGGATAACACCGGCGCCGTTCCCGTCGCCATCCAGCTGGAACCGGCCCTGGATACTGAAAACGGCCACAGCATCTGGGTCTATGTCGACGGTAAAGCCGTCGTCAGAAAAAGCCAAAGCCTGGTGCAGCCGTTGTCTAATATCGACAGAGGCGTCCATAAAATCAGGGCAGAAATCAGGGATGAGAAACGCAAGACGCTAAAACGCACAAAGAATGTCACTGTGCACCTTAAACGGGCATCATCGATACCGCGCGGCGGGCCTTAATCGCGATAATCGAGCGTTCCTGCTGCCAAGACCTTTCCAATCATCGCAAATCAAAACCAAGCGCACTAATTTGGTGCGCTATAATCAGCATTATTGCCACGATCGCATCAAGTCGGCCTGAGCGAATCCGGCCTGAACTACAAAATGAGACCCAACCGATTGATTTTTAACGAAATCATTCAATTAAATCGAGTCTAACTGATATCAGCGAAAATTGGTTCGATATTTGCAACCAGCAACGTAAATGGGCGAAACCAATCCTCTACAAACGATACTCGATAACCTTCATTCTGCCGTGCTGGTCATCAATCAGGACCTGCGCATTGAATGCATGAATCCGTCTGCAGAACATTTGTTCCAGATCAGCAGCAAGCGAGCGATGAATCGCTCAATCGACGAACTCGTGCCTGGCGAACCCGAGTTCCATGATCGCCTTGCCCGCTCCATGCTTTCAGCACACCCGTTTACCGTTTACGACACGGGCTTGCAGAATCATGATGGCACGGTGATGGCTGTCGACTATTCCGTGTCACCAATCGCCTACCGTTCCGAGGGTGAATTCCTGTTGCTCGAATTCACCCGCCTGAACAGCTTCATGAAAATTTCAAAAGAGGAAACCCTGATTCATCAACACGATGCCACCCGAAGTCTGTTGCGCAATCTTGCGCATGAAATCAAGAATCCACTCGGGGGAATTCGCGGTTCGGCGCAATTACTCGATCGCCAGCTGGATGTTAATGACAAGGAGTTCACTCGAATAATTATTCGAGAAGCAGACCGTTTACAGAATCTTGTCGATCGTATGCTGGGACCTAAAAACCTGCCAGAGAAACAGCGACTGAACATTCATAAAGTGCTTGAGCATATTCGCCAGTTGCTGAAGGCTGAAGCCGAGTCGATCACCTTTGTCGCAGATTATGATCCGAGTTTGCCCGATCTGCACGCAGACGAGTCCATGCTGATCCAGGCGTTGCTGAACATTGTACGTAACGCCGTTGCAGCACTGCATGGTCAGGGCCAAATTCGCTTGCGCACACGACCCCGCCGTAATTGTTCGATCAGATCAACAACCTACCCACTGGTTGCACAAATCGACATTATCGATAATGGCGAGGGCATCCCGGATGATCTTAGTGAGACGCTGTTTTTTCCCATGGTTACCGGGCGAGCAGAGGGTACGGGGCTAGGACTATCTATCGCGCAATCGCTAATTCAGCAGCATAACGGCTTGATTGAATTTACCAGCAAATCGGGTGAGACATGTTTTACTATTTTGATTCCGTTGGAGAATGATCATGACTGATCTTCGTCATATCTGGATTATCGATGATGACGACTCGATACGGTTCGTTTTACAGCGAGCGCTGGAGAACGAAGGCATGCAGGTAACCAGCTTCAGTAGCGCAAACAACGTGCTCGGGAGACTCAACGACAGCGAACCGGATGCCATTATCACCGATGTACGCATGCCGGGTATGGATGGCCTCGAGCTATTGTCCAGGCTATCGGAGCTCTATCCCACGCTGCCCGTGATCATCATGACGGCCCACACCGATCTCGACAGTGCCGTATCCGCCTATCAGGGCGGCGCTTTTGAATATCTTCCCAAGCCGTTTGATATTGACGATGCAGTAGAGCTGGCCCAACGCGCCTGCGATCGACACAAAGAGCAAACACACAAGATTACCGATATCGCTTCGGACACACCCGAGATCATTGGCGAGGCCCCCTCTATGCAGGATGTCTTTCGCGCTATCGGACGCTTGTCCAAATCTAATATCAATGTGTTGATCACCGGCGAATCCGGCACGGGTAAAGAACTGGTTGCATTATCCCTGCACAAACACAGCCCGCGGGCTGGGCAGTCGTTCATTGCGATCAACACCGCAGCGATTCCCAAGGAGTTGCTCGAATCGGAATTGTTCGGTCATGAAAAAGGTGCCTTTACCGGAGCGCAATCATTACGACGAGGTCGTTTCGAGCAAGCCGACAATGGCACACTGTTTCTGGATGAAATCGGCGACATGCCAGCGGAACTGCAAACCCGTTTACTGCGTGTGCTATCTGATGGCGAGTTCTATCGTGTTGGGGGTCATACGCCGATTAAAGTCAACGTGCGCGTCGTTGCCGCAACCCATCAAAACCTGGAAGAAAATGTTAGAAAAGGGCTGTTTCGGGAGGACCTGTTTCACCGCCTCAATGTGATTCGGATCCAGCTGCCATCTTTGCGGGAAAGACGCGAAGATATCCCAGCCTTACTCAAGCTGTTTCTCAACCGTGCGGTCAAGGAACTCGAAGTTGAACCCAAAGGTATCCGTCGTGAAGTCGAGGAGTATCTGTCGACACTCGATTGGCCTGGTAACGTCAGACAACTGGAGAACACTTGTCACTGGCTTGCAGTGATGACATCCGGTCAAACAATTCACATGTCAGATCTACCGCATGAATTACAACCCAATTCAGTTTTACAGACGGAGGTATCGACTCAAAGCTGGCAGGACAATCTATTGAACTGGTCACAGCAGCAGCTCGCCTCAGGTGGTACGGCTATTGCCGAACAAGTAATCCCGGAAGTTGAAAAAATATTAATCAAGGCTGCACTAAACAAAACCGGTGGGCGTAAAAACGATGCCGCCAATCTGCTCGGCTGGGGACGCAATACGCTGACACGTAAAATAAAAGAACATCATATTGAGTAAGCACTACGATTGGACCTTAATTGCTCTATGCCAAGCTAGAGTGACCGGTTAACCAATCATACAATTACTGTCAGTAATGTGACTATGCCATGAATAGCCAATTCAGCCGTGCCAACACGCTATTGCGATTTCAATCAGATCTGCAGTACGTGTAAATAAACTGTCGTAGTGACATCAGCCGAGAATTACTCGCAATTTGCAAGTTTATTCGAGGCGGAAGCCGCCCCTACAAAACATGTGTATTCTCAGCGTCTCCGCGCCTCTGCGGTCAATACGATATTATTTCAGCGACACTGCGTAACAGACTGCCCACAGGAATCAATGCAGTTGATGTAGGCTTCCTCGAGGTTGCCGCCCTCGTATGCCTGCTTGAACGCCGTCGGTGTGCCTTGATAAAGGATATTGCTCTGATGCAATACTGCCATCTGATCGGCGAGTTCATCGACGTCGGCGAGAACGTGGGAACTGAAGAACATCGTGACGTCACGTTGTTTCTGTCTGCACAATTGCTGCTTAAACAGTACGCGTGCCTTGGGATCGAGGCCGCTCATTGGCTCATCGAGAATCAAGAGTGACTTACCGCTTAACAAGCAAGAAGTAATACCGAGCTTCTGCGTCATACCCTTGGATAAACGCCCCACCGGCAAGTCCATTGTTTTACGGTCGAGCTCAAGCGCATCTAGCATTTCAACAATGATATCACTGCTCAGCTTGTTGGCGTGCAACTCCAGCATATAATGAATGAAGTCTATGCACTTTAGATACACCGGGGGCGAGAACCGATCGGGTAGATAGGCAACCTGGTCCCTGGCACGGACATTTCGATGCGAAATACCGGATAACGCTATCGAACCGCTATCAATGGAAATCAGGTCAAGTATCGCCTTGATCAAGGTCGACTTACCACTGCCATTAATACCAACCAGCGCAAAAAAATCGCCTGCTGCGATATTAAGGTTAATACCATCGAGCACTCGATTGTTTCCATACACTTTAGATAGTTTTTTACATTGTATGGCAAGCTTTTTCATGCGGGCCGCCCAAAAAAGACAGTAGCCCAATCTTTGGGCTGCTATCATCTATCGAGGGCAAATTGGATTAGAAGTTCCTGAACACAGCTGCGCAATTATCGCTCGGATTCTGCAATTCATAATTATTGGCTGCTGTAATACATAGCCCTTCAGCTGCTGCATCCCACCCTGTTCCTGAATCGCCCAACTGCATCGCACCTGAATCAGGAGAACCATCATCGACTTTACGATCCAATTCTGCGATAACTTCAACTGGAATGCCGCGTCCGCTAATGAGCTCATGCGTAGCCGCTGCGCCGGTCTGCACCATCGTGCCATATGAAAGGTTCATGCCCGATCCGAAACCATTATCCGGGCAAATAGTCGGTGGGCACGCATAATCATTAGCAACAACAGTTACTGCTGGATCCGTATAACCACCGGTTAAATAGCCCGCCGCTTCAAGATGGACCCAGACCCGGGCTCTTTCACTATCGGAATCGACGAGACCGTTACCATCACCACCCGCGGGTGCACCGGGCAGGTTGACTGCTGATTGGGCAGTCAAATAATCACCCGGGAAAGCCCGATAGCGGTCTTGAAAGCTGAACCAGGCTGCAGTAATGCCATCGACCGTATTGTTCATGGCGCGTACACGCGCCGTGTTGATCAGTTCCTGGCCTTTGAGCACGCCACCGAGAAGCAAACCGATGATCACGAGCACAATTGCAATTTCGATCAACGTAAAACCTTTTTGTCTATTTCGTTTGTTCATGAAAGTCATTTCTTTTTTGCTATTACTGTAACGCATTAAAAGCAAATTACATACCAATCTTTTATAGACGATAAAGCCGCGGTTTACTCGCGTATTAAAGGATAATGCGCTCGTTTAAACACCTGCCTGTGTCTATTTATCGACACCCTGTCGAGATTTCGTCGATTTTTCTTCGATTTCACGAATCTTGTTTTGGAGAAAATTAAGCTCATTTGGATCGGTGATTTCTCCGCTGGCAATCAGTCCTCCAACCAGTACTTTTGCGGCCTCGATTTCGCCCATATCTTCAAGGACGACTATTTTCATATCCTTTGCCCAGTACGGCACGTTCTCACTTGTCGTACTATCTGCCAGAGCCTCTGCATATTTCAATGCCAGTTGCATGTCCTTGAGCTCATGTTTGGCGATGATCACCGCATTAGCCAGCCAACGCCAGTGCTTATCCGGATCCTGCGTGAACTTTTCGAAGATGAAGTCAGTCATCGCGCGCTGCTTTGCGCGGTCATTGACGCTACCGTATACTCTTGCAGCCGCCAGCATCGGATAATCGCCATTAGGATCGAGCTCGAGTATCGTGTCTAGCCATTGGGTAACCACGCTGTAATCGAGCGCATGCAGTGGAATACTGATACCGGGTTGATTGTCGAATGCTTGAAGCCATAAGTTCAGTAGCTTTGCCGCCATTACAGGCTCACCCAAAGACGCTATCACATAAGCCCTGGCTGACAACGGGTAAGGTAAATCATTTGCTCTGGCACCGATAGGCTGCTGCCGACTGTGCCAACTTAGCTGCGCCATCAGCGATATCAACAGCAATATAATGATTGCACGCGGAACGTCCCTAATCGGTCGATCCTTTTCTAAGAATGGACGGCGCATTAGATATTTTTTCGATAGAAATCAAACAGTGCAATCGCTGATAGCAATGTCAAATAGATCATGGATTGGCCCATTAAAGGCAATAACATATCGAGTTTAGCGCTATTATACGCAAGCCATTCCGTCTGGGTAAATCGGCTTAGATCGGGCAACAGCCAGGATAGCGCCGCGATAAAACCATCGAGAAATTTCTGAGAAACAGTCGCGTGAGGAACTATCGGATACTTGGACATCAGGTAAATCGATGCAATCGACCTTGAAGCCACGTAAAATATGAACACACCAGTCAATGCAGCAGGAATCTGCCTGAAGCTAAACAGCATTACCAAACCAAACGCAATGATCAACACAAGTTCGAAAAAGAGCGAAATACACCAAATCAGAACCTGATCGAAGGGCGCATACAGCAGCAAAAGGCTACTGAAAATAACGGCGATAAATAATGATATCAGAAAAAAACCGATCAGTTTGCCAAGATAGTAACTACTTCGGGGTATTGGCATCGCCAGTATCATTGCCAGCGTCTTGTCCTGGAGTTCACGAAGTGTGCTTGACACCACGAACAAGGCTACCACAACAACCGCACTCACGCGCAAAAAAGCCGCAAGCACCGCCACCTGCGTGGCTCGCTGCTCAGTAATCGCCAGATCACCGATGAATTCCGTCAAGCCGAAGCTAACTGCGGCTACCAGCAGCGACAACCACAACAATCGATTACGCATCGACTCTATTATGGTAAATTTTGCTATCGTGACTATTTTTGCAACCATTTTGATCCGCACTGCGTGTTTATGTTAAGGAGTGTAGGCTCAACTGAATGTCTTTTCTATCCGAAAAACTGTTATTAGGCAATGAGCACCGCCTGCTCGGTTTGATGATTGCTACTTTAATCGCTGCTATTTCCTTCAGTGATAATATCAACATATCTCGCAGCTTGTTTATTACCCATTTCGGTTTTTTTCTGATGTGGCAACCTGTGTACAAGCGAGAACTGGATTTCAGTTTAATCGAACTCGTGGTACTGCTCGGCCTGATTGGGCTTTTTCTAGTTTGGCTGAATGTCTGGCTGATACCATTCTGGATGCTATTGTTGCTCAGCTTGCTGACCGGGCGTATTTTTTCGCGAGGTATGGGCCGAATCGCTTATGGTGTAGCTGTCATTGTACTGTTTCTACAGCTGACCCTGATAACAACACCTGAATTATTTGGCCTGCACGGTTTTTCTAACGCAGTCATCACGACGCTAGAACTCGTGCTGATATTTATGTTGGTACCGTTGTTGTTTATCCGCTCTCTGGAACAACACCATGCTACGCGCGTCGATTTTATTCGCGGCTTTTTGATCGTTATCCTCACTACGTTTTTGTGCATGGGAAGCGTATTGGTCACCTTTACTGCAAATATCCCCTATATTCAATCGCTGGCAAGTACGATCCTTATTGCCGCAATCTTCTTGTTGTTTATGGCCCTGTTGTGGTCTCCACGACGCGGCTTCTCCGGACTGGCACAGCTCTGGGAACGATATTTACTTAATATTGGCGGTCCCCTTGAGCAATGGATATCGCAGTTATCATCACTTGAAGCCAACGCATCACTCGAGCCCGATTATTTTCTCAACACCAGCATTAGCTATCTACAGGAACGACATTGGATCAGCGGCATCCAATGGAAAACCGACACAGCTGCGGGGCTTACAGGAGAGCGGACAAAATACCTGGTTCGCGTCAGTGATGACAAAGTCGAATTAGTGTTATACGCGCACAGTCCGATCGGCCCTGCACTGCTGTTGCATTCAAAGTTATTGCTCAGCGTATTGATATTTTATTACAAAGCGAAAATACAGGAACGGCTATTAACGAAACAGGCACACTTGCGCGCTATTTATGAAACAGGTTCAAAACTGACCCATGATGTGAAGAATATTCTGCAGTCCACTAAAGCCCTGACGCAGGCCGTGTTACAAGAGGATGGCCGGATCGATGAAGCACATCAAATGCTTAGAAAGCAGCTGCCATTATTAACTGATCGCTTACAAGCCACTCTGGATAAACTCAGCGCACCTGCCCTGGAATCTACTGAATCTGTTTCGCTAAAAACCTGGTGGGAAGACATGAAAGCCAAATACGCTGGTCGCAATATTGAGTTTTCCGAATCCATTGATAGCGAAACGTTCATTCCTGCGGAAGTGTTCAATACCGTAACCGAAAATTTGCTGGAAAACGCTCGTGCTAAACGACAGCTACAACCTGATCTGTCGATTACGCTTAGCTTGCACTCCGACACCGGTAAGGTACAACTACGCGTTGTCGACAACGGCAAACCTGTACCTGATGAAACGCTCACACAGCTATTCAGTGAAGTTATATTTTCCGAGAATGGTTTTGGTATCGGCCTGTATCAGTCCAGTCAAATCGCCAAACGCGCTGGTTATAAACTACTACTGGAAAATAATACTCCAGGAAATGTTTGTTTTAGCCTCACTAACAATTAACCGTCAAGGCAGTACTTTTGCCTTAACCATTATCCCCTTTAGCTCATACTCAGATACCCACTCCACGATATCGTCATATACGACAGGTATCGTACTTTCAGCTAAAGATCCCACAGTCGTGACCGGACGACTGACAAACCTTGAATCCCCATCCGTGTTTTCATCCTCATCTGCGTATGCAGCGCCACCTGGACTTGCGGACCTCAGAGCATTGTCCAGGCCGATACTGCCATATTGATTCTTACCGTGAGAGAAAATGACGGCCGCGACATTATTCGATAAAGCCGTCGCACTGCCAGCAGTATCGAGTATCTGTGCGACACCGGTCGCATCGGTGGTTAGCGCAAAACCGGTCGTCTTTGAATAGAGATCGGCAACCCAATAACTGTATGTAGATGCCCATGCATCGCCTCTTTCGATTCCAAGCGTCGCCCATGGTAGATTTGCGGCAACCTCTAGTGATGCGCACTGTGTTGGCGATAATGGATCAAAGTCCTCGACACCGTCATTTGAGATATCGGGGCAAGGCAGCCTGACCGGCGTCTTGCTCACAGCAAAACCATACAAGGCAAGCTTTATTTCATCAAGCGCATCTTTTGTTTCAGATATCCGCGTATTTTCTATTCGGGCTGCAAGTGTACCAAGAATGCTGCCAACCAACATTCCGATGATAACAAGCACGATGGCAAGTTCTATCAACGAAAAACCTGATTGAGATCTGTACGTATGTTTTAGGGACATGGGACGACCGCCAATGGCTCAGTATCGGTTATGCAAAACATAAGGTCGTTCCCGGTTGAGTCATAGCTACTGGTACCATCGCCAGTAATACCGGAAAACTCTACGTAATTGACCCAATTAGACTTGGTATCTGACGTATCCGAAGGCGCGATAGGCGCCTCTCTGCTCTGCGTCAGCTCTTCTCCGCTATAGATCACCGCTGCCGCATACTGCACGCCATTTACACTGATGCAACTACCACAACGCGGTGCACCCGCTGAGTCATCCAACGGCGAATTACTGGGGCGGTAACTGTTCGATACCGCATAAAAAAAGTGATCTTTTCTGTTTTCCCAATAAACGCGATCCTCTGAATCCAGCGTTCGTAAATCCGCGTTCGGACCTGGCGGACCTGGCGGAAATGGCAGAAATGGCGGACCTGGGGAAAACAATATACGCAAATCATTACATTCTCTGATGTCGTTAGGCGGCGAATGTACTGGTGGAGCACTGAAGCTCTTGTCGAATAAGCGATTGTTCGAAATGGTTCCCGGGATAACCAAATCAGCCGAATCGACAATATACGGAAAGCGCCCGAAATGCCCTCCACCCGCTATAGCAGGCGCATCGTCGTAGTCATCTCGATCCCTGTAATCGTTACCATTAAAATCTACCGGCGCTGGATAGGGCAAACGTGAATTGGCATTGTCATTACCATATTGCGCCAGACAACGAGCAAGCGCCTCGGTCACACGCCTGACACTGCTATTACCGCTTACATCCGTTGGGTCAAACTCCACCCGCCGCAAGATGGCTGACCAGATTTCATCACGGGTAATTGTTATGAAGCGGTCATTGACTACGCCGTTGGAAATGGATTCTTGCGTAGCGCGTATAAACTGATCGATACGATCTTCTATACCGGTCGTAACATCGCTATTAT
>JABDQW010000129.1 GCA_013042055.1 Gammaproteobacteria bacterium | reverse complement strand
GGGATTCCGGTTGGAAGCACTCCCATCTCGGCAGCGAGTGAACAATCTAATGCTTACATATACAACAATATTTTATTTGGTGACAGTATCAATTTCTTGTTAGGTCTTAGTTATGATGATATTGAGCGTGTTACACCGAATCGCACAACTGAGGAGTGGAATCCCAAGTTTGGCTTGACGTGGGATGTCAGTCAAGTGCTCCGTTTACGCCTTGCTGCTTTCGAAACGACGAAGCGGAGTCTTATTGCCAACCAGACTCTAGAGCCGACGGAGATCGCCGGTTTTGTCCAGTTTTATGATGACATTAATGATTCGAAATCGAAAGTCTATGGAATTGGAATTGATGGTCGTCCGTCGAGTAATATCTATACAGGTCTTGAGCTCCAGCAAAGGGACCTGGATACACCTACCCAGTCCGGCACAACAACCACGATCATTAATCGAGAGGAATCAGCATACAAGTTATACCTAAATTGGCTGTTATCCAAGCAATATGCACTATCAGCAACATATAGGTTTGAAGACATAAAACGCGAATCTATTGATCCTACCAGACTCGAAACAGCTACAGTCCCAATTGCTCTGAAATACTCAAATGCAAACGGTGTTTTCGCATCGGCAAAATTTACGCATGTAGATCAAGAAGGGATCTATGAGAGCCCTGAATATGCTAAATATGCAGACAACTTTAACTTAGTGGACTTGCTCTTAGGCTATCGATTACCACGTCGCCTTGGCTTTTTGACTCTGCAAGTCAATAATATTTTTGATGAAGCGTTTACTTATCAAGATTATTCAGTTTTTAGAAGTGATTTCTTTAACTACAGTCCTCAATTCATTCCGGAGAGAAACATCTATGCAAGAGTAACCTTAAATTTTTAGACGCTTATGCCATCTATCAATACCAAAAGAAGTGGAGAGAACCATGATTACGAGACTATTTATACTACTAATAGCGGTCTCATTGTCAGCATGTGGTGATGCTAAGAAAAATGCTGATGATGTTAAGATAAATATTGATGACGCAGACGTTTCGATACCGAACAATATAAAAATGGTGCGGATAGAGTTCAAGACCTTAAACACAGAGGTGCGTGAGGCGCTACAAGCGGGTCCAAATGCCTTGATCGCCGTAATCGCTGATAGTGGTGTAACAGTTTATGGCGTACCTGATAAAACATTTAGGTTTATACCTAAAGATCAGGTAGAGCAAGAGCTAGCGAAGGTAGATGGCAAAGATCCGGTCAACGATTTGGTTGTTAAAACCTTTGTGAGTAGTCCGGAGTGCCACTTTTTCCTAGACGACACTGGTAATGGGTTCTGGTATCCGGTTGGATGTCCTCATTAATACACAATTAAAAAGGAATAATGGCGGAATAATGGGGTCGGTGACAAATGAGTTGCTTTTGCGTCCTGCTGGCGTAAATTAATCTCAGTTGTCATCAACCCCTTCTAGTAGCCTACTTGCTATCGGTATGTGCCACGATCTAATTTGATGATGTGGAAGTAGCGATCTCTAATGTACTGAACATAGAGCGGCGCCAGCCCAAAACCTTAGACACGAAAGCGTGCCTAGCGCCTAATGCCATGAGCCCGGTCGACGTGATTGCTGTTTTCGCAGCTGATGGTGTTACGCTTTATGGCGCGACTTGTAAAGCTTTTTAGATAGTACTTGAAGAGCAACTGAATCATAAGTCAACAAATACATCTTCTAATCACAGAGTCAAGGATATAACAAGTATTAGAAACGCCTCCAGTTCTGTTCTTGATCATCTCTGTAGTCCGTGACCTTTTTGCGTGTCCTCCAGCAAACGGTACTTGCATTGACTTCATTCAGTAGTACGCAGCCTACCCAATTGGTTTGACGATAATTTTTGCAAATGATTGTGTGGCATATTCAGGCCACGCTGCTTTGACCAGAGGAGAGCGCTCCAAAATTCTCTTGATGGTTACTTTATAGCCGGCATATTATCCATGGCTTCTTCTAAGTGTTATTTTGACACAAACTGGGCGTAACTATTTCACTGTAACTTCAACCGTATCTGTATATATTGTAACCATGGACCAAGGTATGAGCTGTAAGTTACAAGGAAGGCCGGCCAGGGATGGCCATATATAGGCGCTTGCCGAGTTACACAAGGCTGGTTTTTGCCCGGGTTGTCAGTACCACATCACTACCTCTCGAATCAATGGAATGGATGAGGTGGCATTGAATTGACTATTTAACTACTTCTTTTCCGCTGAACGGGCCCAAATGAAACTGGCCGTGCTCCATAGCGAACACATGTGAGTGCAGATTCGCTATCCACTGCTTGCCTTCCTGGGTTAGCTGAAGGTACCGCAGGGCGTCTTTTAGATAAGGGTGTGCTTCATTCCAGAAAAACGCCGGATAGTCCTCCGCAAGATCGGCGGCGTTAGTGTAACCAAGTTTATTGGCAGTCCCGGTTTCTACGAATTCGTAATACAATCCGGACAAGCGGCGCATGTGGTCGGGATCGCCAAGTTGGCCGATGAGATCTGCCGCGCGAACCAGGCCGGCCTCAGTATCCGTTTCTTGATGATCTGCGGAGTCCGGAACAGGAAATCTTGTCAGTTCGATAGCACGAGCCAAGCGTTCGGTGTCGACATACGGTACCTCCTTACCGCGGCTCTTCGCGAAGATGATGCCGCGATCGACATGATAGGGGGTGAGGAACGCATCCGAGGCACCGCGCGGTGGAGTGACCCGGTTTCCTTTTGCGTCAATGACAAACTCCGTATCGGTGTCACCGGGGCACACCCCGCGCACATACCCGATGTCATGCAAGAGACAGGCCCCCATAAAATGCAACCAGTCTTCTGGGCTAACCCGTTTAACCATGTGACGCCCCCGTAGGATTGCCTCGCCGACCAGAGTGACCTGCACTGTATGGTGTATGTCATGATATAGGGCGTCGCTGTTTGCTATGTGTTCTAGAACCATGCGCGCGGCGGAATTGAGTGCCTTGGGATACAACGGCTCCTGTGGCCCGTAGAGACCAAGATAGGTTTCCTCCATGCGGTTACCTAAGGCCTCAATAATTAACGTAGTGAGATTCATGGTGCTTCAATTGCTCGCTGAATGTGGTGTGGGAGGCATAAGTAGAATAAACGCCCTGTTACGCGAATATCAACCGTTTTTAGACAGTCGGCGATAATCATTCACCCCGCCCGAATGACGAATTCCTTCCCTATTCCACCCACCTCTCAATAAAAACCGTACTCACCAATCCAGGATTGAATCTTTTACAGCCAAATCCCAGTCAGCTGGCCAAGCAGCATCCCGCCGGGTCTGTCAGGTTAACAGCTTTTGGAGTGTTGAAGGACCGGCTTGCGCATCTCAGCTTAACAAGTCGTCCTGCGGTGGCGCCCTGCTCTGAGGCAACCCGGTGGCCTCAAGATACAGCCCTTTACCGCGCAGGTGCATCAGTATCTTCTTAATGACCAGCGGATCTTCGATGCAGGCGATGACTTTCAGGGTGCCGCCGCAGACACGACACGTTTTTGATGTCGATATTGAACACCCGCATCGCTGTGACTTACGCTCGCCTTATATGATCTAGAGCCGGCCAGCGTGACGGCCATGAGAATAGTACAGAAGAGCCGCCTCGCCAATGACCTGGTTGGCGGACATCACCGTCGCGCCGCCCATCAGGGCTCTGTAGTATCGGTTAAGGTTTAACAGGTGTGTGAACATGGACGAGCTGGAGTTCAGTCCGGAGGCAGTGATGATCGCCACCATCTCCTTCAAACGCGCTCGACTGTCGATATCGTAGCCATACAGCAATGCGATCTGCAATAGCATGGTCATGTTCAGGCGGATCATGACAGATGCTCCGGTGGCAACACCCAAGGCCTTCGTCGCGGGACCGAGCACGGGGAATAACGCCGGCACATGCAGGAGTGCGCCACCCAATAGCGAGAGGGGCCACTGAGCCGTAATGCAGCGCCTTGCCAGTTGATGGGGACTTTCATCGGGATAGCGTTCCTGCAGCGTGCGTACCTGTTTACGTATCTCCCCCTTCCGCAGGCCCATGAAAAAGTAGAAAAACTCGTCAATCGTCAGGCCCCAGGGTTTGGTCTCGGAAACCAATTGTTTTTCGGTCATAATCGAAATCTCTCGGGTGACAGGACAGGATGAGCTTCGCCTTTTGCAAGCAGGCTAGGGTGTGTCCCCTTCAGTTTCTTCTGCCGCTGGAGGGGCACCCATCCCCGCACCTTTCAACCAGGCTCCGGCAGCAGCGCCCAGCATTGTGCCCACGACGACTCCCCAGGGTACGGCCCTGGAACCATAGCTCGAACTCAATTTAGCCCCGGCCCAGGCACCGAGCGCTCCGCCGGCAATGGCGCTGCCACCAATGACCATTACATTCGCCGCTATTTTTTTCATGATGCCTCCAGGCGGGATCTGCGTTTTTTCCGCGTTGCGGGAAAGTAGCTATAGCTTAATTTTTTCTCCAGATAGTTCAACAAATCGACCAGATGATTCTGGGCGATGACCAGTCGCTCCTTCCCGACGATGTCCTTGGCATGCATCGCCTTGTGCAGCGTTTCGAGAGTCCGTGTGACGGCTGAACTCTCCGGTTTGCGATAAGGTGATTGAATCAAGTTTCTGAACTCGTAATAGGATATGGTATCCATTTCGAGGCCGAATTCGCCTTCGATGCTGTGCATTACCATCTTGCCAAGTGCTTTCTGTTCGGTGGCAAAAAAGTTGAAAGGCCCAACCTTACCATGAAAAGTACCATGTTCATGAATTGCTGTTAATTGTCCCAAAAACAGCCTGATCAAACGCAGGTTGCCTTTCTTCCCGCCTTGAATTGCTATTCATATTTATTAATTATGCACGCATTTGGTGTCAGGCCTTACATTTGACATGTCAAATGTAAGGCCTGACCCTTTCCAGCTATACCCAATTGGTTTGATAATTTATGCAAATGTTTGTGTGTCGCATATTCAGGCTACATCGCTTTGACAAGAGGTGAGTGCTCCAAAACTCTCTTGATGGTTATTTTATAGCCAGTATATTGTCCATGGCCTCCTCTAAATGTTATTTTGACACAAACTGGGCGTAACTATTTCACTGTAACTTCAACCGCATTTATATATATTGTAACCATGGACCACGGTACAAGCTATAAGTTACAAGGAAGGTAGGCCAGGGATGGCCATATTATTAATTGTGGAGCTGAAAAACTGTATCTATTGGTCTCGAAATAATTAGATGTGTTTCTGTCTCTGACATAATGCAACGCTTAAAATAGATTCAAACCACGGATCAATTTCCAAAGGTAATACCACACTAGATATTCCGGCTAAGTCTGAACAGCCATTCTATTGCTTTGTGAACACTTCAACAGTATTTGCCGTTATCGGTGTTCATTTGTACCTAAATGCCAAAGGGTCTGATCACTACCCCACCATTGTTATGCGATAGCCTCAACATAAAGCTTCATAGCTTTTCTTGCTATGAGTCTATTGTATCGAAGCAGTATTTCACCCGCAAAATATGAAATAGCTCACGGATCTACAAGGAATGATGTGCTTTACTATTACTGTACCAGTCCGAGTATGTGTCTGATTGATTCTTAGCATAGGATGTTTTCAGCTAAGAGGCAAAAAAGTGCTGGAGACATGTTGTAGGGGCTAGCTAGTGTACAAAAAGAGGTGAAACATTATGTCTTGTCAGAATCCGGGATGCATGGGAAATTACGATTTTAACCATATCGCTTTCTTTGCTCGAAAGCGATATGTGGAAGGTATCAGCACGATCATATTGCTGACTAATGCGATAAATGAGCGTGAAAAAGAAGAAATTGCTTTGGTATCG
>JABDQW010000124.1 GCA_013042055.1 Gammaproteobacteria bacterium | reverse complement strand
CGGCGCAGATGGCGCTGGCATATGTCAACAGCCGACCCTTCGTGACCAGTACGATTATCGGCGCCACACAAATGGATCAATTACAGCGCAATATCGATAGCATCGACGTGACGCTATCAGCGGACGTATTGACAGCTATCGAAGCGATTCATAACGAACATCCCAATCCGAGTCCTTAGGCTTACAAGACTTTATTTACCGCAGAGGCGCGGAGGCGCAGAGAACGCCTTGTGTTTTCGTAGGAGGAAGTAATATTGATCTAAGCAATAAATATCAGTCTCTGCGCCTCTGCGGTTAAATACCAATCCGGCGGTGTAGACGCAGGTACATCAACGAATGACGTAACACCTACAGCAATGACACCGATGTTTTGAATTTGTGAGAACAAGCTCCGCCAAGCACTCTGTTCTGCGGCGCGTTCAATCTCTGTCTGATATCAGCAACACCGCCGGCAATAACAGAAAATCCATCACCAGTGCGATGCTGATTGTGATGGCTGATAGCAGGCCCATATCTGCGCTCATTTTGTAATCCGACAACATCAATACCAAAAATCCGGCGACTAGCGCAATCGTAGTGGTCCACATGGCTGGACCGACAGATGTAAATGCGTGCTGTATACCTTGTTCCCGACTCATATCCAGTTGCTCCCTGGCCCTGAGATATTTGGTGATGAAGTGCACTGTGTCATCGACGACGATACCCAGCGTCATTGACACCACGACCGACAATCCCAGGCCGATCTCACCCACCAGTAGTCCCCACAGGCCAAATGCGAGTAATGCCGGGATAATATTCGGCAGCAGACTAATTAAGCCGATATCCAGGCGTCTGAATGCAATGACCAGGATGGCTGAGATAGCCAACAAGGCACCGAAAGCGGCCGTCAGCATATTGATTATGTTACGCCCCGACAGATAGGCGAAGACGATCGAGATGCCGGTGCCCTGTGAAGCCATCGACGCCGGCGCATTCTCGTTGAGCCACGCCTGTGCTTCGAGATCGAGATCGCTGAGTGCCCGTGTACCCAGATTTTTCGTGGTCATGATCACGCGTGTTGCGGACTTGTCGACATTTATGATGTGGTTGAGATCCAGTCCGTACGGCAGCGACATCTCGTACAATAGCAGGTACTGGGCAGCCAGCTCGTGCTGCTCGGGCAAGCGATACCAGGCCTGGTCCTCATCGTGCATGACGCGGTTCAGTTTTTTCATGACGTCGGTAATGCTGGTGACCTGTACCACTTGCGGATGCGCGCGTAGCCATTGCACGAAACGGTCAAGGTAGGCGAGAAATTCGGGATCGTTGATTCCCTGCGGCTTGCCGGAACGGATATGGTACTCGAGAAAATCCGCGCCGCTGATACGTTGCTCCAGTATGTCGGTTGCGACACGTACCGGTACATTCGCGGTGAAATAGTTTATCCAGTTGTCGTTCAGCCGGTTCTGTAGCGCGCTGATACCCAGGCCTGCCACCAAAAAAAGCGAACCCAATAGTATCGGTGTTTTATGCTGTATCACGAGTCGGGCGATTGCCGCCATGATACTAAATTGCCTGGGGTAAGGTTTTACCTTCAAGCTCAGGGGTAACAGCGAGACCAGTGCCGGGAGAAAAAAAACCGAATAAAAAAACGCCGCTGTGATGCCGATAGCGACGATATTCCCCAAATCGTGGAACGGAGGCGCATCGGAGAAATTCATCGTTAGAAAACCCACCACGGTGGTCAAGCTCGTCAGAAACACTGCTTGGAAGTTGAACTCGATGGATTCGATGATCGCATCACGTCGGCTTTTGCCGGCATACATCTGGCGATACATGATGAAGAGGATGTGCACGCTGTCAGCAACCGCCAATGTGAGAACAATGATAGGTGCGCTGGCCGAAGCCGGGTTGATCGAAATACCGAGCCAACCCGCCAGTCCCATCGCTGTGGCTGTGGCCATGATGATGATCGTCAATGTTATCAATGTGGCGATCACGGTACGAAAGATCAATCCGATCGCAACCACCATCACCAGCAGCATCAGCGGTACCAGTGTTGTCAAATCGCGCTGGCCGACCTCCGAGAAAGCCGTATCGAACATAACACTACCGGTCAAATAGAATTCAATATCCGGATACTGCTTGCTATAACTGTCGCGCAGTTGACGTGCATGCGCTGCGATCGCGCTGATGATTTCAGGATTCTTGTCGACAAAATTGATAGTGACGATAATATTGCTGACGTCGCCATTGCGAGAGATGATGCGGTCGAGCAGAATGGGTTCAGAGAGTGCGATGACTTTACGCTGTTCGATATCGGCCTGCGAGAGTGCATCGATGTCCTCGAACAAGTCGGCGACTATCAACTCATCGCCCTCGGCCCAGGTGTGTTGAAAATTTGTGATGGAATCGACTCGGCTGGATGCGGGCGTTTGCCACAGCGCAGTAGTCAGCTGCTGGATCACCTGCAGTACCTGACGCGTGAAGATGTGGTTGTTTTTGGGTACGATTACAAACAGGATGTTCTCATTTTTTAGATAAGTTCTCTCTACGGCCTCCAGTTGTTGCAATTGAGGATTATCGGCGCTGAAAAATATCCTGAGATCACTGTCGATGCTCAAATATTGCAGGCCCATGCTGCTGAAAACAAACAGGATCATCGATATCGCTATAACACGCCAGCGATGTGCCAAAGTTTGGTTTATCAGTACAGTTGAGATGGGCGTCATTGCGTCGATTATAGCTGTTTCGCGTCATCGAGCTATCGAGACGGGGTTGTCTGTCAACGGTTTGCTGCGTTAGCCGCTGACTAGTTGAAAGCAGACCAGTCCGAGACAGCTGATAAATCCTGTTACCGGAACCCACAGTGGATTATTGATGATGCCTTCAGGCGTCGCTTGTGTCCGTTTTATCAACAGCAGTGCCGCGTTAGCGAGCGCAAAGACGACAAGCACCAGGTAGCTGGTGCTTCTCGCCAGCGTCTCAAGTGGAATCCACAGCGCCAGCCCCAGCGTCAGGACGACGACGAGCACGGTCGCGTTTATTGGAGTCTGCGTTTTCGCGTTGACTGTTGCCAGCTGATGCCAAAGCCAGCCTTTGCTTGCCATGCCGTAAAACAAACGCGATGCCATGATCAACTGAATCAAAGCGCCATTCACTATTGCGATCATACTGATGATGCTGATGATCCGTGGATCGATGTCAGATGTAGCCGATAATACCTCAGCGAGTGGTGCTTGACTGGCAGATAAGGTCTCCTGGTCGACTGATAGTACCGCGACCAGCGCTACGGAAGCATACATCAAGCTGGCGATCAACAGTGCCAGTAAAATAGCAGCGGGCAGATTGCGTTGCGGATTTTTCACCTCTTCCGCGATGTTGACCATGTCCTCGAAACCGATGTAAGCGAAAAAAGCCAAGAATGAGCCGAGTATGATGCCGATCATGGCAGAAGACTGCATTGGCGGGACCAGCGTGTCGATACGCGCTGGCAGGGTTGCCAGAGCATCCCTGCCAGCCCAAATAACCAACAGCAAGCCAACGATCTCGATCACGGTCAATGATGCAGCGACACCGACCGATTGCGAGATTCCCCACATCGTCAGCGCACCCAGCAATACAATGATGCCTGTGATGACCAGCACTTCGGGTAAAGGCAAAATAGTTGAAAAATAGCCGTAGAAGCCACGCGAGATCGTGGCTGCCGACACCATACCGGAACAGGCGATCAATACGCCGGTCAAGCGGGACAAGGCAGCCGAATGAAAACCTTCATCGATGTAGACAGCCTCGCCTGCGGATAGGGGATAACGTGCTGATAATTCGCTATAGGTAAACGCGCTAATTCCTGCAACAACAGAAGCGGTAAAAAACGCCAGTGGAACATACATTCCTGCTTCTCCGGCGACTTTACCGATCAACACATAAATACCGGCTCCCAAAATATTGCCTAATCCGTAAAATAATAATACGGGCAGGCCAATGGTACGTTTTAATCGTGTCATGTCACGTCAACATTCAGGTGCTGCATTGTATTGCTGGTGTTAAAAACGCGTTATTGAGCATCGATCGATCCAATTCTACCAATGCCATCATAGCAGTGTATATTATTGGGATTGAACGTATTTTTTTGTTTTAATTGATGATATGCATCAACATCCCGGTATCTGCTTTTGATTAAATTTAGGGATGAACTTATGGGGAGAAATACCATGACCTTTGCCACTGACGTCTATGAAAACACATCAGAAGCCTTATCGGCAATTATCGAGAGAGTGCTTGACGATGAGGAGGTCGCCCAGCCGGCGACACTCGCTATGGTGCGAGAGGAAGTACTCAAGGGTGTGGAGACGGTAACCCTGCCGTTGAACCGATTCTCGGACGATATCATGCAAGAGCTACGCGATGAAATTGAATTCTTGATAGACGAATACGGACATGATGCGCTTGCGCTGCGTTTTCTCAAACCACGTGCAAGCCAGTCACTAACCCAGCTCATAGAAGCGGGCATGGACAGACGTGGCGAACTCACATTGGGACAGCTGTTCGATGAGCTGGAGAGCGGCTTGCTCGCTAATCTGATCGCAAAAGGTGAACTCGATGATGATGAAGCGCAGACAGTCACCGCAGAATTACAGGCGCTGATAGCCAAGCATGGTGCTAATGCGATTGCCGAAGAATTTGTACGCTACCTGTGATCGGCGCGCGGCAAAATAATGCTTGCGTGTGTCGCTCTCGCCACGACGCGCATCAATGCCATAAACTTCCCTCTTTAGCTTGTGGAGTCCACAGGTTGTTCGCTAACGTGGCCGAAATATAATAGCTGTTGATGTAGAGAAGATCGGTTTGGTGTGCCACCAATAGGACAGGTGTTCGAGATAGTACACACTAATACCATCGTGCGCAATTAAACCTATGCCGCTATGATCATACTAAACAGCTGGTCTTTGAGATAGAGCCGCTTCTTTTTCAGTTCTTCAAGCACATCGTCAGAGGGTGTTTCGATACCTTCTTCCATTCGCAGAATCTCGTGATCCAACTCGTGATATTCCTCGAACAGTTTTGCAAAATACTCATCGCTTATCTTAAGTTGATGTATACGTTCCTTGTGTTCGGGTAATTCGTGGATTAGGTCGTGTTTTTCACCAAACATTTTATGGCCTCATCATGTATTTGCTCACAGGTTAAATGATTTCGCCGAAATGTCCTTGATATCGCGCAACTGGCTTGGATTTAAAGTGAACAAACATGGCCATAAACATTCATCGCAAACGCGTCAGGCAGCTAGCTATCGTGCCGCCTGCGGAGAAATGCGGGCTAAACCAATCCTTCGTTTCATGATCCAGGCTCGCTACCTATGACAGGGCCGGCTACGCGTTCGAAAGGGGCTCATAGTCACGACCAGATAATGCGGCGTTATTTGATGTGAATCAATTTTATCAAGCAGGATATCATTAATAATCATTTTCCATTACTATTTGCGTTGCTGCAATGAAATGGATTTTCGCACCAGATGCCCGGTATTTTGTAACAATTTCGACATATTTTATCAAAGGTCCCGGTTGTTGACGCTAAATCAAACACTAGCCCGTATCGCTCGCCAGGAGATTGGCTGACGAAAACAACGGGATTCTCGAGTTAAATTTTTCAAGGTGTCGAACAAGCATCTGATTTCGACCGAGTCTTCGTCATGGCGGGTCGAGCAATTGCGATTGAGGTCATGTTGATACGGTGACTAGACTGTGTTGCGAGCATCCTGACAACCAGACAAATCCATAGGGGAGATCCTATAATGGCACGTTACATTCGTTGGTTCAAAGAACTGAGTATCGATGATGTACCCATCGTGGGTGGCAAGAATGCTTCGCTGGGTGAAATGTACCGTGAACTCACGCCCCAGGGCATCAAGGTACCGAACGGCTTTGCCATTACTGCCGAAGCTTACCGCGAACTGTTGACGCAAAGTGATTCATGGGATGTGCTGAAGGAGGCGCTCAACGGACTTAACCCGGACGATAACAGAGACCTCGCCCGCCGCGGTGCGAAGGCACGTGATATCGTCTATGGTGCGCCACTGCCTGCGGATATGCAAGAGGAGATCCTCGACGCCTATGCGGAAATCAAGCGAGAGTACGATGAAGATGTCAGTGTTGCCGTACGCTCGTCGGCGACTGCCGAGGATTTGCCGAACGCCAGCTTTGCAGGCCAACAAGAATCGTACCTCAATGTATCGGGTGTAGAGCAGCTGCTCGATGTCTGTCGTCGCTGCTTTGCCTCGTTATTTACCGACCGGGCAATACACTACCGTATCGATAACGGTTTTGATCATTTCAAGGTCGCGCTATCGATCGGTGTGCAGAAGATGGTGCGATCTGACATGGATGCAAGCGGCGTGATGTTTTCGCTTGATACCGAGACCGGTTTTCGCGACGTCGTGTTCATAACTGGCTCCTGGGGCCTGGGCGAGAATGTCGTACAAGGTGCGGTCGAACCCGACGAGTTCTATGTGCACAAGCCGACTTTTGAAAAAGGCCACCGTGCGGTGCTACGCCGCAGTATCGGCAGCAAGAAAATCAAAATGGTTTATGCCACCGGTGGTGCCAAGGACATGACGCGTAATGTACCGGTTTCGCAGCTCGATCGCCGCCGCTCCTGTCTAAGTGACAAGGACGTGCTGACACTGGCCGACTATGCGATCAAGATCGAGAAGCATTACAGTGAAAAAGCCGGCGTCGACAGGCCCATGGACATGGAATGGGCCAAAGATGGTCTCGATGGTGGACTCTATATGGTTCAAGCGCGACCGGAAACTGTGGAGTCTCAGAAGCAGGGCAATATTTTGCGTCAGTATCATCTCAGATCGGACGGCGAGACGTTGACGCGCGGTTACGCGATCGGCACGAAAATCGCGTCCGGTCGTACCCGTTACATTCACGATGTCGCCCATCTCCATGAGTTCAGACCGGGTGAAGTCCTGGTTGCGGATACCACGACACCGGATTGGGAGCCGGTGATGAAAACAGCAGCAGCTATCGTCACCAACCGCGGCGGGCGTACCTGTCATGCTTCTATCATCGCACGCGAGTTGGGTGTGCCCGCTGTCGTTGGTTGTGATACGGCCACCAGTACCGTGCCGGACGGTGACATCGTGACGGTGTCGTGTGCGGCGGGCGATGAGGGTCGTGTCTACAATGGCGAGCTCGAATACGAAGTTATTGAGACCGATCTCACTGGTATGGGCGAGCCACAGACGAAAATCATGCTCAACCTGGGTAATCCGGACATGGCGTTCTCATCGTCCTTCTTGCCCAGCCAGGGTGTCGGCCTGGCGCGTCTCGAGTTCATCATCAACGAATATATCAAAGCCCACCCAATGGCATTGCTGTATCCGGAAAAAGTGACCGATGAAGATGCACGTAACGATCTCGAGACTTTGTACTCCAGCTATGCCGATGGTGCCGATTATTTTGTACGCAAGCTCTCCGAGGGGGTCGGTACGATCGCGGCTGCGTTCTGGCCGAAAACGGTCGTGGTGCGTATGTCCGATTTCAAAACCAATGAATACGCGACGCTACTCGGCGGCAGCGACTTTGAGCCCACAGAGGAAAACCCAATGATCGGTTTTCGCGGTGCGGCGCGTTATATCCATCCCGCTTATGCGCAGGGTTTTGGCCTCGAATGCATGGCGATGAAACGCGTGCGCGAGGTTATGGGTTTGACCAATGTCAAACTGATGATCCCGTTCTGCCGCCGAATCGAGGAAGCCGAAAAAGTCTTGGCGATCATGAATAAGAACGGTCTTGTTCGCGGAGAAAATGGTCTCGAGATTTATGTGATGTGCGAAATACCGAATAATGTCATCTTGATAGACGAGTTCGCGAAACTGTTCGATGGTTTCTCAATCGGTTCCAACGACCTGACGCAGTTGACGCTGGGCGTCGACCGGGATTCGGAGATTGTCTCATTTGACTTCGACGAACGTGACGCAGGTGTTAAAAAGATGATCAGGCTGGCAGTCGAAGGTGCGCGCCGTAATGGTCGCCATTCGGGACTATGTGGTCAGGCGCCTTCCGACTATCCAGAGATGGCCGAATACCTGGTCGAGCTCGGTATTGATTCGATGAGTCTGAACCCGGACACGGTACTCACCACGACACAGCATATCCTGGAAGTCGAAGCCCGGCTCGCCAAGTCAAAGCAGCGAGCCGCCTCCTGAACAAGTATTAAACCACAGGCGAACAGGGCGTTTGTTCGCGGCTGAAGCCGCTCCAATACGAAGACCAACCTAGGCATGCTCGAATCACACGCTACCAGGTGAGAAATTCGGGCTAGTCCAGACGTCGCAAGCGCTCCCTCAGTTGCTCGATTTCGTCCATCATATCCAGCACTAGCGCGATACCGGCAAGATTGACACCAAGGTCCTGTTGCAAGCGTTGTGTTTTGCGCACTCGTAACAGGCTCTGTCCGCTAAAGGCCCAATGCTGTTGATCGCGTTGTTGTCCCATCGGTTCGACAATACCTTCTTCGACCAGCTCAATGATGTATTCTGTTTCCACTGCGCAGCTAACGCTCAGCTCTTGCAGCGTAAAAATGCTGTCTTCGTCCAGTATCAATCCAGTGAGCACGTGCGTGGGTGTTCTTGTCATGTCTACACCCCTAGATTCCGACGTGGATTGAAGTTGAGTTCAGTTTTCATCTGCTCATAGATTGCTTTAGCTTTATCACTATCAGCTTGCGGTAAACTGATTTTCAATACAACATAAAAATCACCAGTGATCTTGCCGGGGATACCACGGCCTTTCAAGCGCATTTTTTTGCCTGAACCGGAGTCTGCGGGTATTTTCATCTCAACGATGCCGTTCGGCGTCGGTACTTTTACTGTGCTACCAAGGGCGGCTTCCCAGGGGGCGACGGGTAGGTCGAGGTAGATATCACGGCCTTCTACACGATAGAGGTTGTGGGGGTTGAACGCGATTTCCAGATACAGATCACCTGTGCCACCTTGACCGATACCAGGCGCACCCTGACCTGCGAGTCGAATCTGTTGACCCTGTTTTACGCCTTTGGGTATGTTGACATTTAAGGTACGGGTGCGGGTATGAACATGACCTTGGTCATCGACCTCAGGCACTTGTAGCGTAATTGTACGGCTGGCACCATGAATTGCGTCCCCAAGGTCAATCAGAATCTTTGCATGATGGTCCTGGCCACGGGCATGGAAACCGCCGGTCGGACCACGCTGCTGAGTGAAACCGCCCCGACCAAACAGTGATTCGAAAAAGTCACTGAAAGCGGAGGCGTCGGCCGTGTCGCCAAAGCCGGCACCGGAAAATTCGAAACCCGCATCCCAACCGGGCGGTGGGGTGAAGTCCTGGCCTGCTTTGTAATTTTTACCGAGCTGGTCATAGGCGGCGCGTTTTTCAGGGTCTTTCAAGACCTCGTAGGCCTCGCCCATTTCCTTGAATTTCTTTTCGGCATCCGGTTCTTTGCTGATATCGGGATGATACTTGCGCGCGAGCTTACGGTAGGCTCGTTTGATTTCATCCTGGGTGGCGTTGCGATCGACACCCATCAATTCGTAATAATCTCTGAATTCCACAAACTATTCCTGTATGTTTCAGGCTGGGCTAGCCCGCATTTCTCACCAGGCAGCGTAGCCTACCCGGTGAGAAATGTGGGCTAGTTTTATCTGCGATGATGCCTTGTTGTGGACGTGATCAGGGGTTATCTGGATCTGCCGGACCGGCGGGTATCCAGATACCATAGTCGCATTTCAGAATGGAAGTTCCGCTCTTGACATAGGCTCCTGTTTTAAAGCTTTTATTATTGAAATAACACACCGGCTCACCAGGCATTTCCTGTCGCAGTACTTCGATCTCATCGTCAGTCTCATCGGCGATTGGTGATGTATTTAATTCAGGATCAGCGACGCCGACGTCTTCAGCATGCTTAAAACTATTCATTATGGTTGCCTCACAAAAAACACAGCACTATCCGATTTGATAGTGCTGGCTAGCGGATTCTGTGCCGCTGCCGGTTCATTAAACGAGCACATTATTCTAATATAGCTTGGCGATGTGGAAAACACGAGTGACGTTTTCGATGCGCCGTAAGCGTCGCAATCCTCTAAGTCATCTACGGCTGAAGATGCGCTCCTTGCTCAATCATCATGACTAAAGTGGCCGTGGCGCACGCCGCTGAGCAAGCGTTTAAAATCATCGCCGGTGGTATGAATCAGATGTTCATGGTCGCCCGCTTCGAAGTACACGTTGGCCAGGGTGGTCAGCGCCTCGTCGAGCAAGGTTTCGATCGCATAGGCCGGGCCCAGTGGCGGTATGGCGCCAACCTCGCAGTCAGGAAACAGCTTGGCTAGTTCGTCTTCCTCTACGAGTTCGAAGTCACGGTCGAGCTCTTTATACAAGTGCTTCATTTCAACCCATTGATTTGCGGGGATGACGACCATGGCATAGCCGGTGGCGTCCTTGACGATAACCGCCTTGGCGATATGGTCCTCCCTGACATGGCTCGCTTCTGCTGTCTCGTGGCTTGACCCGGTGTGGGGGTGTGCCACGAGGCCGTAATCAATCGATTTGTTGTCTAAAAATTGTTTTATCGTTTTTGCTACAGCCATGTTTGTTCTCCGCCCTCGAAACAAATCATAGATTCTCAGGTAAGGGTACTGTCAATCAGCCAGCCTTGCTGTTGATATTGAACATCCAGCTGGACAGTTAACTGTTTATGCGATGATCAATGTTAGCGCTAGCCTTTTTACCGTACGTCACATGCTACGTAAAACTGCGAACAGAAATGCGCGCGGTTTCAGTTCCACCGCACCGAGACCGAACAGTTTTGACAACAACGATTCTTTAGACCTGGGTGATAAGTACGCAACTGACTGGCCGGCGATTTGAACGCGCAGGCTCAGATCGGTACGTCGCAGCGTTGCATGGACCTTTCTAATCACCGCTTTGCGTTTTTTTCGGCCAAGACCCTGTTTGGCCAGCGATCGTCCGATCCACAGGTTCGTCAGGTTTATCGCTATTTCATCACCTTCCGCTTCAATATCGAACTGCTCACCACTTTCAGCGGTGACGGACAGTTTGCCATTAACATCAACTGGTACCGACACGGTCGTTACGTTGCAGTCTTAGCCATATCTCGTGCGCGTATCGTGACCATGCCGTTAACCTTCCATCTTGCGAGTGGCGCATCCTCAGAATGGTGTGCTGGAACATAGATTTCCAAATCGTGGAACTCATAACTGATCTCTGCATTCCTTCCCGTCAGTTTGTCGTACAGCTCTTCTGCAAGTTCTGGCCAGGTGAGTACGTCTTGTGCCATTGTTAGATCTCCTCGCTTCATCGTAAAAGATAATGACGGCTGGCTTGCCAGGTTACAACGGACGAAGCATCCCGGTACATAACCGTCGCACAACTGCATGTTAACACCTTTCATCTGCACCTCGTCAATAGTCGTCGTCGTTTTCCTGCTTGCACGTCAAATCGATGAGACTCACCTATTCAGGCTCACGCAAAAAATTTTGCCGGAAGATTTCTAGCCCGCATACCCGTAAAATCTTAATCTTTGGTGCAATATGCAGGCTGGCAGTTGAAGCAATTGATTGCTACTCATTCGAATGTTCGGCTTGTGCACAGCTGTAGTAACACAATCAGGCCCTAGGACGAATCATGAGTGATATAAAAGCGGTCATCTTTGACTATGGTGGCGTTCTGGCGGAAGAAGGCTTTAGCAGCGGGTTGCAAGCCTTGGCGAAAGAACAAAAGCTCGCAGTCGATGATATGACGGTGGCAGGAATGCGAGCGGTCTACGATTCTGGATTCGTACTCGGCAAGGGTAGTGAGGCCGAATTCTGGTCGCTGCTGCGTGAACGCACCGGCCTACGCGGTCGTGATCAGGATCTCAAGACGCGGATGCTCGCGGGTTTCGTCTTGCGCCCCTACATGCTGGAACTGGTGAAGAAGCTCAGAAACTTGGGTTACGTCACCGCTATCCTCAGCGATCAGACCGATTGGCTGGATGAACTCGATCGAAGAGACCACTTCTTTCGCTTCTTCGATCGGATCTACAACAGCTACTATTTAGGCAAAGGCAAACGGGACCCGTCTCATTTCAGT
>JABDQW010000122.1 GCA_013042055.1 Gammaproteobacteria bacterium | reverse complement strand
ACCGGTAAGGCAGCCCGTATCAAAGAAAAGCTTTAACGATTGCCGTTTTGTTTCGTGTGAGTCGTGTTTGCGTGCACATGAAGTTGTTACTGGCGAACGTCTAATTTCAACTCATCCGCGTGTGCTTGTTGGCTAACACTGAACGCGATCGGTATTCGCATTCTTTTCGAAAGAAGAGTGGTCAGCTGACCACTCTTCTTTTTTTTGGTCCGCGATATAGTTAACCTATGCACATGTTGAAATCTCGTCTGTTGTTTTGCTTGTTTATCTATGCGCTGTCAGCGACGGTCGACGCTGCGGTGGGCGTTATCGAAACGGCGCAGGTGACGATGATTGAGAAAGAGCGAAGTACAGACAAAAAGGCCATTTCTAAGGTGACGTCAGATTCGGCCGTGCAGCGGGATTCACTCGCGTACGAGTCGCTCGAGCAGTTAAGTGAACTCACAGAGATTGGCCTGTCAGGACTGGCAATGCGCATGATCGAGCATCAGCAAAAACAGTATCCTGAGTTCAGCCCCGAATGGTACGCGTTCGAATTCAAATATTTTCAGACCTTGTCAGCGCTCGAGCGTTGGCAAGACATTATCGATCGCGCCGATCACTTGCTCGATAGAGCCAAACATGGACAACAGATTACGGCAAAGATCACGCGATGGATTGAATCTCAGCAAGCCATCGCCTGGTTGCAACTGGGTGAAGCTGAGCAATCCTTGGAGTTGACACGCCGGCTGCTTTGGCAAGCGAAGGGTGAAAATCGAGATCGAACGGCGTTCTGGAGACGCTTGATTATAAGGGCTTACCTGCAGTTAGATTATGCCGAGGATGCCAATAAAGCGCTGCACAAATACCGTCGGGATTACGGTGACTACACCTCGGACTGGAAACTATTGCAGGCCCAGGCGCTGTTGCGCGCCGACAGGCCTGCCGAGGTTATCGATTTGCTGGCAAAGGAAAAATCAGCCAAAGCCAGGGCCTTGCGATTACTAGCCGCGGTAAGAGCACGCCCCGACAACGCCAAACAGTACATCAAAGAAATCGAACAGCGATTAAAAGATGCCAATCTTAGCCAAGCGCAGCAGCGTGCCTATTTTTATGTCTTATACGAAGCGCATGTTGCCAACAAAAACAGGTTGTCCGCAGCCGAAACCGTCGAGCAATTACTGGCCTTGAGTCGCTCCCAAGCAGTACTGGGCGACCATTTCAGCGTCAATGCCGATGATCTGTGGTTACTCTATGAGCAGATCGGCGAACAGGTTGGTAATCAGTATAAGTTGCTGAAAGGTAACAATGGCGCCTGGTCTCAGCGTGCTGCTGAAGTCGAGAAAAAAGAGCCAGTTCGAGCCCGGGCAATGTACGCCGTTGTTGCGCTCACAGCCACAGATAAGGCCAAAAGCCAACCGGCCCATAATGCGATAGTCGACGCGCTTGCTGCGACCGATGGCGGTTTGGAGGTCGTTAACCAGCTCTACATGCAGAGCACGCGGGCCGGTTCACCCGATGATCTGCCAGTCGAAGTGCGCTATCGCTTGGTGGATCATGCATTGTCTGTTGGTGATATCAGCTTGGCTGCGGCCATGATGGCAAGCCTGCCCGAGCCGCCGGCCGGTCAAGCTTATTTCGACTGGCAAATGCGCAAGGCCCGTGTGCTGATACTCAAGGGCGACTACCAGAAGGGAGAAACGGAGCTGAAGTCGTCGCTGCAGAACACCACTGAGCTGGATGCGGATAGAGTCGATCGTTATTTGCAGGTGGTGTTTGATCTGCAAACGATCAACCGCCATGAACAGGCATTGGAGCTGTTCGATCTGCTGCCCATGGCGTCAATGACGGATAAGTTGAGGCGCGAAATTTATTATTGGAAAGCCGAATCTTGTTATGAGATCGAGCGTTATGACCGGGCCGCGATGCTGTATATGCGATCGGCTAAAGCCGGTGATGAAACCATGTCGGATTTGTGGGCACAATCTGCTCGATTCAAGGCGGCGGATGCCTTGCTGAAGGCCAAACTGTACGATGATGCGAAACATGCCTATTCCGAGTTACTGGAAATCACATCCAGTGAGGCACGCAAACGTCTGATCGGGCAAAAACTTCAACACCTCCGTTTGTTGCGCAGTAACGACGCATCACGCGTTCAGGGAGAGATTGATGAAAATCTACCAGGCTAGTGTAAAAACCCCATTCGGCCATCTCGGTTTGCGCTTCGACGAGAACAGGCTGTCGGCAATCGATTTCATAGATGCAGAGACCGAAGTCCGACCTCGTGACGAATCCGTGGCTGAGGTTTGTGCACTGATCAGACGCTACCTCGACAATGCGGACACCGTCCCGTCGTTTAATTTGCCGTGTGCATTGCAAGGCACCCCGTTCCAACAAAAAGTCTGGAATGAACTGAAGAAAATCCCGTGCGGAACAGTGATCACTTATGGGGAACTGGCCAACAAGTTGGGCACCTCTGCGCGTGCTATCGGCAATGCTTGCAGAAAGAACCCGATCCCGCTTGTTATACCTTGTCATCGCGTTGTCGCTGCGAATGGAATCGGCGGATATTCCGGCGATACCAACGGCGCATGGCTGCGGATTAAATCATGGTTGTTGCGACACGAGGGTGTGACTATTTCTTAGCGCCAGCCTTCATCTTGGTGCTGCGATACACCACGGCAAGCCCCGTTATTACATGAAGGATTTTGTCTGGCGCGTATGGCGCACGCCAGACAAAAATGGACAAACGGTATCCGTCAGCTATGCTGAGTGTTTGGATCCAGGTGATTAATGAATCAAACAGATCTCATCAATATGCATCCGCCAAGGTGTAGTATGCGGGCTAACCCGCATTTCTCATCAGGCGGCGTAGAATACTAGTGAGACATTGGCTCTTTTGATAAAGCTCGGATGATCGAAAATACAGAGTGTTTTTCAAGCATGCCTATCACGGTTCAGGCTGGTCTTCGTGTCTGTAAGCTTGCTCTTCACTCAAACCGTAGCTATTGCTATGCTTTTCGCTCCAGAGCGGCGCTTACGAACACGAATCCTGCGCCTGCTCCCGTGATCCTGGTGAGAAATGCGGGCTAATTCGTGGAACATTCGTAATGAGTTATTTTCTCGGAATCGATCAGGGTAGTCATTCCAGTCGTGCCGTGTTGTTCGACGATAACGGCGAACTGGTAATACAAGCGGCAGAACCCATCGTGCCCGAGCGGCCCGGTCCCGATTGTATCGAGTACGAGGCTGGTGCGTTATTGAATTCAGTTGAAACGGTGGTGAAGTGTGTGCTCGGTGGTATTGAGGCCGAAAACAGGGGACACATCGCAGCCTGTGGTATTGCGACGCAAAGATCCACCGTGCTCGCCTGGGATGTCAACGGTAACGCCCTGAGTCCGGCGCTGAGCTGGCAAGACGTTCGTGCTAAAAGCCTGGTGGATCGTCTGAAACCGAATGAGCAGGCAATAAGGCGACTGACTGGCTTGCCGTTAACACCGTTCTACAGTGCCAGTAAGATGCACTGGTTGTTGCACCATGCTGAACAGGTTATGCAGTGTGAGCGCGGCAATTTACGCCTATCGCCGCTGGTCAGTTACCTGTTGTTTCATTTGCTCGACAACAAGCCGTATGTGATCGATTACAGTAATGCGCAACGCACGCAGTTGTTTGATGTCGATGCATTGACCTGGTCCAGGCGCTTGTGTGGCTGGTTTGAAATTGATATCAGCAGGCTACCCTTATGCCAGCCGATGTGTGCAAGTTATGGCAGGCTATCGGCAACAACCATACCGGTGACTGCAGTTTGTGGCGATCAGAATGCGGCGATGTTTGGCATCGGCAAGCTGGAACAGGGTGTCGCTCTGATAAATATTGGAAGCGGAGCCTTTGTCTTACGCGAACTCGATGGCTATAGTGACAGCGCGACGCAAATCACCGGTATCGCCCTGGCTGATCAGCGTGGTGTCAGCTATATGCGTGAAGCGACCATCAATGGCGCCGGTAATGCACTGAGTTGGGCAGAAAAACGATGGGGTGTTGACAAGCTGGCCGAGATGTTGCCCGAGTGGATGCAGGTCGTGACCGAGCCACCCGTGTTTATCAATGCAGTTGGGGGGCTGGGGACGCCGTGGATGCGAGGCGATATAGGTTCGACCTTTGTCGGTAGCGGGGAGCATACCGCTGCAGAAAAAGCGGTTGCTATCATCGAAAGTATCGTGTTCATGATTCAGGTGAACCTGGAGTTGATGGGGGCGGAGGCACCATTTAACAAAATACGGGTCAGTGGCGGCCTGTCAAACCTGGACGGTCTGTGTCAGAAACTCAGTAATCTGAGTGGGCTCGAAGTCGTACGCAGTCATGTGGCTGAAGCGTCAGCACGTGGTGCGGCCTGGCTTGCCGCTGGCCGGCCGGGGAACTGGAATATCACGACGGCCGACGATACCAGGCTTGTTCGTTTCAAGCCGCAACCCGCGGAACGTCTACAGATGAGATATCGCGTGTTCCAATCTGAACTCGACCGAATCCTTAGCGCGAGTCAACGTGCAGGGGGTATCCAGTGATACCGTTGCTGGTGGCACATCGTGGCTATATGGAAAACTACCCGGAGAATTCACTGTCCTCGATCAAGGCGGCTTTGGCTGTCGGCGCCTGTATGGTCGAGTTCGATGTGCAAATGGATGCCAGCGGTCAGTTATTGCTGTTACATGATGACAATTTTGAGCGCACAGCCGGCATCGACAGCGACCTGTTCAATCAGCGCGACTGCTCACACATCAGCGTGCACGAACCGAAACGCCTGGGTGATTTATTTCATCCCGAACCTGTACCCACGCTGACACAGGTATTGGCCGTATTGGCTAGTTATCCAGACGCTAACGCCTTCGTCGAAATAAAGCAGGAGAGTTTGCAGCAGTGGGGTCTGGAACGGGTCATGGACGCGTTACTGGTTGGTCTGAAACCAGCACAACATCAATGTGTGCTGATCGCTGATAACCTGCAGGCTATTAGATACGCCCGCCGCACGTCGGGTATCCGCATCGGCTGGGTTATACATCGTTATGATACGGTACATCATCAACAGGCCGAGAAACACACACCTGACTACATGATATGTAACTACCAGCGGATTGTTGGCGACTTGTGGCAGGGAAGTTGGCAGTGGATGTTGTACGACATAACGGATCCGGACCTCGCCCTGCTATGGGCAGACAAGGGTGCACAGTTGATCGAGACGCGCGATATCGAAGCGATGTTGCAGCATCCGCAACTGCAACGCCGTCATTGTCGCAGCCGGGGATGAATTGATCATGCGCAATAAGACTGGCACAAAGGATTCGCCGCGCGCGTGGATGGGCTATGGGCTTATGTCACAGAACGACATGTTTTGTGTATATAGATCCGACGTAAAGTCATGCCTGTCCGCTGAGCGATGCGATTGTTAGCAGGTCCTTGCCAATGCAGCAAGATTATGACGTTGTTGTTATCGGTGCAGGTATCCACGGCGCAGGGGTGGCGCAGGCGGTGGCCGCAGCCGGCTACTCGGTGTTGGTGCTGGAACAGTACGATGGCGCCGCAAAAGGCTCATCCAGCCGTTCCTCCAAGCTGATCCACGGTGGCCTGCGTTATTTAGAGAGTGGTCAATTGCATCTGGTTCGCGAGTGCCTGCATGAACGTGCAGTACTGTTACGTATCGCTCCCCACCTGGTCAAACTAGTGCCGTTTCATATTCCTGTCTACCGGGACACGCGCCGGCGGCCATGGAAAATCATACTTGGCCTTATCATCTATACGCTGTTCAGCAGGAAGCGTTTTCACATGGTCTCGCGTCGGACCTGGAACCAGCTCGATGGTTTAAGAACTGATCGACTCGATGCGGTTCTCAGCTATTATGACGCCCAAACCGATGACGCTCATTTGACGCGGTCGGTATTGGCATCCGCGCGTGAACTGGGTGCCGATGTTATGACTTGTGCAGAATTCACACGGGCACGGCTTGGTCCAGACGAGGTCGAGGTGTCTTATGTGCGCAACGCCGACAGGCAGACCATCTCGGCCCGCGTACTGATCAATGCTGCCGGCCCCTGGGTGAATCTGGTGTTGGCCAGTGTCTATCGATCGTCGGGTCAAGAGGTCGACAAACTCGACGCCGAGCTGGTACAGGGCAGTCATATCGTGGTGCCCGGCGACTTGAGCCACCCCTATTATCTGGAAGCTCCCCAGGACGGTCGCGCCGTTTTCGTCGTCCCGTGGAAGAACAACATCCTGGTAGGCACAACAGAAAGCCATTATCAGGGTGATCCGGCGAGTGTGAAGCCACTCTCGGCTGAAATTGAGTACTTGCTGGAAGTCTATAACCACTATTTCCGACAAGACCTGGGACGCGAACAGGTGATTGATGCATTCGCAGGCTTGCGGGTATTACCCGGTGGTCAGGGTGAGGCTTTCAACAAATCCCGGGACACGCACTTCCTCGCAGATGACGCGAGTCATCCCCGGTTGGTGTCAATCTACGGCGGCAAACTGACCTCTTATCGTGCTGTCGCCGATAAACTGCTGGCCATGATCAGCAAAACCTTACCGGTGCGTACGCCGCTAGCGGACACTCGCACGCTGAAACTCCCCTTAATCGATTGATTCTTCTCAATTTCGGCTAGCCCGCATTTCTCACCAGGCGGCGCGGAATATTGATAAGGCATAGTTTTTTTTGAGAAAACCAGGATGGCTAAAATACAGTGTGTTATTCGAACATGCCTATCACGGTTCAGGCTGGTCTTCGTTTCCGTAAGCTTGCTCTTCACTCAAACCGTAGCTATTGCTACGCTTTTCGCTCCAGAGCGGCGCTTACGAACACGAATCCGGCGCCTGCTCCCGTGATCCTGG
>JABDQW010000118.1 GCA_013042055.1 Gammaproteobacteria bacterium | reverse complement strand
CTTGTCAGAGAGGTTGCGTAAATAGCTGCATAACTCAACAGCCGACGGTCGGGGCTTTCCAGTGACCCGAAGCAATTCATCATAGATGCCTTTGACTTTGTAACTACCCCATCGAATTGTCATAGCTTATAGTTACCGCTCACTATCAATGAAGGGCTGTACCTTATCTAAACACTCTATCGAAGTAAACGAATTTGGCCAGTATGTCGATCCGTTGCGTCGGCTCATCCACGTGCCGCAGGGAACCTCTGAGTTAATCAGAGGTTGTTTAGACAACTATCTTATGAAGCTGCAAAATGTGGGCGAAACAGAAGATAATATACCCGGGTTTGCCGGCTATTTTTCCTGCGGCGTGCCATCAGTACGATTCAGAATGATATTGAAACTGGCGTCAAACGCTGTGTCTGGGTATTGGCTTTGGTTGAAACGGGCTACGACGAGATGTCGACGATCAGCAGGTACACGCTGGAACAGGAAATCGTTTTCGTTGCGTGGCTCATTGTTAATGTAGAGCTGCGTCACAAATGGTGGTTCACCTTTTGGGAACACAGCGATGTGGATATGCGGGGTTCTGCCTGGGTAGGGAACAGGCTTTATTGTACGAAAATGGTACTGGCCATCCGCGTCGGTGAGCGCGTGTCCATGACCTTGAAAGTTTTCGTCGATGGCCGCTTGACTGCGCTCGTGCGGATGCCGATAGCGGCCATTTGCATCGCATTGCCAGATTTCAATTCTGAGGGCATCGAGAGGTCGGTGGTTGATGTCTAGAATTTTGCCGCCAAGGTTGGTAATTAATCCCTGGGCTTCGCCTTCTGCACCCTCGACGTGGGTCAGGTCGTTGTCATCATCGAGTGGCAGGGTGACCGGATAAAAAGGGCCGGCAGACTGGCGTGGCGTGGTCATCAGCTTTTTTGCGATTGCGGTCGAGTGCGTGACAGTCAGCGCGGCCATGCCGATGAGCAGTTTTCTTCTTGAAATTTGATCAGGCATGAGCACGCACTCGCTGTAGTCAATCAATATATCCAGTAATAATACCAAGACTGCGTAGCAATTTAAAAGCTATGTAACATCCGGGATGTCGAAGTAACGGCATTGGCTTGTGACGATTGCATGTGCTTGACTATCAATGTTTATTAAGGGGACGCTGATCTATTCAGGGTTTCCGTGCGGCAGATGGATGTGCCACCATTTCCAATCACATATGTGATTGGAAATGAAGAAAAATAGAAATCGCATTTTTATCTTTCAATCGCAAACAACGGGAGGGGGCATGCTGAAACTGGAAGGTGGTTGTTATTGTAAAGCGGTCAGGTTTACGGCTTTTTCGCACGCACCATATCCATATATGCGTTGTTATTGTGCGTTTTGCCGACAGACATCGGGTAGTGGTCTCGACAGGAGCGGGGCATCGTCACTTCGTCCGCTACCCCGATGAGAGCATTATTGACTGGCATCATCACCTTGGATTGTTCATCGAATGATTGAATACAGAGGTCTGATGGCATCTGGCATATTCGTTGGGGACCGCTGAGAAGCTGTCTATCAGGCGTCAGTGTTCGTATTTCTGCGGGCAGCCTTTGTAGTCTGGCATATAGCTTGCATGATATCTGTTGTAATTCACCAACGCCGGATTATTGACGCCGGGAACGAGGCAGACATGAAACAAGAGAATATCGATTATCTCGACAAGGTCGCTTGTGTTGCGCATGCAAATATCGCTTATCACCAGAGCACGCCCGTCGCCGAACGCAATGACGATGAGGCCGGTGCTGCGCTGTTGATGAGTGCTTATCTTGAAATGTACGAGCATTGGCAGAACGTAAAACCCGGTACTGAAGCACCGTCGCAACGGGTGTATATTGCAGCGCAGACCTGTGTGGAGATGCGCAAACAGCTACAGTTGCAGGAACGTAATCAATGGCCTAACGAGACAGAAGCGCTATTTCAGATGATGACGGCCTTCATGTTTTTGTTCAAGCACCTGTACGTGCCACGATATTGACGCGATCGCAGTAAACAGGCCACTGTGATCAGGCCGTATCTTGTACGAACGCGCAACATGCGGCGAGAAGTACCGGCTAAAATCGGGCTGGTCTTTTGCTGAAGACGATGGCTATATAGGACTGGCGTTGGGTGTATGATACTTGTATGTAAGTGCGTTAAACTTACACTGTTATAGCATATATTCTTCAGTGGGAGGGCTGTACGTATTTCAATGGATGAATAACGTACAAATGAAGTGAAGCATACCCCGACAAGTCTAAATTACTCAGCCACGAAATTTCTGCAGCTGGAACGGCACTTGCAGATGGAAAGGTTGCTCGTCGTTATAGCCACTCGCTTGGCGCGTTGTGAGAACCTGGATCAGGGTATCGATGCCACTCTTGGTGATATAGGTAGCATGGTCGATGCCGACCGGGCTTACGTCTTTCATTTCAGTGACAAGGGCACCGTGTTGGATAACACGCACGAGTGGTGTGCGTCCGGTGTCTCCCCTGAGAGGGAGAATCTTCAAGAATCGACACCCGAAAGCATGCCCTGGTTCATGCGGCAGCTCAGCGGGGGGCAAGCCTTTCAGATAAGCGATGTGGCAGCGCTGCCGCCCGAGGCCAAGGCCGAGCAAGCGATCCTCGATGCACAGCATATTCGTTCCTGTCTCATCATGCCGATGTACAGAAACCAGCAACTGGTAGGGTTTGTAGGCTTTGATAACGTTCGTGATGCGTTTGAATGGCGGAACGAGGATATCGAGCTATTGAAAGTTGCCACGCAGCTGATAAGTGATTTCTTCGCACGAGAGCAAGCACAACGCTCGCTCGACCTGAGCTTGCAGCGGCAGATGGCGATTCTAGAAAATATTCCCGATATCGCCTGGCTCAAAGACGAACAGAGTCGTTTCATTTTCGTTAACGAACCGTTTGCTCGTTGTGCTGGCATGAGTGCCGAGGAGTTAGTCAACAAAACAGATCTGGATGTCTGGCCAGACGCGCTGGCGAAGCGTTATCGTCAGGATGACCAAGATGTGATGCGTACTCGTTGCCGGAAGCGTGTCGAGGAACCGTTGGCCGATAAAGGGCATGGTGAGCGTATTATTGAAACCATCAAGACGCCGATTGTCGACGCCAGCGGCAACGTGATCGGGACTACCGGTATCGCGCGTGACATCACAGAGCGCAAACGGACAGAGTTGGCTTTAATAGAAAGTGAGCAGCGTTACCGCCGTCTGGTCGAGGCGCTACCCGCCATGGTCTATCGATATTCGAATGTTTCAGGGGCAAGCTACTGGTCGCCGCAAGTAAAAGCCATTCTTGGTTATTCGGAACAGGATCTGAAAGAAAACGCTTTCATCTGGCACGACTCCATTCATTCTGATGACCTGCCGATGGTGGATAAGGCGGTTGCAGAGTTCAAAGCAGGTGTTTCGGTCGACCTGATTTATAGGGTTCGCCACAAAAATGGCAAGTGGTTGTGGTTGCACGATCGCTCGGTTGGACGTTACGAGCTGCATGATGAGGTTGTTATCGAGGGGGTCGCCTTTGATATCACGAAGCTTAAACAAGCTGAATGCGCGTTAGAGCTGAGCGAGCGAAATTATCGACTGCTGGTAGAAAATCAGACCGATATGGTGGTTAAAGTCGATCTGCAGGGAAGGTTTCAGTTTGTCAGCCCGAGCTATTGCACAACCTTTGGCAAATCTGAGGCCGAGCTTATTGGCCACACGTTCATGCCGTTGGTACACGAGGATGACCGGCAGCTAACGGCGCAAGCAATGGAGGCATTACACCATCCACCTTATGAGTGTTACTTAGAACAACGGGCCAAGACAGCGGAGGGTTGGTGCTGGCTTGCCTGGGCCGACAAAGCCGTGCTTGATGATACCGGCAATCCCGAAAGCATTGTCGGTGTCGGCAGGGATATCTCGGCGCAAAAGGCACTGGAGCAGGCGCTGTTCAGGGAACGGGAGGAGGCGTTGGTGACGCTGCATTCCATAGGTGATGCCGTCATCTCGACTGATGAAAAGGGTAGAGTCGAAATATTGAATCCGATTGCGGAAGAGCTGACGGGCTGGTCCGCGCACGAAGTCATCGATAGACCTCTGAAGGAATTCTTTTTGCTGATTGACGAGGATACCCGTAAACCGATACCGGATCCTGTCGAGCGCTGTCTGCACGAAGGAAAAATCGTGACCCTGGCCGATCGCGCAATTCTCGTCAGCCGATCATTCGATGAATTAGCAATCGAGGTTACGGCTGCCCCAATAAATATGAATCAGGACGGGATTGTCGGAGTCGTGCTGGTATTCAAGGATGTCTCTGAAGCGAGAAAGCTGTCCCAGCAGGTATCTTACCAGGCGACACACGATCCCCTGACTGGTTTGATTAATCGTGCCGAGTTGGAGCGCCGCTTACACCGGGTACTCGAGACGACCTACACTGATTCGACCCAGAATGCATTCTGCTATCTGGATCTGGATCAGTTCAAACTGGTCAATGATACCTGCGGTCACGTGGCGGGCGATGAGCTGCTGCGCCAGCTCGGCCGACTACTCGAGCATCAAATCCGGAAGCGCGATACGCTGGCTCGCCTCGGGGGCGACGAATTTGCGCTCTTGATTGAACATTGTTCTATCGATGAAGCTCGGGCAATCGCGGAGAAAATGATCGATACACTCGGTGACTTCAGTTTTCCCTGGGGAGATCACAGTTTCAATATCGGCGTTAGTATCGGTGTAGTCTCGGTCGATAATCAAAGCAAAAGCATGGGGGAGATTCTGCGCGCTGCGGACAGTGCCTGCTACATCGCTAAAGAGCAGGGCCGTAACCGCGTCCACGTGCACCAGGAAGACGATGAGGAACAAGCCAGGCGCTATGGCGAGATGCAGTGGGCGGTACGAATTCCCCGCGCCCTGGAGGATCAGCGTTTCCAGCTTTATTTTCAGGAGATTATGCCGATTCAAGATAGTGAGCCCGTAGCGGGACACTTCGAACTGCTGCTGCGGATGCAAGATGAAAACGGGAAGTTGATCATGCCGGGTGCGTTTTTGCCCGCAGCCGAGCGCTACAATCTATCCGATAAGCTCGACCGATGGGTGATTGGCCAAATATTTAATTGGTTTGAGCGGCACCCGGAGCAGCTGCAACCGCTGAAGCTCTGTTCGATTAATCTGTCCGGATTGTCGCTGAACAACCAGACGTTTCTTCCATTTGTTATCAAGCAGCTGGAGAATTCCAGCGTTACGCCGCCAAAGATTTGCTTTGAAATCACTGAGACTGTTGCGATCGCCAATCTCAGCAGTGCGATTCGTTTTATCAGCAGTCTCAAAGAGCTGGGTTGTCATTTTGCATTGGATGACTTTGGCAGCGGTCTATCTTCCTTTGCTTATCTGAAGAATCTGCCGGTTGATTTTCTTAAGATCGATGGTCTGTTCGTCAAAGATATCTTGGATGATCCGATGGATCTCGCAATGGTGAAGTCGATCAATGAAATCGGTCACGTGATGGGCAAGAAGACGATTGCTGAATTTGTCGAGAATGCCGATGTCTTGAAAAAGCTCAAAGCGATCGGTGTCGATTTCGCACAGGGGTATGGTATCGGCCGGCCAAGGCCCATCGATGAGGCGCTCGCTAATCAATCATCTTGAATAAGCTCAGGAGCGGTTTTGTCGCTGTTGGCTTAGTTTGTCGTCCAGCTAATCCGCATTTCCCACCAGGGGCGTAAGATACTGATAAGGCATTGGTGGCCCATGGGACAAGCTGATCAATAATGCAAAGTGTTATTCGAGGATCCTGGTGAGAAATGCGGGCTAAGCGAGAATCGCCACGCGTTGCATAACGGTGGAGCGCTCTGATAATTTTCTGTACGTTGAAAATTATCTTATTTGATAAATTATTACACTTTACGATTAATAATTAGCAGGTACGATAAGCTATTAATTTATCGTATTAGATAATTATTGCTATAATTTGACGATAAATTAGCTTAAAGGATAACTATCGATGAACGCTGATTTGGTCGAGCTGGTCACTGAAGCATTAGCGCAGGCGAAAAAACAAGGTCTCAGGCAAAAGGATGTTGCCGAACGGTCTCAGATTGGGGAGGTGGGTCTGTCGCGGTTGAAAAAGGCCGATGATGCCAGATTTTCGACATTGCAAGCCCTGGGTGAGAGCCTTGGGCTCAAACTGATATGGGTGCCGGATTCCAGTCTCGTCGAATTGGTGACCAAAGGCGAGTTGTTCGATTGACTACGATGGCGAACAGATCATTTCGCACGACGGTTCGTTGGCAGCTAAACCGCCTGGTGAGCAATGCGGGTTATAGCCGTCGCTCGGCAATCGAGCTCAGTTTTAGAGGGGGTTCTGCATTAAAGATCGAAGCGCAGTGATATGGACTCGTCTCGGTGTCCAGCCGGTTAAAATGGGTATCCTCACCGTGACCGACCAGCAGGCACGTTTTAGCTACGCGTCGGACTATGCCGGAACCGGCTCACTTGGGCTCGGCTTGATCTATCCACCCCGAGAGTTCACCAGCACGATTGTACGTGAGCGCAGTGAGTATTTTGACTTTCATCCGCCGATTCAAAGTCTGATACCGCCGCATTCGGAACGCAACTTTCAGCGTGCGCTGTTGTTGCGTTACCTGGATACGATCCAGGTTCGGGCCAATCCGGGTTTTGAAACCGATTGGGAGATTTTGATCCGTGCTGGACACGGTGGTATTGGTCACCTCGATGTGTTCGAGACCGACGAGGCGGCACATCAATGGTATGGTACACTCTCCACGCGTGATCTGGTGGAAGCGGATGATCGTTTTGGCTTCAGTCTGCGTGAGTTCATGACCTGGTTTGATGATAAGGCGGGTACGCTGATCGACTTGTTGGGGCCCACGCCAACGGTTGGTGGTGCAATTCCGAAGCTACCATTGTCGATTCCACGCGCCGGCTGGGACGGACGTATAGGCCTGCCAACACGACATGGCGACAGCGATCGCTGTGACATCATTCTTAAACTAGAAAACACGGCAACTTATCCCGGTATGACCGAGCTCGAAAAACTCGGCCTGGATATGCACCGTAAAGCTGGATTCGAGGTCCCGCGTTGCTGGTCGGTTAAAATCGGTGGCCTGCGCGGCCTGGCGGTGGAGCGGTTCGATCGCAGTGCTGATGGTGTACCCTTGTTTTTCGAATCGTTGTACTCGATCCTGGCTTCGGGAAGCCGGACAGTAACATCACACTACAGTGCATCATATGACCGAATTGCCCAGGCCATCGATAACCCGAGAGTTCGGCTGGTGGACGATCGCAGGCAAGCCAAGAAGTATTTGTTTGAGCGTTTAATCATGGCACTGCTCACTGGCAATGGTGATTTGCACCTGCAAAACCTCGGTATCCTCAAGCGCGACGGCAAACTCGGTTTTTCGCCGGTCTATGACCCCGCACCGATGCGGGCCTACTACATCCACGATATGCTCACGCCACCCGGTATGACGTTTGGCGATTATGGTGATTATCCGGCGGACCTGAAGTCGAAGACACCGGTGGGCTTTGATCTGGCTATCGCACGTTTTGCTCATGTACTCGGCTTTCGTCGAGCCGATTATGCCGAGCTGATCGGTCGACTGGTATCGCTATGCGCCGATTATCCCGAGCGGATCGAGGCATTAACTACACTACCGACTGAAAATAAACAACACCTTACGCAGGTGCATCTGCAGATGCGATCGCGCTTGAATAAGCTGATTGCCGACGGATCGGCAGACTAACCCGCATTTCGACGTCCTGGATGGCTTGATATGTGCGTGAATTCCGTCTACATACCAGGTATCACGTGCGGATTGAGGCGATCATGCGATTTCTTGGACTTATTATCACGCTGGCGATTATCGGCTATGCTATACACATCTATCTAAGCTCCCCAACGGATAGGAATGCCGAAATCAAACCGGAAGCGCAGATCGATCAGGCGACGCAGGCTGCCGACCTAATGAATCAGGCACTGCAAAGGCAGCAGGAAAAAATCGATCACACCAATTAGATTTCGAGGACTCGTCTATCTGGTGAGACCTGCGGGCTCTATCCTGCGCCTGCTACCGTGATCCTGATGAGAAATGCGGGTTAGCCCGCATTTCTCATCAGGCGGCGCGGAATATTGATAAGGCATAGTTTTTTTTTGAGAAAAACCAGGATGGCTAAAATACAGTGTGTTATTCGAACATGCCTATCACGGGAGCAGGCGCAGAGGATTAGGATTTGATATTGCGTCATTTCGACCAATAAGAGACCATTTGAACTGCTTAGGCGGGCCCAACAAATAGCGAAGGGCGGGAAACCCGTAGTAAACATTCCGAGTTAGCTTTAGGAGCGACTTTAGTCGCGAATGGCAGATATTCGCGACTAAAGTCGCTCCTACCAAAACATCAAGCAATCTCTGTGTCTTCGCGCCTCTGCGGTAAATAATCAACCATTTAAACGTCTATTAACGATGTCCGCCTTCGTGCAACATCCGGGCTATGTGGTCTTATCAGCGACATCGTCAGAAGGCGGCGCTTCCATAACCGCCTCAGGTTTTGCCTCGGTCTTTACCTGGGGTTTTGCTTCGGTTTTGGGCTCGACCACTTTGAGCATCTCGGCTTGGGGTGACTCCTCAATCACTCCTGAAGGATTCGTGAAGCGGTCATTCATCGTTTGAACAAAAGCGCTGGCATCGGCTATGACACTAGCAAGCGTCCGTCTAGACCGTCCTGTCCATCCCACCGGAGCTGGATAAAACAGACTTCTGAGAGGACGGGTATTGCGCAGAAATGCCTGCTTGATGTTGCCGGCAAGCATGCTGGTATCCAGCTTTTTGGCGATACGCTTGGCCATCAGTTTGCGCATACCGAAGTGAATCGCAAACAGCGCGACGACGAGAATGGCTGCTTTCAACGATGACTGCACCAGCTCATTAGTGAAGTCGACGGCAAACCATCCCGATAGACCCAAGCGGCTGCTGATGATTAGAATGAGGATGAATAGCACGCCCAGGACGACGGCATCGGCAATCAGAACGGCTTTTTTCCATTGCTTTAACGAACTTGACAGTGTGGGTGCCACAAAACTCCCTATATCGCTTGCGATATGGTCGAGCGCGCCAATGATGCGGTAGGAACGCTCTACCTCAACCTGGTGAATACGCTCGTAAATATCAGCAAGATCGGCATCGCGTTTGTCTTCAAAACGCTTTCGCACCGTGTCATCGTCAATCGGCACAGCCGCTTCTTCATTATAAACGGCGTAAAAGCGGCCGGCTGTCAGCCCTTTTTGCGCGAGGGCTCGCTGCCAGGCAGCGACCACAGCCTCAGGATTATCTTCTCTGGCAGCGGTATCGATCTGATTGAGAATATAAAGGAATTTTTCCGAATCGTTGCGTTTGATGGTGTCAGCGACCAAATGCTCGAGCGTATCGTGCATGGCACCGGGCTCAGGATGGCGAGCATCGAAAAACACCAGCACCAAATCTGATATATCGATGATGTGATTGGTCAGACGCAGTATTTCATTACGCTGGTCATCAGCGTCGAATCCCGGAGAATCGATGATGATTTTGCCGCTGACTTTCTCAGAATCACTCGTCTTCATCTGCAGATAGGCGTCGATACGGCGACCTTCCCCTTCGGTAACCTTATCGATCTCATCACTCATCTGATAGAAAGGAAAACGCGGATCGGAGTCCAGCGCAATTCCAGGCAGCACCCGACTCTCTTCTTGTGCCGAATAGCAAATTACCGAAAATTTGTCATCAACAGCCTGGTTACCGGTGAGTTGTAGGCGTTGCCCAAGAAAATGATTGATGAATGATGATTTTCCTGCCGAGAAAGTACCTAGCACCGTTACCAGCGGCCACCAGGGGATACGCGTCGCATAGGTTTCGCTGGTGTTCAGCAAGCCCATTCGGTAGGCGACCCCATCGAGTTTCTTGAAACGAATCACCGCGTCGAGTAGTAGCGGATTCTCATTTTCGAGATGAGACTCCAGTTTGGCCAAGCGTTCGCTAATTGCTTTATCGGGTCTGGCCAGCATAATCTAAGCTCCTGATTCTGTGATGTTAATTACCATTAGGAGACACCTGCGTCTGGGATTGGGGTGCGTTGAGCACAGGTGATGGCATGGGCTGGATATAAACCGGCTGACCTGCGTTCATTGGCAGCGGTGGCAGCGGGTTGCTATAGGTTTGCGACGAGAATGGCATCGCATCTTTCATGAAACCAAACGGACCGCCTGATATGGTACGGTTGAGACCACCCATATCACGCTGCATACCAAAAACAGAGCGGTTCAGGTTACCCATCGTATAGGTCATATTGGCGATGTTGTTGCTCATCGGTTTCATCGCTTCCATCTGATACGACATGGTCCGTATTTCGCCCGACATTACACGCATATCCTGTGACATATCACGCATATCAGAGGTCACCCGAGGTGTCGCGTCGGATACGATCGTTGCCATACGGGTCACACTGTGGGAGAGTACCGCGATATCATGGGTCAGATGATATATCAGATAGAATCCGTAACCTGCGAGCAGAATAAACGCAAACATACTCGGATAGACGACCATTTCCCAGCGACGTGCGCTTTTATCGAAGGTATCGGCCAGTCTCGCTAACGCCATGTCCGCATCGGTAACATAACCCTGACTGAGTATCTTTTCTGATGCGGCCAGCTTGGCAACGGACGCTTTATGTTTGACTTCGCTGACACCCTCAGGGGTTTCAGCTGTTTTCTTCTTGATAATATCGTCGGCAATGTGCAGCTTTCTTAACTCGTCGATCGCCTTTTTCTTGTCAGCCGCGGTTGAAGCGCCGGTGATAATCTTGTCGAGCGCTTTCTTCTCCTCCTCGACGCTCATATTCTTTTTTAAAATCGTGGCCGCAGCCTGCTTTTCTTTCTCAGACAATATGCCAGTGGAGTTAGGCTCAGATTTCTTGGCAGGCGCGGCCTTCTTTTTAGCGGCTGCTTTTTTCTCTGGCGCAGCAGACTTCTCAGCGGCTGTTTTTTTCTCTGGCGCGGCAGACTTCTCAGCGGCTGCTTTTTTCTCTGGTGCGGCAGGCTTCTTAGCGGATGATTTACCCGCTGATTCCTCGGTTGGTTTGTCATCAGAAGCCGGTGGCTTCTTTTCGTCGGCCATGGTTTAAAATTCGCCGGTAGCGCCTCTATTCATTATATCGAGAATTATGTCTTTCACGTTTTCGGCTTCGTCCTTGAGCTCTGCTGGTAACGGTTTACCGCCATAAATCATGCCATCCATATTCAAGGTGTACAGCCACAATTTGCCTTCAAGATCTTCAATCAGTGTAATACGGCACGGCAAATAGCTGGAAAAAGCATCATTGTAGTCAAGCATACGTGATGCAGTGAGTGCATTACAAAACATGAATATTTTAACATACCGATAAGGCTGCCCGCTCATCGCTTCAACTTCTTTGTATAATGGCATTTCACCGACATTCTTGAAATTATGCTCATTTGCAACCAGTTTCATGGTCTCCTCGACATCGGCGGCAGTCATACCTTCATCTACAGGCACTTTCCACACACTCGCTTCCGCCATATTACCGCTTTCAATCAGCTTGACACCCATGTCAGCGAATACATCTCCGGCATTGTCTTCGAATTGATTAAATTCCGCGAGTGCCGGTTGTAACTTAACCATAGCATACCCCGCAGCGACAACAGCTACCAGCCCGACAATAGCAAGTAGATTACGAATCACGTTAAACACGCCTGCACGTCTCCTAATTTTTTAGCCAGCTGTGCTAAGTATTAGTCGATTTAACTCTTCCGCCTTTGCCCTGTCCAGTCGACCCAGCATCGGCAGCAGGCTTCGTGCACGATCGATGCGCCCGGTTTTGACCAAGATTGCTGCTGCTTCAAAATACGCATCGGCTGCCTCTTTTTCACTTCCTCGGCTCAAGTAGACATTTCCGAGCTCGCCGTAGGCATCGTAGTTATCTGAGGATGTGGCGATCACCTCTTTGTAATTACGAATGGAGACATCGATGTTGCCGCGGTGAAATTCCTCTCGAGCACTAATCCACAAGTCCCGCGTCGTGGAGACCGGCTCTTGCGGTGCCTTGAGCTGATCCTCGGCTGTCGGCATCGGCATGGGCGCAGGCTCACGAGCCGAGCCAGGCCCGCTCCGTGGCGACCTCGGCGGCATCTGTGGTAGTGAATATGCTTGCTGTCGCGGTACGGATGGCATCGGGCGCTCCTGTACGCCTGGCCATACCGGCGTCGGCCTGACCGGCTGCCTCGACGGCGCTTGTTGAATCATTGCCTGGGGTGGCACGGCTGGCTGATTGCTGGCTTGTGGTTGCTGTTGTGGCGGCGCTGCCTGAGATTTGACATTCGTTTCAGCAACTTGTTCCACCGGCGCCGTTTCAGCCACCTCTACCGACTCATCTTCGGTCAAGCCATACTCTTTCAAAAATTCATAAACTTCCTCGTATTCTGTTGATAAATAAACAATGAATTTGCCTGCCGGGGTATCTTCACCGGTTAAGTTATCCCAGTAAACATAGGCATAGGTCAATGCCAATACAAAAGCGATGAGAATTATGTTGCTTAATAACCATCGGATTAACTTCATAAATCTTCTCCACATTCAGTCACTTGTAAGCTGGCAATTCCGGCCATTGTAGAACAACCCCTCATAAATACAGTAGCTTAGCCAGTTTCTTCATTTCACGTGCTGCTTTTCCCATGGGATCCTGCTCAAAAACGGCCATGCCCTCACTGAACGAGCGGCGATAGGCCGTGCGTTGGTACAATCTTGTACCCAAGGCTTCAATATTAGGCAATAGTTGCAAGGCTTCTTCTGCCTCTCCGGTTTCCCGAACTCCAATATGCGTATCC
>JABDQW010000117.1 GCA_013042055.1 Gammaproteobacteria bacterium | reverse complement strand
TGATACGCCGGTAAGACAATCAGCATACTGAACAACAAGAAAACTACAGCCGAATGTCTAGTCATGAGCGTCCGATTAACTCCCTCTGATACAGGATTCCTAGCGATGAAATACTGCAAACTGACCCTTGGCCGACACTAGACCTATAGCCGTTGAATACCATAGTAAGAAGGCTAGCTCGAACAAGGATCGTCCACACGAAGTTGGCTCAAAAGATTCCACTCCGCATAGTAAGCTAAAACATCGCATTTGTGTGGACCCGCGTCGGTATACCAGTTGCCGGCTCAAATGGCTGGGCGCTTGTGGTCAGCAGTCAGCGTGTAAGTGTACAATATTGCGCTGCCAGGGCGTTGATTGCAGCCGCCCAGAAACTGAGTCGCATCGAAAGTACATTTTTTCCAACACCTGGTCAGGAACACCGATTTCAACTGAAAGTCTGCTTGACAGGCGTTCAAACAACACTAACCAACTAATCGACCCCGTACACCATCATGGCCGAATCTCTAACCAACACCGCTCAAAAGGCAGGAATGTCACCGGGAACGCTTGTCCATGTAGGTAGCGTTCATGACATTGAACCCGCTATGTGGCTCATCGATTACAGCAAGGACAACGTCGAGAAGCGGGCAATTGCATCGGTCGACGACATACGGCATCACATAGATAGCGATACCGTTACCTGGTTGACTATCGAAGGTCTGAGTAATGTTACACTGATCGAATCTGTAGGACAGCTGTTGAATATCCACCCTCTTGTGCTCGAAGACATCCTGAACACACACCAACGACCCAAGTTCGAAGAGCATGATAGCTACTTGTATATTGTTCTGAAAAGGCTATCGCTCGAGAGTGGTCATTTTGCTGTTAATTATGAACAGATAAGCATCCTGGTGCGCGACAACTTCGTTGTTACATTCAAGGAAAACAATGACGAGATCTTCACACCGTTACAACAACGACTGATGAACGGCAAGTGGCGGATCAGAAACCAGGGAGCAGATTATCTGACATACACGATTCTGGATACGATCGTGGATGGGATGTTCATCATACTCGACTCGATCGATGAGAATATCGAGTCAACCGAGGAAACATTGCTATCCAATCCCACGACGGAATCACTGGCGACGATTCAACGGCTAAAAAGAGAGCTAATCTACATCCGCAAAGCCATATCGCCCCTGAGAGATCTGCTATCGGCTATTCCCAGAACTGACTCAAGTATCATCGGTGAAAAGACGCATCTTTACTTCAGCGATGTCCATGACCATGTGTTGCGCATAACAGAGTCGATCGACTCACACAGGGACATGCTTACCGGTTTGCTTGATATCTACATCTCCAGCGTCAGCAACAGAATGAACGAAATCATGAAAGTACTGACAGTATTCGCGTCGATCTTCATTCCGTTGACATTTATAGCGGGTATCTACGGGATGAATTTTGAATACATGCCTGAACTTAGCTGGAGGTGGGCCTATCCGGCACTCTGGCTCTTGTTTGTCCTGATCCCGATAGCGTTGATCATATACTTCAAGCGCAAGAAATGGCTGTGACAAAGTTATAAAGTCAACGTCTATTTTTGATTTAGAGTGAATCGAGACTCACGCCAAGTCGCTCCTCCCCTCAAACCCTATCCAGCAGCAACAGCATCACAGCAAAACACATAGTGCCGCTAGAATGCGGGCTAGATCTGCTGCAAGCGGCCTTGGAGCAGTAAGCCAGTGCTGCCGAATAATGGGTCGGTCAAGTCCATTAACAGCTTTCGAAATCCGATGTACCCATAACATCAGCGATTCCTGGCAATCCGTTCCGCTATAACGTGAACAGCCTGTTACTCACCAGTATCGCTACGTCCCTGCTGCGCCAGCTGCTCGACAAGCGATCAAAAATGTATATCAGCAAGGGGCGCACAGCCATATTCGCCAATCGGTAGATATCCTACATAACTGCAATGATCGCGTGGGGCCTGCAATGTAAGCCCGGACCGGCAATTATAAAGCCGTGTACGACCTTGCCAGTGAACGGGAACAGATACTTATGGAGCTGACCTATTGCCTCGCCTGCCGGGCCATTGAGGCGCAACCTGAAACGCTCAGATAGGCTTGTCGATGGTGTTTTGGTAGAACGCACTAAAGGCAGCAAGACCAACATCGCCGAGTATCCCAAAAGAATAGAAGACGCCATCAGGCGCGCCCTGAAACTGTATAAACGATTTGCCAGTCAATATCTGATACCTGGTTTCAATAACGACCAGCTCAAGGAGAGCACCCTGAACACTGCCATGCAGCGCCTCAAAAAACGCTGTGTTGAAAAAGGCTGAACCATTCGCCTTGCATGATTTGAAGCGCACAGCGCACACTCGCAGAAGATGATCGATTGACCGACCATAAGACCGAAGCCATGAAAAACTGTTACGGAGTTAAATCAGAAATAGTGAAACCAGCAAAATAAACAGGAGTTTGTTCCTAATCGTTTCTTAGCGCACCACCATTTCAATTTTGAGCATAGCTACCACTGCATGTGACAAATGTATCCGAACGAAATAACTTTGTCAGACTCTATTAAGCTCCCAACGTTACGACTATTTTTCCTTTGAAATATCCCTCGCCAAAATATCGAAACGCTTCGGCAGTGTAGTCCAAGGGAATACATCGATCGATAACCGGTTTAAGTTTACCCGTATCAAAAAGTTCAATTAAATACTTCAAATCTTTATTTGCTTTATAAGCCACCATGTGCACCTGATACTTGCTGGATAGTTTCCCAATAATCAAGGCTTGCAGGATACGAGATGTTTTACCTCCAACTGTTACGTAAATCCCTTTTGAACCGAGTGAACGCTGATAATCGAAAATAGACCGGTTGGTTTTCACGTCAAAAATCAGATCATATTTACGTTCATTTAGAGTAAAATCTTCTTTTGTATAATCAATCACATGGTCTGCGCCAAGTTCAAGCATTGTGTCGAGTTTAGCAGTGTTATCAACCGCTGTTACTTCAACATCAAATAATTTAGCTATCTGAATAGCCAGTGTTCCAGTACTTCCACCCCCTCCGTTAATCAGGACATTTTGTCCTGATTTGATCTTGCCATAATCAATTAGGCCCTGAACAGCAAGGTTGCCACCATGAGACAGGCATGCCGCCTGTTCAAATGTCATACAGGAAGGTTTAAGAACTAGATAGTTTTCATGGGCGCAGGTGTATTCAGCAAAAGCGCCCCAACCATTCTCAGCGATGTCGCCAAACACCTCATCGCCAACCTGAAAGCGCTTTATGTGTTCACCAATTTTTTCCACTACGCCAGCGATTTCACATCCATGCATTTTAGTGCTTTTCGGATGTAATAGACCGAACAAAAATCGATACTCAAATGGTTTACCTGTCAGCGTATCCCAGTCCCATGAATTAATTGATACCGCATGAACTTTCACTAGGACTTCTTTGTCGCCCGGGATTGGCCTTTCGATTTCCTCCATCCTGAGCACATCGGGCGAGCCATATTTTTCATAGACAATTGCTTTCATATTAAGCTCTGTAATTCAAATTACCTGACAGCTGGTCTGGCTCTAACGAACCATAACTATCATTGAGCAAAAACTTCTGAACACCTTCTTGATAAAAGGAATCAATCAAGTTGTTTTATCATTCGGTGAAATTCAAAAGCACGGGTGCTAAAGTGCTTTGGCCAAGTTGATTCAATTGAATACCCGCGGCGCTCATATAGCTGGCGAGCATTTGCATTCTTAGCAGACACATCGAGTGCCAGCCTCTTGGCTCCACGCTTGCGAGCCAAGTCTTCAACTGAGTTCATCAGTTTGGAACCAATACCTTTACCCTGAAGACTAGTTTCAACTGCTATTGCCTGCAGGTAGAAATCTTCATCCGTAATGGAATCGATAATCCTCAAAAGCGGAGCGAACACCACTGATACAATCAACATCCTGACATTCCACCGGCCAGCAGCATCCTTTAAAACCTGTTTTGAGGCAAGACGATGTTGTTCAGCGGTGTAACCAGAAAACATCCCTACGATAATACCGTCAAGCTCTGCAAAGATTACGTTTTCATATGACAGGTCATGATGAGGCTGAATATAAGCCTTGGCAATTATTTCTTCATACCTCCGACCAAGCATAAAACGAAAAAAACCTTCAGCTGCGCTATTTAAGTATCGAGCAAAGTAAATTCCTTCAT
>JABDQW010000116.1 GCA_013042055.1 Gammaproteobacteria bacterium | reverse complement strand
AAGCGAGACAGTTCGATGCCAAGGAACTGCTGGTACTGACCTCTCAGGAAGTCGTCGATCTGTTGGTCGATGAGGAATCCGCCAGTCTTGCGGAACTCGAAGACTTTATCATGATACCGATCAAATTCCAGGTCGAGGCGCTGTTTACCCAAGAGCAATACGACATTGTGATTATGTGAATGTCACAAGCATAACCTTTACTGCTATTACTAGATTCTAGTTTCTGAATGGGCTGGTTAAGAAAAACTCGTATCTTTCTGATCTCTTCCGTAGCAGTTGCTTTGATCATACTCGCTGTCGCCTTCACGCTATTGCGAGGCATGCTGCCTCATGCCACGGGTTATATCGCAGAAATAGAAAAAGGCATCAGTAGTCAGATCGGCCTGCCGGTCAGTATTGGTTCGCTCGATGCAGAAATGCATTGGTTTACACCAAGGCTCAAGGTCCTTGATCTGGTCATTTACAAAGAAGATGGCAAGGACAAGTTAATTAGTTTAACCGAGGCGACTATTTCGCTTGCCTATTACGAATCATTGAGATTCATGATGCCCGTAGCCGGCACTGTCAGTTTACACGGTGCCGAGCTTTTCATTGAGCGTCATCCTCACGGTAAGTGGGTCATTCAAGGCTTTGAGCTTTATGAGCGCGAGTCGTCCAGAGATTCGGAAGAGCTGATCGAGCTCATACTGAGTGCAGACATTGCGCTTATCGACAGTCGCATTCACTGGCGTGACTACACTGGTGGAAGTCGAGATATTGATTTTGATGACGCCACGGTACGGCTGGCGAACTATCTCGATAGCCAGTTCGTCGAGGTGGATGTCAAACTTCCTGCTGATCTCGGGCAAAGGTTCAGGATTGTCGCGCAGCTGAATGGTGACTTGAGGGACCTGCGATCTTTGGAAGTAAAGCTGCAAGTCAATGGCACCGGCCTGGTTTTCGACAACTGGGTCAAAACAACAAGAATCAAGGATTTTGTTCGAGGTAGCGGTAAGCTCGATGTTAGTCTGTGGACCCACATCAGCGATGCGAAGATTCTGCGCTTCGCCAGTAATATCAATGCCACCGATCTACAACTGGCGAATATCGATAACCGCCGAAAAACCTGGCGGGCCAACAGTCTAAAGACGAAGCTATACTGGCGCGCACTTGACCAGCAAGGTTGGCAGCTCGATATACGCGATTTGCACATGCAGATTGGTAACTCGAAGTGGCAAGACAACACGAGTATCATCGTCGCGAATCGTGACAAGGATTGGCGCGTCGCCGCCAGTTACCTGAAACCGTCAGATATATTGCCGTTGTTGCATGTTTTACCAGATGGTATCGATATCTCTGCGGTAACAGCTAACGCCGACTATGTGCCAGCGGGTGAATTCTTTGATTTTGAAGCCGTTGCTGGTCTAACCGAATCACCGACCTTGCAACTGAGTACGCGCTTCAATGATGTTGCTGTTGTGCTGGCTGATCGAGGCATCTCGGTTAACGGCTTGGATGGTGAATTGGCGATTACCAATCAAGGATCCGAACTGATGCTGGCATCCAACAATGTACGCGCTGATACCGGTGGTCTGTTACGATGGCCTGTCCAACTGGATCGTCTCGAGGGAAAATTAGCGATTCAATTAGACGAAGACAAGCTCAGTCTGGAGACGCCTGCGTTGGTTGTAAACAATCAACACATGCAAACTATCACGCGCTTGCATGCCGAAATATACTCGGACAAGAAAGTCTTTCTTGACATGCAGACCGATCTTGCTAACGGCAAAGGCGAATATGCACATAGATACATACCGACATCCATTGTACCTGAAGGCCTGCTCGACTGGCTCGATAATGCGTTTTTAGGCGGCTATGTGCCCTCAGGGAGTTTTCTTTTTCGCGGCATAGCCAATGATTATCCCTTTCGTGAATGTCAGGGTGTCATGCAGGTTCTGTTTGACGTAGTGGACGGTACGCTGCATTTTCTCGATGGTTGGCCTGACGTTCACAATGCCGCTGCTACCGTGCGATTTCACAACGCATCATTATCAGTGGAAAATGCGCGCAGTTACGAAGCTAATGGCAGCCGCGCGATGCTCAATGCCGTCATACCTGATCTCAAGGATGCTTTGCTATCGATCAATGCAAATATTGAGGCACCCGCAGATGAAGTGCAGCAATATGTCTGGAATAGTGGCCTGGATCCTATACTGGGGCGGGCTGCGGAACATGTTCAGGCCAGTGGTCAAACAGAAATCGAACTCGATCTCGATGTTCCGTTGGGCAAGATAAGAAAAGCCGAACAACAGCTGCAAGTCGATGGCAAGGTCAAATTCATCGATAACGAGCTGTTCTTTCCTGTGACTGACTACCAACTGACGGATCTTAACGGAAAGCTGGCATTCACCACGACCAGCGTATACGGTGAGGATATCGAGGCTAAATTCTATGGGCAGCCCGTCGCTATCCGCGTTGCAACGACGCAGGATGGACCCAATCCCGAAACACGGTTTTATCTGAGCGGCACTTGGGCAATCGATACACTTCTGAGCGTATTTGACTGGCACTATCCCGCGCTGCTGGATGGCCAATCACATTGGGATGTTGTGATGCGTGTGCCGCTTAAAGACACCGACTATGACCTTAGATTTGACGCATCATCTGATCTCGTGGGATTAAAGATAGGCTTCTCCGACATTGTCAGTAAAACCGCTGAGCATAGAACGCCGGTCTCGATCGAATACAAAATACTTGGCGATGCCCATAGTGTAGATGTCGTATCTACCGATCTGCTTGATCTTAATGCGACGCTCGACGAAGACGAGAATTGGCGCTTCGATGTTGCGTCCCCAGTCATAACTGGCGAGGGCATCATCAATGCAAACATCGATCCGGATACAACGGCACTAGTTGATTTAGATTTTCTCAATCTGACGGCGTTTATGATCGCTAATCATGGATCTGAAGGAAAATGGAATCTAAAAGCATCAAACGTGCCCTCATTAAGGGTAGAAATTGATCGATTTGTGTGGAATGACTGGAAATTATCAAACGTTGAAATTGCTACTGACAACCATCCCCGGGGTATGGTGGTCAACACGATCAAAGTGAATGATCCACATTTACAGATCAATGGTAAAGGCAGCTGGCTCAGAAGGTCCTGGCGATTAGACGAGGAGACGACGTTTAGCTTCAAGCTGACGAGCTCTAATCTTGGTGATACCCTACAAAATTTAGGCTATTCTCGCTATGTGGACAAGAGCAACATGCAAGCAGCTTTGCACTGGCATTGGCCAGGTGCCCCATACAACTTCGACTGGGAATCATTATCAGGTAACACCAGTGTCGAGCTTGACAAGGGCATTATCAGCGATGTCGAGCCGGGTGCCGGCGGGCGCTTTCTGGGATTGTTCAATTTGTTGCATTTACCCAAGCGTTTGGGGCTTGATTTTGCTGACGTGTACAAGAAAGGTTTCGTATTCGAATCTGTTACAGGTACGTATGTGTTTGGCAGTGGCGACGCGATCACTCAGGACACCGAAATCAGCGCATCGGCGGCTGATTTGACGATGATGGGCCGGATTGGTGTCGCTGATCAGGATTACGACCTGGTAACCATTGTTAGACCACATTCATCGGTAGCCACATTCGCAGGTGGTTACCTGGTCGCTGGACCAACGATTGGTGTGGGATTGGCGTTATTACAGGAAATATTCGATCTTGATCTACTTGGAAAGGACATATACACCATCAAGGGCACGTGGGAAGAGCCGGCGGTGAAGCGAATAACCGATGATGCCGATGACGAATCAGAGGATTTATCCGATGACTTTGATTAGAGTGGTAAAAACAGTTTCGATGCGATTTGCGCAATTTGTTATGATGACATCTTTAGGCTTCAGCGTTAGTGCGGCAGCGCCTGTTGAGACCGAACTGCTCGCTGAACAGTGGGAATTGTCGCGAAGTGGCGAGCGATTGCTAAAAAACAACGGATTATCAGCTGTTGTTGAGGCATGGTCTAAAGATAGCCGACAGCAAATTGAACTTCAGTATCCAGGTGGTGAGGAGGGGGAGCTCTGGGTGTATCAGTTAATGGATTGGCTGGTCGCTTTGGGAATACCATCGACAAACCTTGTTGCAGTACCAGGCAGTGGTGAGGAAGGTCTAATTCGTTTGCGTGTCATCAGATCAGGGGGTAAATTCAGGTGAGTCTAGTAGCTGCAATTCAGATGGCATCCGGTCCCAATGTGAAGGCTAATCTGGAGGAAGCCGAGAAATTGATCAACACAGCAGTCCAGCAGGATGCTAAGTTGGTTGTACTGCCGGAAAACTTCGCAATTATGGGCATGTCCGAAGTCGACAAAGTCACCATTGCAGAAAAGTACGGTGAGGGACCGATCCAGCAATTTCTTTCGCAACAGGCAAGTAAGCACGGCATATGGATTGTTGGTGGTACTATCCCGGTTGATTCCGGTGTCACCGGTAAAGTGTACAGTGCATGCCTGCTGTATAACGACAGTGGTGAAGTCGTTGCGCGCTACGACAAAATTCACCTGTTTGATGTTGTCCTCGAGGCCAATGAGGAAAGTTATAATGAATCCGAGACTATCGAATCTGGCGATGATGTGGTCGTGGCTGATACGCCGTTCGGTAAAATTGGTTTGGCTGTTTGTTATGATCTTCGCTTTCCCGAGCTTTTCAGAGCGATGGCAGATGTTGGTATGGAGATATGCGTGTTGCCATCGGCTTTCACCAGCCTCACCGGCAGAGCGCACTGGGAATCGTTAATACGAGCACGTGCGATAGAGAATCTATGTTATGTCATTGCCCCCGACCAGGGCGGCTACCATATGAATGGCAGAGAAACCCATGGCGATAGTATGATCGTCGATCCCTGGGGTGTGGTTATGAATCGACTGCCACAGGGTACCGGCGCGGTCGTTTCAGACATCGACCTGGATAAGTTGTACAGGACGCGTAAGAACTTTCCCGCGCTGCAGCACAAGCGACTCGATTGTAAAATCAGCTATACCTGATGATTCAGCCCACGGTGACACGCATGATCATTTAGATCATATGCGCAGTAAATTCGTTGCCCGACGCCAGCAGATCATGATGGGTAAGTCCGCAAAAAACGCAAAGCACGCAAAAGAGTACATATAAAAAAGACTTTTTGCGTTATTTGCGTTCTTCGCGCACATATATTCTATATCTACAATCTGCGGGAGACCGGTGCAAGCTGGTATTCTGTTTTTGTCAATCTGGATAAGTTGTACAAGACGCGCAAGAACTTTGCCGTTCTACAGCTGAGTGAGTCCGCAAAAGACGCAAGGCACGCAGACAATACATAAAACAAAGCCTTTTTTGCGTTATTCGCGGCCTCATATTCTTTGTCAGCATTTTTTTCCAACCAATTGGCGGTTACTTTCCGAAACAGCATCTTTCAGGTATCTGAATAATTTTCTTGCGGCGGCGGGTGGTTTTTGTTCTTTGGATTCTTTGGCGGCCTGGCGTACGAGATTATGTAGGTGATGGCGGTCGACATCAGGAAGTTGTTGAATGATCTCTCCCAGCACCTCCTTATCGTTCTCTATCAGGCGATCGCGCCATTTCTCAATTCGTCTGAATTGCGCGGTATTGGTATCGTTTCTGTGAAGAACGCGGTTGAGCTGTTGCTCTATTGCTTCGCTGTCGACAGAACGCATGATCTTGCCCAGATATTGACGTTGTCTTTTCAGCGCACTGTTCGAGTGTATGCGTTGAGTTTCTTTTATCGCATCCTCGAGTTCCGCAGGCAGGTCAATGAGTGACAGTTCTTCGCGTTTCAGTTGTAGTAATCGATCGCTGATTTTCTGCAGCGCATGACAATCACGCTTTTTTTGCGACTTGCTGATCCACTCATGTTCCGAATCGTTATCACTCATAATCAGCAGGATCGTCGCTGAAGTTCAGCGTACGGGTATCACCGTCATTGACGAAGCTGACGTTCTCGAGACGCACGGTCGATTTTAATTTGCCTTCTTTCCATTGTTCGATCTTGACCGGCAGATTATTCAGCGCCGGAACCAGCCATACATACATGGCTCGGTCGCGTTCGGTTTCTCTGCCGGCCACTTTGACTGTGTCAAATTCTTCACCATTCGAGACGATCTTTTCGCTACCGTGGTTCTCGAATAGGTAATGCTTGAATTCTCCTTTCATGAAAAGCCCGTGCTCGTGTGGCGGCAGGTGTTTTTTTGTGTCGAGCATGATCGGTACCTGGATCGACAGTGGATCCCACACGGGCATGTCGACATCGAAATTGACTTGCTTGCCTTGATGGATACCGACCACTTTTCCGACCAGTCCATGCTCAGCATCGGAACGCCAGTCAATCTGAAAGCTGACATCGCGATCCTTATCATCTCCGGTATGCTTATAAGCGTATTTAACGAGTAAAATCTGTCCGTCGCTGATTATCATGTCACTGCGCACGTCGATTTTGTCGTCCCTGAGGAGTGCGACAAGACCCGCGGGGCGCGTTGATTGGGTCATGTACAGGCCATTATTGCTGTGTACCAGCTTATACTCCGCTCTTGCCATGACGGTGCCCAACATTTCCAGAGCGTAGTTCGCCGTAAACTCGTTTGGCAGTTCGCGTGCTGCGGACAGGGTGGGTGTAATGAACGCTATAAAAGCAACAATCGTCGCGCTTATGGCGCGTTTGACAGTATGAGTCGATCCGATTTCCATCGTGCAGGCCTGTGTAGTGTCAGTTTATCTAGCAGTATGTGATTACCCTTCACTTCAAGTCTACCATCGATGAACCATGCAATCGCCATCGGATAGATGATGTGCTCCTGTTGTAATACCCGCGCAGCCAGGGTTGCTTCGGTATCATTTGGCATCACCGGTACTTCAGCCTGTAGGACCACTGGTCCGCTATCGAGTTCATTGCTCAGGAAATGAACGCTGGCACCGTGGATCGATTGGCAGGACTCGAGCACTCGGCGGTGTGTGTGCAGCCCTTTGAATTCGGGCAGCAGGGAAGGATGGATGTTGAGCACTTTATGCTGATAGTGATGAACAAATTTATCACTTAGAATTCGCATGAAGCCGGCCAACACGATCAAATCGGGGTGGTACTTATCGATTTCCGAGATCAGTGCAGTGTCGTAGTCAACGCGATTATGATACGTGTTTTGTTCAATCACGACCGCGTTAATATCCGCACGCCGTGCACGCTCTAGACCCTTGGCATCGGCACGATTACTGATTACTGCCGCAATTTTCGCCTTAATGCGGCCTTGTTTGACTGCATCAATGATAGCTTGCAGATTGGTGCCGCTACCGGAAATCAATATGACGATTGATTTTGTTGCCACGTTTGAACGGGTTTGACGGATTATTCGAATCTTAGCGCAGCTTTGCCGCTTGCTGGTTCAATCTGACCCAATTGCCATGCCGCGATGCCGTTGTCGTTCAGGGTTCGCAATGCGGCTTCAGCGTCATCCTTGCTGACAACCGCCACCATGCCAACACCACAGTTAAACGTGCGGTACATTTCCATGGTATCGATATTACCGTTTTGCTGCAGCCAGTCGAAGACGGTGGGCATGTTCCAGCTCTCAGTATTGACGACGGCGCAGGTATCGTCGGGAAGCACACGCGGCAGGTTTTCCAGTAAGCCGCCACCGGTGATATGGGCCAGTGCATGGATATCGCAATTCTTGATCAGTCCTGTGAGGGCGGCAACATATATGGTCGTTGGGGCGAGCAGCGCGTCTGCCAGCGACTGTCCGCCGCACTCTTGCGAGAGATCGCTGGCGGTGATTTCGATGATCTTGCGAATTAATGAGTAACCGTTGGAATGCGGTCCGCTGGAGGCGAGCGCGATCAATACATCACTCGGCCTCACGTTGCTACCATCGATGATGCGGTTTTTTTCGACAATTCCGACGCAGAACCCGGCGAGGTCATAGTCACCGGGCTGGTAGATACCGGGCATTTCAGCGGTTTCACCTCCGATCAGGGCGGCACCGGATTGTCTGCAGCCTTCGGCTATGCCTGCAATGACATCGGCGGCAATGTCGGTGTCTAACGCTGAGGTCGCGTAATAATCAAGAAAGAACAGCGGTTCTGCCCCCATCACCAAGATGTCGTTGACGCACATCGCGACAAGATCGATACCGATGGTATCGTGCTTGCGCTGTTGTATGGCCAGTTTCAGTTTGGTACCAACGCCATCGGTACCCGAGACCAGTACCGGGTGTTGGTAGCGTTCCAGCGGTAATTCGAACAGGCCACCAAAGCCACCCAGGCTGCCCAGAACACCGGGGCGTTGTGTGCTCTTGACACTCGCTTTTATTTTTTGCACCAGCTCATTGCCAGCATCGATATCAACGCCTGCATCGCGGTAGCTCAATGGTTTTTGTTCGTTTAGTTCAGACATAACTCGGTTCAGAGAATGTTAAGCTATGCTATTGTACACGCTCCTGACAATCGAATAGAGAGTTTTCCAGCTAGTTGTTGTTTATAATGAAAGACATACCATTTGTAAACGCAAGCAAGTTCCTACTTGTGGCGGGCCTGCTGATCCTGCAGCTCGTAGTCGTATCAGACAGCAAAGCCGTTGTCGTTACCGGTTTGTACGATGTTGAGTTCCCCGTTCCTAACCAAAGCCGTCAGGTGCGAGATGCGGTTTTTTCCAAGGGGCTTGAGGAAGTTCTGATCAGGGTTTCCGGTAATCGATCGATTCTGAAGCAAGTCAAACCGGCGGCTGCAGCGGCTTATGTTCAGCAATACAGCTATGCCGAACACGAGCCCAATGACACAGATAGCGCTCGAGCGCCCGCGCTATCGACACCATCAGCTGCGGTCTCCTATCTGCTCAAAGTCCAGTACAGCAGCGGTAAAATCATCGCTCTACTGCGTGAAAATGGTCAGCCTGTATGGGGTGATCGCCGTGGTGAAGCGGTTGTATGGCTGGCGGTACGTGATGGCAACAATCGATATGTGCTCAAAGACAGCGATGCCTCCTTGTTAAAAGAGGCGTTGACGCAGGCGGCGCAACGACGTGGCTTGCCGGTGATCTGGCCAATTAATGATCTCAAAGACCAACAACAGCTGCGTTTTACCGATTTGTGGGCAGCATTTGCTAAACCAGTCAAGGCGGCATCAAAGCGCTACAGTAATGGGCCAGTGATTGTCGGCAGATTGTCATGGACTGGTAACGACTGGCGAGGTGATTGGTCCCTGTTTGTCGACGGCTCGATGTACAGTTGGTCCGTGAACGGACGTGATTACGCCACGGTGATCGCTGAAGGTGTCGATTTAACGGCCGACAAGATTGGCAAGCATTACGCCGTGCTCGAACGCACCGATAGTGATGAACCCTATTTACTGGTCAAGATCGTTAATATTGATTCACTGAAGAATTACCGAAAGATCCAGCAATTCCTCAAAGGTCTTGCGGCCGTCAGACAGACCGATCTGGTGCACCTTGACCAGGACGTCGTCGTCTTCCGCATTGATTTACGGGGTGATGTCAATGATTTCGTCAGGCTGGTTGCGCTCGACAGAAAGCTCGAACCCAGAGCTGACCCACCAGAGCCCGGCGGTGGTCACTCTGGGCAGCAGCAACAGGTGTTGCACTACAGTTATCGACAATAGCGGGCTAGTCCGCATTTCTCACCAGGCGGCTGAGAGTGCTGATAAGGTATTGCATTATTTAGAAGAACTACAATGATCAAGAATACAGTGTGTTATTCAAGCATGCCTATCACGGTTCAGGCTGGTCTTCGTGTCCGTAAGCTTGCTCTTCACTCAAACCGTAGCTATTGCTACGCTTTTCGCTCCAGAGCGGCGCTTACGAACCCGAATACGGCGCCTGCTCCCGTGATCCTGGTGAGAAATGCGGGCTAGTTGGATTCTATTATGACGCAGCATTTGTACCAGCAGCTGCCACTTTCGTTCGAATTTCGGGAGCATTACACTTTTGATGGTTTCATCGCGGGACGTAATCAGCTGATTGTCGACCTGATCAAACAGATGGCCAGCGGTCAAGGTGAGGTCCAGGTGTTGATCTGGGCAGGCCAGGGCAGCGGCAAAAGCCATTTGCTGCAGGCTGCGTGCAATCTGGCATCGCGGTGTGACAGGAGTGTGTGCTATTTGCCCGCGCGGGAGTTGAAGAATAGCTCACCGCAGGTCTTTGATGCACTTGAACAGCTGGATATGGTGTGTATCGATGATGTCGACCTGCTGATGCAATCAATGGTTTGGGAAGAAGCGCTGTTTGATCTGTTCAATCGTATCCGGGATGCGGGGAAACGTCTTATCCTCAGTTCCACCCAGTCACCAGATTCCTGTCCGATTCAGTTAGCTGATCTGCGCTCGCGTCTGAGCTGGGGTCCAGTTGTTCAGTTGCAGGATCTTGATGATCACGAAAAGATGCTTGCATTAAAACAGCGCGCTGATCGATACGGTCTGGTAATGACAGACGCTGTCGCAAACTATCTGCTGACGCACTATCCAAGAGATTTGTTCGATCTGTTCAAACGGCTCGATGATCTCGATAAAGCAGCAATGGCGCAGCAGCGACGGCTTACCATTCCATTCATCAAAAGCGTACTGCAAGGTCAGCCCGAATCCTGATCCTGTTGAGGAATGGGGGTTAACCGCAGAGACGCGGAGGCGCAGAGGAATATCTTGTATTGTCCTTTCTATCGCCCACCTCTAACATCTCGATCGCAGGGAGAGATCTCCTACGTCTCAGGAGATGAGCTAAGAGCTTCACGCCCTTCGCCCTAAGGCGGTGCACATCGCTCCCGATGGTCGAAATGACACAACCGAATTGAATTATACTCTGCGCCTCTGCGTCTCCGCGGTAAAAACAACGGTTTTAAGACCTGCGAGTTAAGTATGATTGGCGGGTGGCTTGCCCGCCGAGTCGGTGGCCTGCCTGCTGGCATAGCGGGTATAAAACAGTGTGCCGGCAAAGAACAGCATGCTGCTCGCGATGACATACATCCCGAACGCCATGTCTTCATCCGCACCCGCGTACCATACCCCCAGGACGAAATAGAAGATGGCTAGATACATTGCCCACGCATGGGTATATATTCTGCCCGCCAACAGGCCCCGCAACGGGAACATCAATGGACCTAGCTGGAAAATCAGCATGATCGACATATGGTGGGCAGGGGTTTTTTTGATCCACATGTGCCACAAATAAATGCCGATGACAAGGCCAAAATAGCCCGTTAGGGTGATCCAATATGAGAATCTGACGCGGTTGAATTGCACGGCCTGGGTATGATTTAAGTTCTTGAAAGCTTTTTGGCTGCTTCCGCGACACGCTGACCGAGTGTCAGGCAGAGTGTGCGTTCTTCTTCGCTCAGCGGGTGTATTTCCATGTCATCAGTTAATCGGCTGGCGCCATAGGGTGTACCACCGCTTTTGGTGCGGAATAACTCGCACTGGGTATAGGGTAGTCCGACGATCAGCATGCCATGGTGCAACAGGGGTAGCATCATCGTAATTAGGGTCGTCTCCTGGCCGCCGTGCAGGCTGGTGCTGGCCGTGAAAACGCCGGCTGGTTTGCCAACCAGCGCACCGGACATCCATAACGGACTGGTATTATCGATGAAATGCTTTAGGGCCGCCGGCATATTACCGAAATGTGTGGGTGCACCCAGAACCAGTCCATCACATTGTTGCAAATCCTCATTGCTGGCATACAAGGGGCCGTTTCCAGGGATGGTATCTTCGAGCTGTTCAGTGACTGGTGAGACCGGCGGTACAGTTCGGATGCGGGCCTGCATGCCTTCCACTTGCTCGATTCCGTGAGCGATCACGTTCGCCATCTCAGCCGTTGTACCCCCGGGGCTGTAATACAACACCAGAATCTCAGCCATTATAGAATCCCCAGAATTTTTTCTGGAGGACGGCCGATCACGGCCTTGCCATCATGAATCAGAATCGGGCGTTCGATCAGCTTAGGATGCTCGGCCATGGCCTTGATCAGATCTTTGCGGCTGAGGTTCAGATCGTCTAGATTGTTTTCCTTATAGAGTTTCTCGCCGGTACGCATCAGCTGACGTGGCTCGAGGCCAAGCAGATCGAGCAGCTGCTCGAGCTCCCGATAGCTCGGTGGGTGTTTAAGATATTCGATGATATCTGGTTTAATACCTTCAGATTCAATGAGTTGCAAGGCTTGCCGCGACTTGCTGCAGCGTGGGTTATGGTATAATTTGACAGTTGATGCCATCTGCCAACTCCTCTTCACAATAAGATCATAAGCTTACTGGATGTTTCGATTGTGTAAAAGCGATATCAAATATACTGGAATGTTCTTGACACTATGAACACACATTGATAGCTTTTGCGGTTATAATCAACCGCATAAAAATAACTGATCCTTATACTTACCCTACTAACAATAATTTCCGAATCTGGAGAGATATATTATGTTTCAAACCACTGCGCGTTTGTTTGCTGCTGCTGCCCTGAGCCTGGGTTTGCTGGCGGGTTGTGCTACCACAGGTGATGAAGGTCCGAGTGCCGCCGAACAGGCCATTGCGGATGCCAAGGCTGCTAACGCTGAAGCTGCGGCTCTGGGCTACGAATGGCGAGATACCGGCAGTCTGATCGAACAGGCCGAGAAGGCATTGGCGGATGGTGATGATGCTAAAGCCTTGGAACTTGCCAATAAGGCATTGGCAGAGTCTGAGGCCGCAAAGGCACAGGCTGCAGCTGAACAGCAAAAATTTCTTGACCGAACTGGCGGTGAGGAGCTGACCGATACCATGGCCGCAGGTGCCACCCTCGCTGATGACAGCTATACCGTCGTCAGCGGCGACAATCTGTGGAACATTTCGGGAAAGAGCGCGGTTTATAGTGATCCCTACCAGTGGCCACTGATCTATAAAGCAAATCGTAGTCAGATCAACGACCCTGATTTGATCTTCCCTGGCCAGACGTTTGATATCGATCGCAATGCCTCTTCCGCCGAAATGGATGCAGCGATCAACCATGCAAGAACTCGAGGTGCGTGGTCTGTTGGCGATGTGGAACAATCCGATCTGGATTTTCTCGCACAGTAAATCCGACCAAGCTGTGACAAAAAGGCCCGTTAGCGGGCCTTTTTTGTGCAGCTTGTGAATTCATCAGCTAGCCCGCATTTCTCACTGGGCGGCCACGATCAGATTTCGATGATTTGCCGACATTACATCATCACCGGGCGCGTCCAGGGCGTGTTCTTTCGGGCAAGCACCCAGCGTCAGGCGCGGGCACTGGGGCTCACCGGTTGGGTCCGCAATTGTTCCGATGGTCGTGTTGAGGTGCTTGCATGTGGCGGCGAACGGCAGCTGTCGATTTTTTACAATTGGCTGGAAATCGGCCCTGAACTCTCAAAAGTGACTAATATCAAGGTATCTGAACAGAAACTAACAGCTGCACCGATCTCGTTTGAGGTATTGCCAACGGTGTGATGTGATCGAATCTTCACATGAGATGCCTACATGAATGCCGTAAAGGACACGCTACATCATCGCAAGTTGGGTTTGCATGAAATCCTGACCTGGATGGAACAGGAGGCGCTTGTCGATGCCGATGACGCGCATATGCTACGTACCGTCGCGATCGGTTCGGAATACGACAACAAGCACCCACTGCAGATCATAGCGGAGCGCAAATGGGCGCACGCGCAGAACGGCAAACCGCTGTCATTGGAATTTCTGACTGAATGGTTCGCAATGCGCCTCGGCTTTCCATATGAGCGCATTGATCCGTTAAAAATCGAGGTGTCCGCAGTCACCGAGGTGATGTCGTACGCCTACGCCGCCCGCTTTAATGTGCTGCCAATCAGGGTCGATGCAACCCGTATCACCGTTGCTACGGCACAGCCATTTGATCGGGAATGGATGGATGAACTTAGCCACATTCACCAAAAAGACTTTGAAATCGTCATCTCGAATCCGCAGGACATCAGTCATTATCTGCTTGAGTTTTACACGGTATCGAAATCCATAGTCGGAGCACAGTCAGCTGGCCAGCCTGCCGCGGGCAACATCCAGAATCTCGAACAGCTGATGGAGCTGGGACGCAGCGGCAGGCTCGATGCCAATGATCAACATGTGGTGCATATTGTTGACTGGCTGCTGCAGTACGCGTTTGATCAACGCGCCAGTGATATCCATCTCGAGCCGCGTCGAGATATGAGCAACGTGCGTTTCCGTATTGACGGTGTCATGCACGATGTTTATCAGATCCCGACCAATGTTATGGCCGCGGTCGCGAGCCGAATCAAGATTCTCGGACGCATGGATGTTGCTGAAAAACGAAAGCCGCAGGATGGCCGGTTGAAAACACGTACGCCGGATGGAAAAGAAGTCGAGTTGCGCCTGTCGACGATGCCCACCGCGTTCGGAGAAAAGCTGGTGATGCGTATTTTTGATCCGGACGTACTGGTCAGAGATTTCCGTGAGCTGGGTTTCAGTGAGCGCGATGATGAGCTTTGGAATTGTATGATCGACCAGCCAAACGGTATCATTCTGGTGACCGGTCCCACGGGTTCGGGTAAAACCACGACACTGTATTCAACACTGAAACAGCTAGCGAAACCCGAAGTCAACGTCTGTACGGTTGAAGATCCGATCGAACTGGTCGAGCCCAGCTTTAATCAGATGCAAGTACAGAGAAATATCGATCTTGATTTCTCGACTGGCGTCAGAACATTGATGCGCCAGGATCCCGATATCATCATGATCGGTGAGATTAGGGATAAGGAGACTGCCGAGATGGCGATTCAGGCGGCGCTTACCGGTCATTTAGTCTTGTCCACGCTGCACACCAATGATGCAGCGGCCGCTGTCACCCGCATGCTGGACATCGGCGTGCCGCCGTATTTACTGCAGTCGTCGATTCTCGGTGTGATGGCGCAGCGTCTGGTGAGGACCTTGTGCCCGCACTGTAAAAAGCCAATGGAAATCAGTGAGCAGGAGTGGAGCGCCCTGGTTACGCCCTGGAGATCAAAAAAACCAGATCGAGTAATGCATCCGATCGGCTGCCTCGAATGCCGTAATACGGGTTATCTGGGCCGCATCGGCATCTATGAAATGTTTACCTTTACCGGTAAGTTGAGGAAACTGGTGAACGCTTCCTGCGACATATCGGAATTGCGCCAGCAAACACTGAAAGATGGCCTAAAGCCGTTACGTCTGAGCGGTGCCAGCAAAGTCGCAACAGGAGTGACCACGATCGAGGAAGTGTTGCGGGTTGCTCCACCGCCTTTGACACAATAGCCCGTATTTCTTACCAGGATCACGAGGACCAGCCTGAATCGCTATAGGCAGGCTGGAATATCACATAGTATTCTTGTTCATTTGGTTTTTATCCATAGGGATAGTTCTCATTCTCAAGTTCGTCGCGATTGAGTATAATAACCTTCAGAATCTCACGGCTGTGTTGTTGACGATGACCGGGGAAAAGATGATCATGCAGGATCGATACTACAGGCGATAGAGTCAAGAGCTACGTCAGTGAGCACAGCACAGCTAGGCGACTCATTGATCCAGTGGGCGCTGATCTTCTAGCTGAAAAGCCCGGGTACAGGTGTTGTTGATAGAGTCAGTGCACCGCTAACACGTATTGTTAAACCGGGGTATTTATTAGCGAAGCTCTGAGTAATTCCATCGAGGAATTATCAGAGCGCGAAAAATAAAAATGCGATTTTTATTTTTCTTCCTTTTCAATCAACTATGCGATTGAAAATGGCGGCACATTCATGTGCCGCAGGGAAACTTTCAATAAGTCAGAGTTTCCTTAGTTGTTGGCAAACTGGTGGGTGTAAGAATATGACCTCGAATGTAATTAAAGTATACTCCGCGCGTATGTGTGGATTTTGCCGGGCAGCAGAACGCTTGTTGAAAAGCAAAGGTGTGACTTACGAAGTGATAAAGGTCGATGAAGATCCAGCCTTGTATGAGCACATGAAAAAAATTACAGGTCGGCACACGGTACCGCAGATTTTCATCGGTGATCGCCATGTAGGTGGGTTTGATGACCTTTCGGCGATAAATCAGACTGGTGAGCTGGATAAGTTACTCGCGACGATCTGACGGCACTAATTACAACAAACGAATAAATAGTAACGCTGATCCTGTAAAGGATCGGCGTTTTTCATGAGTGGAGACCAAGTGGATTATCTACCGATTTTCTACCAGATCAAGCAACGAACCGGTCTGGTTGTTGGTGGGGGGGCGGTGGCCGCACGAAAAGTCAGCCTGCTACGCAAAGCGGGTGCGGATGTACGCGTGGTCTCGCCGCAGCTGTGCGATGAACTGGAACAATTGAGAGCAACCGGTAAGATTCGGCATCAACAGCGTGTATATCAGTCAGAGGATCTTGAAGATTGCGTCCTCGTAATCGCGGCGACCGATCAAGCTGACCTCAACGAGCGTATATCGCTCGAAGCCGGCTCACGTAAAATTCCTGTCAATGTCGTTGACAATCCTGCACTGTGCAGTTTCATCATGCCGTCGATCATCGATCGCTCGCCAGTACAGATTGCCGTATCCACAGGAGGCGCTTCACCGGTACTCGCCAGGTTGATACGCACGCGCTTGGAAGGACTGATTCCGGCGGCTTACGGCAAGCTGGGTGTGTTGGTCGAAGCATTTCGCGACAGAGTCAAAGCAGCATTTCCCCGTGTTGAGCAACGGCGGAATTTCTGGGAAACGATTCTTGAAGGCACAGTTGCCGAACTCGTGTTTGCCGGTCATGATCGAGAAGCGCGTGATATGCTCAAGCGGGCGATTGACGAGCATTCGGCGTCGCCCCAACTGGTCGGTGAGGTGTTTCTCGTCGGGGCCGGTCCGGGGGACCCGGATTTGCTGACCTTCCGTGCCCTGCGGTTGATGCAAAAAGCGGATGTGGTGGTTTACGACAGGCTGGTGTCGCCCGCTATTATGGAACTCGTCAGGCGTGACGCCGAGGTCATTTACGTCGGTAAGGAACGTGCAAAACATACGATGAAGCAGGAGAACATCAATCAGTTGTTGGTGCGTCTTGCAAAACAGGGCAAGCGGGTGTTGCGATTGAAAGGGGGAGATCCATTCATATTTGGTCGTGGCGGTGAGGAGATTGAAACGCTCGCCGAGGAACAGGTGCCTTTTCAGATTATACCGGGTATTACCGCGGCTATTGGTTGTTCCAGCTATGCTGGTATACCATTAACGCACCGTGACTATGCGCAGTCGTGCGTATTCGTTACCGGGCATCTCAAGGACGGTAGCGTAGATCTCAACTGGAAAGCGCTGGCTCACCCCGATCAGACGGTCGTTTTCTATATGGGGCTTCACGGGGCGCCGACCTTGTGCAAGGAACTGGTGGCCCATGGTTTGCCGGAAACAACGCCGGTCGCTCTCGTCGAACAGGGAACGACGCCGCAGCAACGCGTGTTTACAGCGACCTTGGCCACACTACTGGACGTGATCGCCAACGAGGATATTCAACCACCCACGCTGATTATCGTCGGCGAGGTGGTCAATCTTCACGACAAGTTAAAATGGGTCGAAGAACATCACGCCGACGATGCCGAGGGTGTTTTTGCCTACAAAAATTAATATCAGTCGATGAGGCGAAATCGGCTCCTAAATGCGCGAAAATAGTTTTGTCTGCAAACCAACAAATGCGGAGAGTTTAAACACATACATGATGATTAAATTAAAAACAAAAAATATGGGGCTTAGTGGCTTGCTGGTTGTCGTCGTTTTACTGTTACCGGTCAGTCAGGGCTGGTCAAAAACACTTTATGTTAGTGATGAACTCTCCATTCCGATGCGCACCGGTGCATCCACAAAGCATCGTATTGTCTATTTTCCGAAAAGCGGGACGCCGCTGACGGTCAAAGAAACCAGTGAAGATGGCAATTATGTGCACGTGCGTAGTCCTGGCGGCAAAGAAGGCTGGGTGGAAAAACAGTACCTGATGACTCAAGCGAGTGCACGTGATCGCATCGTCACCGTCAATAAAAAGCTGGAAACCACCAAGGCTCAAGCGGCTGATCTGAAACAGCAGGCTGCCAAGCTTCAAGATCAAAACAAGGAATTGACCGCCCAGTTAAAGCAGTCGCAACGCGAGATCAAATCCATGGAAAGCAGTATGGAGAAGCTCAAGCGTATTTCTGCAAATCCAGCCGCACTGGCTAGAGAAAACAAGACCCTGCAATCAGAACTGAGCAAATTGAGCGCATCGAATGAAATGCTGATCGAAGAAAATGCGCAACTTGCCGACGACAGTACCAAAGATTGGTTCATACTGGGTGCCGCTGTTTCCCTGGGCAGTTTACTGTTCGGTCTGCTGATCACGCGCATCAACTGGAAGCGCAAACGCCACAGTTGGGGTGATTTCTAAAACCCATTAGCCGCGAAAAACGCTAAGGGCGCTAATGTTTTCCGTGTGCAAACCGACCTAGCGTTATTCGCGTTATTTGCGGCTAATAGTTTTAGCCCGCACTAAGATGGCGAGAAAATTCTTTAGCCGCGAATAACGCGAACAGCGCGAATGGTGTCAACATGCAAACCACTCTCGCGCGATTCGCGGCTAGCCCGTTTTTCCGCCAGGTTGCATAGCCACCACGACGGCTAAATCCCTGATGGTTTTAGTCCACCCCGCGGTGGAGAGAAAGCATAGTAAAAATCTACTGCTTTATAGAATTTCTCTTTATACCCAACCACTTGGAACGTAGAGAAAATACCCAGAAACGGGTATAGTATGCGTCCCTGCGCACGGGCTAAAATCTTCAGGCGCGATAGCAGAATTCTATTACCAGCTTATCTGATTGATTGAGCTGGCATTTTCAATACTGACACTTCCCTCTGGAGGCAAAAGATGTCGGATATAGTTGCAACCAATCAGACGATTCTGGTTGTCGGCGGTGGCATCAGTGGCATGACTGCCGCGCTCGAAGCCGCTGAAGTCGGCAAGCAGGTAATACTGATTGAGAAAAGGCCATTCATTGGCGGCCGAGTGACCCAGCTGTATAAGTATTTCCCCAAACTGTGTTTTCCCACCTGCGGCCTGGAAATCAACCAGCGTCGGATGAACGCGAACAAGAACATCACTGTTTTGACTATGTCCGAAGTCACCGACTTGCAGGGCGAAGCGGGCAACTACACTGCAACCGTCAAAATCAGTCCTCGTTACGTGAATTCAAAATGCACGGCCTGTGGCGCTTGCGCTGATGCCGTCGAAACCGAGTTCGAAAACGAATTCAACTACAACATGGATAAACACAAAGGGGCTTATATGCCCTATAACCTGGCACAACCGCAGCGCTACGTGATCGATCCTCGCATGATTGGCACCGATGATGCACAAAAAGCCAAAGATGCCTGCAAGTTTGACGCCATCGATCTGGAAATGCAGGAAGAAACAGTCGAATTGAAAGCGGGTGCCGTGGTATGGGCAACAGGTTGGCGTCCATACGATGCCGGCAAGATACAGCCGTACGGCTACGATCGCATAGACAATGTCATTACCAGCGTTGAATTTGAGCGTATGATGGACCCGTTTGGTCCGACCGGCGGCAAGCTGGTGCGCCCATCCGATGGTAAGGAAGCCAAGAATGTGGCTTTTATCCAGTGCGCTGGCTCGCGCGATGTTAACCATCTCAAACACTGTTCACGCATCTGCTGCATGGCCTCGCTTAAACAGAGCACCTACGTTTCTGAAAAATACGGCGACGATGCGGATGTTTCGATCTACTACATCGATATTCGGGCGATTGACCGCTTCGATGACTTTTATCAGCGGGTGCAGGATGACCCCAAGGTCAAATTCATCAAGTCCAAGGTCGCCAATATTGTCGAAAACAAGGGGAACGGCAATCCAACACTGCATGGTGTCGATACCGAAGGCTACAATCGCTACGCCAATGAGCACGATCTGGTGGTACTGGCCATTGGCATGGAGCCCAGCGTTGACAAAGACACGTTCCCGATCGAACTGAGTGTGAACGACGAAGGCTTCATCGAGCAGGACGAGGCGAACGGTGGCGTCTTTGCTGCCGGCTGCTCATCCGATGCGCTGGACGTCAACCGTGCAGTACAAAGTGCAACAGCATCCGCATTACGTGCCATTCAGGTCGTTAATCGCGTAGCTCAGGCAGAGGGTTAAATCATGGCAGATGAAATGAAGATTGGCGCATATATATGCAACGGTTGTGGTCTGGGTGAACGCCTTGATTCAAAACAACTCGAAATGACCGCAACACGTGACGGAAAAGCTGCTTTGTGTAAGCAACACGACTTCCTCTGTTCAGAGGCTGGCGTGAAAATGATTCAGGACGACATTGATAGCGAAGGTGTAAACCACGTTGTGATCGCTGCCTGCTCACGTCGTGCCAAGACCGAGGCATTCAATTTTGATAACGTTGCCTTGTCACGTGCAAACCTGCGTGAAGGTGTCATG
>JABDQW010000114.1 GCA_013042055.1 Gammaproteobacteria bacterium | reverse complement strand
GTATTGGAGCGCCGCGCTGGTATTGAGTGCGGCGATACCATGATTTATACCATGAGAGATAGTAAAAACTGCTTGCCGATGCCTGTCAGTGCCAGATGTTGTTCAGCATGGCACTGGACACATGCATCGCGACCGAGATACTCAGCTTCAGCCAGTATAGCGGTGGGCGAAAGGCAAGAAATAATGAATAACACTGTTCGGCATAATTGAACAGCACTTTGCCTGGTGAGTGACATTCACAATGTTCACCAGAACTGTGCCGCCTACTCCCACTCGATTGTAAACGAGCCATTTTTGCGATTTACTATCAATGGCTTACTTGTTGGTGTAGGTGTTAATACCATGAAAAACACCATGTTCAGTTGTGTTGCTAAGCGCTCGAAAAACTGACTGACCAAACGCCGGTTGCCTCTCTTCGTGCTTGATATATATTCATATTTGTTAATTATGAATATCCGGAGTGTGATATGGCAACGACAAGTCTTAGCCTGGGCGAGCACTAGCCCGCATTTCTCACCAGGATCACGGAAGCAGGCGCAGGATTCGTGTTCGTAGGCGCCGCTCTGGAGCGAAAAGCGTAACCATAGCTACGGTTTGAGTGAAGAGCAAGCTTACGGACGCGAAGACTAGCCTGAACCGTGATAGGCATGCTTGAATAACACACTGTATTCATGATCACCTTGTCTTACTCCAAATAGCCAATGCCTTACCGGTATCCTACGCCGCCTGGTGAGAAAGGCGGGCTAGAACAGGCGGTCTTCGGAGATGGCAACGATCGGCCATGCTAGCAGATTCGTGGTAACGGATCATCTTCCAGCTCTTCCAGGATGCGTTCGCCGCCGATTTCAGTTTCGAGGACCACGTGTTGAGCCTGCGCATCGATCCTGCCGATCAAGCGCGCATCTTTGCCCTCTTCCAGGGCCCGCCAGTCAGCGAGCAAATCATTCGCCTGAGTCGGATCGATTACAGCGACCACGCGGCCTTCGCAGGCCAGATATAGCGGATCGTATCCCAGCATATCGCAGACCGATTGCACCGGGTCGCGCACCGGTAAAGCGGTCTGTTTGAGCAGCACGCCCATACCGGTCGCCCGGCGCATTTCGGTACAGACCGTCGCCAGACCACCTCGCGTTGGATCGCGCATGAAGCGCAAGCCACTATACTGCAATGCTCGCGTCGTTAAATTCAACACGCTGCCGGCATCTGATTGGATATCACCACGCAGCCCGAACTGCTCTCGTGCCAGCATCACTGCGATGCCATGATCGCCGACCGGACCGCTGACCAGAATCGCATCCCCGTGCTGAATATTGCCCAACGTTAGCCGGTGCCCTCTGCGTATACCCACACCGGTAGTCGCCAGGTAGAGCCCACCACCCTCACCTCGGCGCAAGACCTTGGTATCGCCGGCGACCACCTTGACGCCAATCTGGGCGGCTGCGTCAGCCAGCGATCGAATAACACGCTGTAGCAGGTCGATTTCCAACCCTTCCTCGATGAACGCATTCAGACTCAAATACTTGGGTACGGCCCCGGCAACCGCCAGATCATTGACGGTGCCATGAACAGCCAATGAGCCGATGTTGCCACCAGGAAACTCCAGCGGCTGCACGGTGAAACCATCGGTGGTGAATAACACCTCACCCTCATCGATTTCAATGGGTACGGCGTCCGCGGTGACATCCAGATCCGGGTTGGCAAGATAGCGCGCAAAAATCTCATCGATCAGTTCACGCATATAGCGGCCACCGTTACCGTGGGCCAGTGAAATGTGGGTATCTTGCATCATTATTTCCTACTGGGTGTTTATCTACCGCAGAGACGCGGAGGCGCAGAGAAAAACCTCCTTAAGTTAGCTTTGCCGAAGGCAAAGCTTAAAAGAAAGCTCAGCGCCTCTGCGGTTCATTATTATCTCGCGTATCCGAACTCGACAATCTGCCCGAAACTGATACCGGCGTCATTGACAGGTATCAACTCAGGTAGATGAACTTTAAAACCCTGCGCTGTCAGCAAGGCCATCGCCTGTTCGGTCAATATCCGATTCTGAAAGACGCCGCCGGAAAAGACGACCGTGTTGACACGATGAACATCTCGAAGGGTTCTTGCCTGATGCAACAACGCATGCGCCAGCGAAGCATGAAACAGTGACGCGCGCGCAGCGACAGTTAAAGTGGTATCTAACATCGCAGAAACAAGAGGCATCCAATCTATAATCAATAAGTTATTAAGTTTTTCTAAAGTTAATTCTATGCGGGTGTCGCGATACTCACACAAGGCCTCGAGTTGCATAGGACCTTGACCTTCAAAACTTGCAAACTCACAGACACCGCTCAGTGCTGCCGCGGCGTCGAACAGGCGCCCCATTGCCGTCGTTTGCGGCGCATTGATTCGCCGTTGCCAGGATTCGAACAGCAGCGCATCATCACCGTTAGGCACCGTATACGGCTGCCCTGTTTCCCAGCATAACGCTGCAGCACTGCGCCAGGGTTCGCGGCCCGCCTTTTCTCCGCCCGGTAAGAAGAATGGACGTAGACTGCCAACACGCTGCCACTCGCCCGGCTTGCCCAGCAGCGTCTCACCACCCCACAGCGTACCATCCGTACCGTAGCCGACGCCATCCCAGGTGAAGACCAGCACTGGCTCGCCAAGGTCGCCGGTATCGCCTTCGTAACAGGCGGATGCCGCATGGGCGTGATGGTGAAAGACTTTCAACAGCGGCAGATCCTGCTTAGTTGCCCAGCGCGACGTGGTATAGCCCGGGTGCGCATCGCACACCAGATGCTCGATCTGGACATTGTACAGACGTTGCAAGTCCTCGATCGTTTGTTCGAATACCGCAAGACTGCGTGGCGAATGCATCTCACCGATATGCGGTGAGATAATGGCGCGATCACCCCACGCTAGCGTAACGGTGTTCTTCATGTGCGCACCAACCGCGAGTACCGGCACGTCGAGTTCGAAGGGCAAGTTCAATTCAAGCGGCGCGAAGCCACGCCCGAGCCGAATTGGCCGGTGCTTTCCCGCGAAAGGCCTGAATACCGGATCATCAGCGGGTCTTTCGATCGGACGATCATGGTGCAGGACGCTATCGACCACGTGTGCCAGCCGGGTATCGACATCGGCATTGTCCGTCAACACAGGTTCGCCGCTAAGATTGGCGGATGTTGCCACCAATGGACCACCAAAGTCGTTCAGTAACAAGTGGTGCAACGGTGAGTACGGCAACATCGCCCCGATCTCGCCCAAACCCGGCGCTATAGTGTCTGACAAGCCCGTATTCGCCTTTTTCTTCAGCAACAGGATCGGTCTCGACGGCTGTAATAGAAACGCTCGGTCAGCGGCTGATAGCTCGACAGTTGACGCGATAATCGCACAGGCGTCTTCTAGTGGCGCCGGAAACAGCACCGCAAGCGGCTTATCCGGGCGCGGCTTGTTTTTCCGCAGCTTTTCGACAGCCCGGCCGTTCGCTGCATCACACATCAAATGGTAGCCACCGATGCCTTTGACAGCAATGACCTTGCCATCGTGCAGCGCTTCGATCGCGGCTGCTAATGCGGTTTCATTTCCGCAAAGCAACTCACCCTGTTGCGTTTTAAACTGAAGACGCGGACCGCAGTCAGCACAGGCGACAGGCTCGGCGTGAAAACGACGATTGGCCGGATCTTCATATTCGCTGCGACAACGCGCGCATAGCGTAAAAGCGGACATCGTGGTGTTGACCCGGTCATAAGGCAAGTTACGAATCAGCGTATACCGTGGTCCACACTGCGTACAGTTGATGAATGGGTAGCGATAACGGCGGTCTGATTTTGTGTACAGCTCGCTGAGGCATTCGTCACAGGTGAACGAATCAGCCGGCACACTGATGTTGGCCTCGCCTTGATCGAGGCTTGGCAATATACGGAAACCATCGAATGTACCCGGTGCGACAAGTCGATCGGATTGCAATACAGGTTGAGCGAGTGGTGGTGAATGGGTGAAGATATCGCGCGCAAAATCCTCAAGCGCCGCCGCCCGACCCTGAACGTGAATCTCGACCAGGCCGACACGGTTTCTTACCCAGCCGTTCAACTGATGCTGCGTCGCGATACGAAAAATGAACGGCCGGAAACCAACACCCTGCACCTTTCCAGACAGGATGATGTGCCTGGCTGTGCTCGCATGACCCTGTTGAATGAACTCGCCGCTGGTCACTAGCGGACTAACCTGCATATTGCGGGAGGGATTGCGAAACAGTCGCCAACACGACGGACATCCTGTTAAAAAGTCTGTCCATAATACGCAACACTAAACGCCCTATTCGATAGTACGCGATCGCTACGCAACCGGTCATCCTGTTGTCGTCAATTCCAAAACAAGACGGACCCGCTGCTGCCCCGCTTAATCGTCATCCCGGTATGTTTTTGGCCGGGATCCAGTGACTTAAGACGCTGGATGCCTGCCTCCGCAGGCACGACGAACATTATATGAATATCAACACACATGGTGAGTAAAGCATTCACGTTTTATTCAGATCCAAGTCTCTCAGCTTTTCATTTGCAAGAAATCACTCTATTACCAGCGATATTTGCAATTTTGTAATAATTAATAAGTGGGACGACAATGGGGCGGACACGTTTTCTTGCTAGACGACTGCACTTTCCTGCACTTTCGATGCAGCAGGTTCGCGCACACCGCTCGACCACCAAATGCGGCAGGCACCTTCATCAGAAACCATGCAGGGACCAATCGGGTTCCGGGGCTGGCAAGCAACACCGTAGAGCCTGCACTCGTTCGGGTATATTCTACCGAGCACCACCTGTGCACAATCGCACCCTGGCGGCATCTCACCGGCACGCTTACGCGCCTCATCGGCATACGAGGGAAACAATTTCCGAGCATCATGGGCGCTGAAAGCCTCTTCCAATGCAAAGCCGGACGCTGGAATAATCCCGACGCCGCGCCAGTTTGCATCATCCACGTTCATCGCTGTACGCAACTGAGCCTGTGCCGATGGATTACCGCCACTGCGTACCAACTGCGGATAACAGTTATCGAGAAAATAACGGCCCTCGTGCAGCTGGCGCAAGGTCGAGTACATCCCTGCCAGCAAACTTTCGCTGGTAAAACCGGCAACGGCGGCCGGAATATTGTGTTTGGTAACGACAAACTCCCATTCTTCCGGACCCATGATCGTGGCGACATGGCCCGGTGCGATCAGCGCATCGAAACCGGGCGTGCCAGACTCAAGCAACATTGCGATTGCCGGCCAGGTTAATCGTCCGGATAGCAGCACAGACAAATTCGCTGGTACGCCTTCGACCAGCATCGCTGCGACCGGTGCTGTCGTGGTTTCAAAACCTGCCGCGAAAAATACTACGGGTTTGTCCGGATTCGCAACCGCAATTTTGACCGCTTCCGTCGGCGAGGCAATCGGGCGGATGTCCGCACCCTGCGCTTTGGCCTGCTCCATGGTACGGGCCTGCGACTTTTTGACATTCACCGGTACACGCAGCATGTCGCCGAAAGCAACGAGAATGATGTCTTCGTGCAGCGCCAACTGAATCGCTTCGAAGACATCCTCTTCCGGACAGATACAGACTGGACAACCCGGGCCCGGTACCAGCTCGATGTAATCAGGTAGTGCCTTACGCATACCCGCCATCGTGATCGAACGCTCGTGACCGCCGCACACGTTCATAATCTTAACGCGGTCCCTGATGGCAGGCAGGGCATGAATGCGATCAAGCCACTGTGTGGCCGTGGTTGCCATTAACGGCCGCGCTCCAACCCAGGCGCAGGCGCATGTGGATGCAGCGGACGATCGTCGTGCGTGTGATCGTGATCGTGGTGGTGATGCTCGCTTTCGACAGGGTGATTTTCTAAGTACAATTGCCGGCGTTTTATTTCCGCATTCAGCCAATCGAACCAAAGCGGCATACCCGCTTGGTTTTTTGCCGACAACTCGATGACGGGCACATCACAAGCGATATCGTGCAAATACTGCTTTGCATTTTCCGGTTTGAAATCGTCCAGAACGGGTAACAGGTCGCTCTTACTGATCAGCACAAGGTCAGCTGCACGGAACATCACCGGATACTTGGCTGGTTTGTCGTCACCCTCTGGCACTGATAGCAGGGTGACATTGGCATGCTGCCCCAGATCGAAGCTGGCAGGACACACAAGATTGCCAACGTTTTCGATAAAAACGATGTCGACACCATCGAGATCGAGCTGATGCAAAGCCTGATGGACCATATGCGCATCAAGATGGCAGGCACTGCCCGTCGCGATCTGTATTGCATCGACGCCATGCTTGCGTATACGCTCAGCATCGTTCTCTGTTTCCAGATCGCCTTCGATTACCGCAATCGATAACTGCCGATCTGAATCTGCTTGCAAAGCTTTAATGGTAGCCTCCAGCAGAGCCGTCTTGCCGGCACCCGGCGAAGACATCAGGTTGATTGCGAGCACCTGGTGACTGTCGAAATGCGCACGATTATGCTTAGCAGTATGATCGTTCTCATCCAACAGGCTGTGCAAAACCGTCACCGCCTCCTTGCCGCTTTCGGTTCTGGCCAACTTACCGCCCGGCCGAATGAATCGCTCGTTGCCGTGCGTTATATTGCAACCACAGGTATCACACATATTTTAGCCTCCACATTGAACATACGCGATCGTTATTCGCGTGCGTTCCTTTTAATCTCGTTATAACGCTCATTGCTGGCGCTGAAGTCAATGCAAGCTAAGCTCTGACTCGGCGTCTGCTGTTGCGCCGGCAGTCTCCGGGTAAGTTTCCAGTTCAACGCTCATCAACATGAGCTCATCACCACTGAGCAAAGTCGTTCGCCAGTCGCCACAGTGTTTACAGATCAGCTTGTTGGGCGATACGTCTGATTCTTTATCGCATTGTGTGCATCTCACACGCACTGGCAGTTTTTCGATAACCAGCTCAGCACCGTCGGCCACGCTACCGGCACTGGCAACCGGATAGGCGTGTTCCAGCAACTGCGCTTCGACCCCGGATAAAGGTCCCATGCCGATTACAATCGATACCGCTCGAATCGCATTGCGTTCGGCCGCGATACTCTCGATCTGATTGATCAAGGCCTGACAAATGGCCAGCTCGTGCATATCAAGTCCCGGCATCCAGCATCTGGTCGTAAAACTCCCACGCGGTCTGTGCTTCTTCCGGGGAAATTTTCTGAATCGCGTATCCGACATGAACGACCACGAAGTCCTCAACTTGTAAAGCTTCTTCCTGCATCATGAAGAGACTCACATCCCGCTCAACACCCTTTGCTTCACAACGGGCGTTATAGCCTTCAATGGATTTGATCTGCATGGGTATGCCTAGACACATGGGTAACCTTTCATTGAATAATTATCAATAACGTAATTGTACATTAAACACTGAAAAATCATTGAATGATTTGACTTGCATCAACATAAGTACATGAGCGAAGGTTAATATACTAATCATAAATGACAACTCAAAATGAAACCTTAGTCCTTGGCATCGGTAACACCTTACTATCTGATGAGGGGGCGGGGATACACGCGTTGAGCCTGATGAAGTCAACATTTGCTGACCATAGCGGGTTCACGTTTCTGGATGGCGGCACCCTGAGCTTTACCTTAGCCCGCTGGATCGAAGATTGTCGCAATCTGATCGTATTTGATGCTGCAGAACTGCATTTACCGGCTGGATCGGTAAAAACTCTCGAGGGTGCCGACATGGATGCGTTTCTCGGTGCCGCCAAACGCAGTGCACACGAAGTCGGGCTGATGGATTTAATGGATATCGCACGCCTAACCGGCCATTTACCAGCCAATCGCGCCTTGATAGGTATCCAACCCGAAACTATGGGCTGGGGTATGCAACCCACTGACAAGGTCGAGCAAGCGTTGCCCGAGGCAGTAGAACAGGCAGCGATGCTGATGCAAATATGGAACACGCAACCATCGGACATAGCGGCGACTGCAGCGCAACTACGCCATAACAAGACAATTATAGAATCACCTGATACGGGGGCACAAAGATAATGGAACAAATAATACTGATCCCAATCGATGGTAGTGAGTCCGTTGTAGAAACCCTGCTTTATGTGCGGGCTATTGCTCCAAAAGAGACGACGCGCATTGTGTTGCTTCATGTAACACCCGAAGTCAAGCCAACCAAAGCAGCCCTCGATTATCTTCCAAATGCAAAAACCATATACGATCAATTGAACTACGAAGGCTGGACAGTCGAGCGTGAAAGGCGCCTGGGCAATCCAGTGGATGAAATCATAAAGATGGCCGTTCTGTTGCCGGCGACCACCGTGCTCATGTCTACGCACGGTCGTTCAGGGCTTGAACGCATCCGTGAGGGCAGCGTTACCGAACAGGTGCTGAAGCAATCGCCCTGCCCGGTTTTTATTTTGCACAGTACACGTCCGGAACCCGCTGACGAGCGTACCGAAGATCTGTTTCAACGCATACTGGTTCCACTGGATGGCTCTGATGCGTCATCGGCGATTCTCGGCTGCGTCGAACGCTTTGCCAAATTACACGACTCTGAAGTTATTCTGTTTCACGACGAACTGGAACACGCGGAATACAAGGAGGAAAAAGCCGCCATCAAGGCGAAATTACAAGATCAAAGCGTCGACTTGGCCAACACCGGCCTGAAAGTCACTCTTGACATGACCACCTATAAACGGCCGATCCGGGAAATCCTTGAGCGTATCGACGAATTGAATATCGATCTGGTGTCGATGGCGACGCACGGCACCCTGGGTGCAAAAATAGCGATGGATGAATCCGTGACTGCGGAAGTCATCCGGCACTCCAATTGTCCCCTGCTGGTGTGGTCAGCTGAGCCGCAATGTCCGGTCATCGATTGAGCAGCGCCATGACTGAGTCCGTGAAATCGCCATTCAATATCCAAATCGGTGACGAACTCACCTGGAATGTGCAACCGATATTGCATGAAATTCGCCATGCGTTGAGGACCTTGCTTGAGACGGGTAACGGCAGCATCATCGACCTGCGCAGTATACCGCTGGCACCTGGAGAGGAAGACACCATCCTGGATGCCCTGGGCTGTGGCGAAGTCCACGCCAAACTGAATGCGCTCGGCCCGAGTGAAATATACGAGACACGCTTCAGCGGTGTCTGGATGGTCACACATTACAATGCGGAAAACGATGTGATCAGCCGTTTCATCGAAATCACCCGGTTTCCCAATATTCTCGAGTCCCAACGGGAAGACATGACCACTTCGCTGGATGCGCTCGAAGCATTACTCGACACCACGCCAGGATCAGATAAAACCGAAACACACGCGGAGACCAATACATGACAAAGGACCTATCCCCGAAAGATAAAACACTGGGTGAAGCCTTACGTAGCCAGGGAATTTCACGACGCAGTTTCCTCAAATTCTGTGCTGCAACCGCGTCGATGATGGCACTACCACCCGCAATGATCCCAACCATTGCACATGCATTGGAAAAGGCCAAAAGACCGTCAGTCATCTGGCTGTCCTTCCAGGAATGCACCGGTTGTACCGAGTCGCTGACGCGTGCACACGCCGCAACCGTCGAAAGCCTGATCTTCGATTCCATCTCGCTGGATTATCACCACACGCTGCAAGCCGCCTCGGGGCACGCTGCGGAAGCCGCCCGTGAAGCAGCTATGCAAGAACACAAAGGAAAATACCTGCTGGTCGTCGACGGCTCGATCCCGTTGGGCAATCCCGGTTATTCGACCATTGCCGGCATCAGCAATGTAGACATGCTGATCGACACCGCCAAACACGCTGCAGCGATCATATCGGTCGGTAGCTGTGCTGCATTCGGCGGTATCCCCAATGCAAAACCCAATCCGACCGGTGCGGTCGCAGTCAGCGACATCATCAAAGACAAAAAGATTATCAACGTACCCGGCTGTCCACCGATACCAGTGGTCATCACCGGCGTGCTGACGCACTTCCTTACCTTCGGCACGATCCCCGAACTGGATCACCTGGGGCGCCCGAAGGTATTTTATGGCCAGAGCATTCACGACCGCTGCTACCGTCGTCCGTTCTACGATAAAGGTCTGTTCGCTGAGACCTTCGATGACGAAGGTGCGCGCCTGGGCTGGTGTTTATTCAAACTCGGTTGCAAAGGCCCCTCGACGTACAATGCCTGCGCGACAACCAAATGGAACGGTGGTGTCAGTTTTCCGATCGAAGCCGGCCACCCCTGCATTGGCTGTTCCGAACCTAATTTCTGGGACGGCGGCGGTTTCTACAAAGCGCTGTCGATGCCGACCGAGAACATATCTAAAACCGCTGTGTACACCGCTGCCGGCGCAGTTGCGGGTGCGGCTGCCGTCGGCATCATGAACCGCTATACCAGGGGCAAGGCGGACGACACACACGAAAAAGCCACGATCGACGATCTTGAGAAGTGAGCGTAACCGATAATGAGATGGAAACAGATACGAGGTAGATGTCATGAATGAAATCGAGTTCCTGAGCTGGGTACGTGGGCCGGGTTTTCAGATCGCAACCGTCATTTTTGTTGCCGGTATAATTATCCGCCTGGGTGAGACTCTGCTGCTGGGGCGCAAAGCCAATCTCGCTGAAGCCAAGGGTTCAGCAATGCGCAGTGGCATGCGTACAATCGCCTCTCGCATGCTGCCGCCCGATAAGGAGACATTCAAACGGTCGACTTTCACGATTACCGCGGGTTACATCTTTCATATCGGCTTGTTTATCACCATTTTCCTGTTTGCACCCCACGTGCTGCTGATCAAGGACGTTTTTGGTGTTGGCTGGCCATCGTTACCGTCGCAGATCGTGGATGCCTTCACCGTCGTCAGCATTATCGCGCTTCTGGCCATACTGATTCATCGTATCACCGACAAGGTATTGCGCTACCTGAGCGGTCCGGAAGATTATATCGTCTGGTTCGTCACCATCGCTCCGTTGTTGACCGGTTACCTCACCTTCCACCGCCTCGGTGGTTCGCCGGTTATGATGCTCGCGCTGCATATCCTCAGCGTTGAACTGCTGATGGTGTTGTTCCCGTTCACCAAACTGATGCACACATTTACCCTATTTTTAGCGCGCTGGTACAACGGCGCAATCTCTGGTTACCGTGGAGTTGAATCATGAGCGCATCTCTGGAAAAAGGTATCAATGCACTGAAGGAGCAGGTCGACTCGTCTGTTGCCTCGTTCTTCAGTAGCTGCGTCCACTGCGGCATGTGCGCGGACGCTTGTTTATTCTATACAGAAACCGGTGAACCGGAACTCACACCGATCAGCAAGACCGAGCCCCTGCGCCGCATCTGGTTCGCCGAATACACCCTGATCGGACGCCTGATGAAAATGTTCGGCTTAGCCAAAAAGGTCGATGAGCGATTACTGGCCGACTGGGAAGCATTGGTGTATGACACCTGCACGCTGTGCGGACGCTGTTCGATGGTCTGCCCTGTCGGTAACGATATTACCGAGATGATTCGCCGAACCCGCGAAGGCATGGCGGTCGCCGGGTATGCGCCCGATGGTCTGATTGGTGCGACCAAACGTGCCGTCAAGATCGGCAGCCCGATGGGCGTGAAAGTGCCGGCGTTGCTGGCACAGATCTCGCATATCGAGAAAGACACCGGTATGAAGATACCGGTCGATGTCGAAGGCGTCGACTACATGCTGTTGCTGTCCTCGATGGAAATCATGAACTTCCCAGAGTTCATCCAAGCCGTCGGCAAGATCTTCGCCAAGGCCGGCGCCAGTTGGACGATATCGACCGATGCCTTCGAAGCAACCAATTCCGGCATCCAGATCGGGGTGTCGGATATCGCCGCCGAACTGGTACAGCGCATCGTCGATGCTGCTGAGAAACTCAGAGTCAAAACAGTGATCAGCCCGGAATGCGGCCATGCCTACATGGCTATCCGCTGGGACGGCCCCAACCTGCTCGGCAAACCGTTCGACTTCAAGGTGCGCCACATTCTCGAGGTGCTGGATGAGTT
>JABDQW010000110.1 GCA_013042055.1 Gammaproteobacteria bacterium | reverse complement strand
ATGCAACGGCAGGCAATATGAGCCATACGACAAAACGAAAAAGACGGCGTAAGAAACGCTTACCTGTTGATCCAGTAGAAGCGATCATCGATTCTTTGTCGGATGAAGGCCGTGGTATTTCGCACATCGATAGCCGCGCTGTCTTTATCGAACAGGCGCTGGTGGGCGAGCGCGTTCTATTTAACTATACGCGTTTGACGAACAAGATCGCGGAAGGTCGTAGCGTCGAAGTCCTGCACGCTTCCACGGATCGAGTGAAACCCAAATGCAGCGCGTTTGGCCGTTGTGGTGGCTGTAGCCTGCAACATATGGACCATGACGCACAAATTACGATGAAACAGGACAGCTTGCTCAAGCAATTAAAAAATATTGGGCATGTCGAACCGGTAAATGTGTTGCAGCCGATTACCGGACAGGTATGGGGTTATCGCAGAAAAGCGCGTCTGGGTGTGCGCTATGTTGCAAAGAAAGATCGGGTTCTGGTTGGTTTCAGGGAACGTGGTTCCTCGTTCATCACTGAAACCGATGTTTGTGAGATAATGCATCAAGATGTTGGGCAACTTATTAAACCACTTGCGAACTGTATTTCCCAACTTGAATTAAAAAGACAGATTCCGCAAATTGAGGTTGCGGTAGGTGATAATCAGACTGTTCTGGTATTCCGCCATCTTGAACTCATGCCGCTGGCAGATCGCAAAAAACTGATTACGCTGGCGCAAGATCATGGGCTTGTGATTATGTTGCAGGCTGGTTCGCCCGATGAGCTGGAGCTGTTGTGGCCAGAATCAGCCGATCATTTATTTTATGATCTGCACGACTACAATATCAGAATTGAATTCGAACCAGGCGATTTCACCCAGGTCAACAACGAAGTCAATCATCAGATGATCAGGCGGGCTATCGAAGTGTTACATCCAGCAAAAGATGATCATGTCCTCGATCTGTTCAGTGGCCTGGGCAACTTTACTTTACCACTGGCTACTCAGTGTGCACATGTCACTGGCATCGAGGGATCGCAAAGCATGGTTAGCAAGGCGAGGGTGAATGCAGAGCGCAATGGAATTGTTAATGCGAGTTTTCACTATGCAGATCTGTACAGTGATGATGTGGGAGACGCAGCGTGGATCAAACAGCCATATGACAGAGTATTGCTCGACCCGCCACGGTCAGGTGCTGCGAATATCCTGGGACATATCAAAAGAATGAAAGCGAAATGTATCGTTTACGTTTCCTGTCACCCGGCGACTCTGGCACGAGATGCCAATGTGATCGCAAATGAGATGGGATATACATTAACAAAAGCTGGTATTGTGGACATGTTTCCGCATACCGCGCACGTCGAATCGATCGCTGTTTTCGGCAAAGACTGACAGTCTGGTGGTGTTCAGAGTATTTTTTTACCGCAGAGGCGCAGAGAAAAGATAGTACGATGTAATCGCTATAGTGATTAGCCGTACTAAAACTATCGAGTGTATTCTATCTGTGTACTACCTATTCCTTCTCTGCGCCTCTGCGTCTCTGCGGTTAAATCGACTTATACTGTATAGGTGATTGTTAGCGCGGGCTAAGCAAGCTCGAATTTCATTGTTATACCAGCTGCCTCGATGGTGTCACCGCTATTCAACGGATGGGCTTGTTGGCCGATTTCTGTACCATTGACCATGGGATGTGTCGTTGATGTTGGGGCATCCACAACGATCAGAAAGTAGCCTGTTGGTCGGCGCGTGATCGCGGCAACCTGAACGCCGGGTTTACCCAGCGTTGTGAGATTTTTTCTGAGTTTGAGGTTTCGGCCTTTATTGGCTCCACTGAGAAATGTAATCGAGGCGGCTGCTTGCGCTTCTGAATCGGCCGCATCATCGGATGCGAGATCAGTTGCTATCCTGCCAATCGATTCCTCCAGTTGTTTGTCTGCGTGCACTTGCTCTGGCATACCTTCTGTATCCGGCCGGAGGATGACGGTATTCTCAAATTTGCCGGTACCGGCATCAGCCACATTGTTAACGTATGTTAATGTGTGTTTGCCGATGACGATGACTTCACCGTTTTCTAGTGCGTGCTTTTGTATTTTCGCCCCATTGATATAAGTGCCGTTGGTGCTACCGAGGTCTTCGATGAAGGAATCATTCAGGATAGTCAGAATCTTGGCGTGATGACTGCTGACAGCCAGATTATCGATATGAATATCGTTGTCTGATTTGCGTCCTATTGTTGTGGTGTCACCGTCGAGCTCGTACTCTTGCAGTGTTTCGTCATTAAAACCAAGTAACAGTCTTGCCATGTTTCTATCCTGCCTGCGTCATACTAAGAGAATAATTCAAAAAAGCGAGAAAACAAGCTATTTGAAGCCGGAAAGGGCTTCAATGGCCTGGCCAGAATCGTAGAAATGTTATCGTTACCGCCAGCTTTGTTGGACTCGCGAATTAATTCAACAGCAATTTTTTCCAGGTCATCTTCGTTGTCTCTGATTGTTCGACAGATGCATTCGTCATCGATCATATCGTTCAGTCCATCTGAGCATAATAGGTAGATGTCACCCGGTTGCGTATTATCCTCGTGCACATCGATCTGGACTGATTCCTCAATACCGATAGCTCGGGTAACCAGGTGCTTGTTCATTGACTGTTCGGCCTGCTCTGCCGTGTAAAAACCGTTATCGAGTAGCTCCTGGGTCAGGCTGTGATCGATCGTCATCTGTTTCAGTTTGCCGTCACGATAGCGGTACATTCTGGAATCGCCGACATGCGCAACCGTAAAACGGTCATCGTGAAACAGTAGCACGACCACGGTAGTGCCCATACCGCGGTAATGTGAGTTTTCTTTTGATGAAGCAAAGACGTTAGCATTTGCCTGCGCGATCGCATCGTTGATCGCCATACTCTCAAAGCTGGCAGCGTTTGTTTCATCGATCTCGCGGTGTTTGATCGCTTTTAATTTCTCGGCAAATGTTTCCAGGATGGTGCTGACCGTGATTGCACTCGCCACTTCACCACCGCGGTGACCGCCCATGCCATCTGCCAGCACAGCTAGTCCAAGGCTCTGATTATTGCCGATGGCATCCTCATTATGATCTCTGACCAAACCGGTATCGGTCAGAGCAACCATCTCAATTTTGTCCTTCAATGACATGATTTATCTCAGACCTTTTCGCTCTGCTGTGATAATTTTCTGGCATTTAGCGATATCGGTTGCCATTTGCATACCCGTCTTATAGCGCTTTTCGGTGTCTTTCTCCATGGCACGATTAATAATGGTACATACGCAGCGTGGCACTTTGGGATTGATATCTGACGCTAAGGGATGCTGTTCATTGGTGATCTGGTATATCAGCCTTGCTATCGGCTCGCCTTTGAATGGAAGCTCGCCGGCTACCAGGTGGTAGAGCATAACACCAAGTGAAAACAAGTCGGATTGACCACCTACTTTTTTACCAGCCAACTGCTCAGGTGACATATAGGGTGGGGTACCCAGTATCGCACCGGTTTTCGTTTTGCTCGAATTGGTGATGCGCGCCACTCCAAAATCGGTAATCTTCATACTGTCAGACTTCGGGTCCCACATGATGTTCGCGGGTTTGATATCGCGATGCACAACGTTGTTGCTATGAGCATATGCCAATCCAGCAGCAGTACGTTTTATCAGATCGAGAACCTTGCTGACAGGTAGCAGCTTGTTTTTGACGGTATATCGCGTCAGATCACTGCCTTTGAGAAACTCCATGGCGATATAAGCGAGATCATGTTCTTCGCCGGCATCAAATATCGTGACAATATAGGGATGATTCAGGCGTCCTGCGGTCTCAGCTTCACGAAAGAAGCGATCTTTGACGCGTTTGAGCGCATCGCCTTCAAATTCCTGCGATAAAGCCAGGGTCTTGATAGCGACGACCCGAGATATTTTCGGATCCTTGCCAAGGTATACCGAGCCCATTGCACCTTTACCAAGTTCGCGCTCGATTTCGTAGCGGCCAAGCATGGGTTTCTGCACGCCGTTGCTTTCGAGTATCAGCTTGCCGTTTGTCGAGCCACCACCACCGAGCAGGACTGTTTCTTCCATCACGCGAGCGCGTTTGCTGCGCGCAGCAACGTCGCGGAAATTTACATCGTGCTCCATCAAGTAACCATAGACCGAGGTGGCCTTGTTGAATTGACGCTTGCGTTCATAGTCCAGCGCAAGGTTATACAGAAGTTCCAGTACCGATTCATCGACCGGTAGTTTACGGAACTTCTCGAAAGCCATATCGAGCTGGCCCTGTCCCTGCATCGACAATCCCAACATTCGGTTCGTTTCAGCCGATTCGATATCGAGTCTGGCCTTACCGCGTTCGGTGATCAAAAAGTGTTTGGTCGTTAACAACAGGTGGCCGCCAACCAGTAACAAACTTGGCAGCATGAGCCTGATCCATGAGCCTTCTCGTGTCAGCATGAAGTATTCCGTGGTAACGAATGCGATAGACAAAAAAGCGGTGAGCGTAAAACCAATTGCTGCGCTCATTCTGGGTAATGCCAACATCAGGTAAAGGGCAACCAGCATATAGGCGCCGAATGTGGCATAGCTACCCCAGCTGGGTTGGATCAGGAAATCCTCATTGAGTATACTCGAAACTGAATGTGCCAGCGTTAACACCGGTGGCATCGCCGGATCGATTGGCGTCACCATGTTGTCACCGATTCCCAGAGCCGTAGCGCCGATCAATACAATCTTGTTCTTGTATTTGCTCGCCGGTACTTTACCTTGTAGCACGTCGAAAAAAGAGTCGACAGGGAAAGCTGGCGTACCGGAGTCATGATCGCGGTAGAAAAACGTATTCATCAGCGATTTACTATCGGTGTTGATACGCAATCGGCCGAGACTGATGCCTTTGCCAAATACGGGCTTAATATCGTCTACTGTCAGGTTGAGACTTTTCGCCGCCAACAGCAATGCCATGGATGGGTAGAAATCGCCATAATAATTCACCAGCAACGGTTCTGCTCGTATCGCACCATCAACGTCCGGCGTCGAGACGAGCGCGCCGATACCGGCTGCGACCTCACCTAGAATCGAGATTGGGGCGAAGGCGTACTCCATATGAATGGTCGAGCCTTCGCCGAGCTCAGTGCCGGTCTCCTGGACCAGGTTTTTCTCGGGCAGTTTGTTTATTCCAACGTAGTCGGGTAGGGCTTGGTCAGGATGCCCCAGCTGTGCGCCTGGTAGAAATTGCATGGACAAGACGACATTGCCGGCTATTTGCATGCTATCGGCCAGCTTTTTATCCGTGTTCAGTACAGCTTCGGCGCTAGCCAGACGTGCTAAATATTCATTGAGTTCAGTGTTAAGGCTGGTTTTTAGTGGTGAATCATCGAGAAAGCTGCTTATGCGATCAATGGCTGCACGCCCTTTGGCGTCGCGTTTGCCCCGGACCATTTTACGAGAGGCTTTGATCGTTTGTTCGAGTTCGGCGATGCTATCCGGGACCACGGCGATACTGCTGCTTTCGAATTTAGACCTTAACTCGGTGATATACTCGAGGCCGGGATCTATTTGCGGTTCGCTGAAGAATAGGGTTTGGCCAATGACCTTGGCGCCACCATCGATCAGGCTTTCATGCAATTGTGCGTAAATATCCCGAGACCAGGGAAAGCGCCCAAGATTTGCAATGCTTTCTTCATCAATGGCGATGATTGAGATTTTTTCACTCGGGCTTCGCGCTGCATGGCGGATACCGAGGTCATAGGTAGCGCGCTCCAGGCCTTGCAGGATACTGGTCATTGATAGGAGCAGGAAGACAACAGTGAGCAGAAGACCGACCAACCAGTCGCTTTTCCAGATCCCCTGTTTCATTGATCTCCCCCGGTGCTGAATAAGGTTCTACCGATATGCATAAGTCGGGACGGGCCGCTTTTTTTTGCAATATCCGGGCTAATGATTCATTGAGCATAGCTCATTGAGGATTTATTGTGATCTCAACGGGGGTATTGAGACGCTACGAAGGATATAGATTTTACGGTTTGACTCTCGCCAAGACCGCCAAGATTGTTAATAAAAGCCCGCACAAAACACACGGTCCCTTTGCGTTCTTTGCGCCTTGGCGAAAGTCAGAGCAGTCGCTATCAAATACTGGTGTTTAACTACTATGCTCGTTATATTGCTTATTGCCGGGTACTATCTGAATGACTACCCATGATCCCTAGCCCGCATTTCTCACCAGGCGGCGCGGAATATTGATAAGGCATAGTTTTTTTTGAGAAAAACTAGAATGGCTAAAATACAGTGTGTTATTCGAACATGCCTATCACGGTTCAGGCTGGTCTTCGTGTCCGTAAGCTTGCTCTTCACTCAAACCGTGGCTATGGCTACGCTTTTCGCTCCAGAGCGGCGCTTACGAACACGAATCCTGCGCCTGCTTCCGTGATCCTGGTGAGAAATGCGGGCTAGCTACTGTGTCATTGTAAGCGCGGTGTTAGGTCTTCCTTGCTGAGCACCTTTGCCACTGAGGCGCCGAGTCGGTCTACCAAGCGTTCGAGCACGTCGACTTCGACACTGTATTCAACAATGTCTTCCGCACCGATGACCTCGCGTGCGACGTAGCTGGCGCTGCCGATATTGTCGATCAAGCCATGTTCCAGCGCTTCCTTTCCAGTCCAGATCAGCCCGGTGTAGAGGTCATCGAATTCTTTGAGGCGGTCGCCGCGGCCTTTTTTGACAGCATCAATAAACTGTTGATGGATTTCGTCGATCATCGCTTGCAGGTGTTTTTGCGCTTTCTCATTGATTGGTGAGAACGGGTCCAGCAGCGCTTTGTTTTCTCCCGCCGTCAGCGTCCGGCTTTCGATGCCCAGTTTCTCCATCGCATCGACAACGCCGAAGCTATCCATACGTACTCCGATTGAACCGACAATACTCGATTCGCTGGCGTAGATTTCATCAGCGGCCGAGGCAACATAGTAACCACCTGATGCGGCCATGTCGCTGACAACGGCATAGAGTGGAGTCTCCGGGTATTTCTCGCGTAAGCGTACGATTTCGTCGTAAATATAGCCAGCCTGCACGGGTGTACCACCAGGACTGTTTACGCGCAGAATGACGCCTTCGGTTTGTTCATCCTCGAAGGCGTTTCTCAAGGCGCCGACGATGTTGTCGGCGCTTGAGGTTTCTTCGTCAGCGATGATACCTTGCAATTCGATCAATGCGCTGTGTTTTTGCGCAATCTTGGCACCACTGATGTCAGGTTCGGTGAACACAAACAGCACGAACGTGATATAAGCGAAGACCAGAAACTTAAAAAATATACTCCAACGCCGCGCACGCCTTTGTTCCTTCAGACTGGCTTGCGCAAGTTTGGTTATTACACGTCTTTCCCAGAGATGTTCTTGGTCGGTCATTGCTTGGCTGCTTCCTGATGAATAAAACTGTCTTTTGTATTATGAGATAAAAAATCGTATAAGTCAGTGATCTTGTCGAGGCAGGTCAGCGGCTGATGCGCCAACAGTGAATCAGCCGGTTCAACGCCTTGGGAGACGCCGATGGCATCGACACCGGCGTTGTTTGCCATGCGCATATCATGCTCGCTGTCACCGATCATGACGGCGTGTATTGTCTGAGTACCCAGTTCATCCAAAATACTATGGAGCATCGCGGGGTGTGGCTTGGACCGGGTTTCATCGGCACAGCGCGTGGTGGCGAAATATGCAACAAGTTGATGCTGTTGCATAGTGCGATCCAGTCCGGCTCGGCTTTTCCCAGTCGCGATCGCCAGCGTGTAACCATCAGCGAGCAATTGCTGCAGTAGCGCTTCAACACCATCAAACAGCACTTCGGGTACGTCGCTGTCAAACAGGAAATTCTGTCGATAACTGGCGGCAACGGACTCGACAGCAGCTGTCCCGAGTTCGGGGTGCAGCTGTTGGATGGCTTCGTGCAAGCCCAGGCCGATGACCCGGCGCGCTCGGTCTTCGCTCAGCTTGATGCCGCAAACCTCACGGCTGGCATGCTGCATACTGGTCACAATGCGTTCAATCGAGTTGATCAGGGTGCCGTCCCAATCGAATACCAGCAGTTTGAATCGGTCTTCGTTCATGAGGTTATTGTATCCAGTAGTTGTGATAGATCTTCAGTCAACGGCGCGTGGATCGACAGACCACCACCGATTGGTAAATCGATATCGCTGGCATGCAGAAATAAACGCCGCAACCCCTTTTTCCTTATCTCGCGATTAAAGGCGACATCGCCATATTTCGTATCGCCGGCCACAGGATGCCCCAGAGCCGCAGCGTGCACCCGGATCTGGTGCGTCCGACCGGTTTCGATCCTGACCTGCATCAAACTGGCGCTAGCGTAGTGCTGCACCAGTTTGAAGTAGCTGACCGCGCTGGCGCCGTCGTCGCTGACTTCAACCCGGTGTTCGCCGCCCCGTCTAATCTTGCGCAAGGGCAGGTCGATTGTTTGTTCACCCTGTTGCCACAATCCCGCCACGAGGGCAAGATAGCTCTTTCTGACCACCGCTTGATCGAGATTGTTCCCTGCCGTTCTGAGCGCTCGATGCAAGTGGCCCAGTGCCGTCCTGTTTTTTGCCAGGACCAGGCAGCCGCTGGTATCGCGGTCGAGACGGTGCACCAGTTCGAGATATTGACCGGGATACATTGTTCGCAGTGCCTCGATGATGCCGAAATCGAGTGCACTACCGCCGTGGACGGCGATGCCGGAAGGTTTGTTCAGCACCAGGATATCGTTGTTCTCGAACAAACGGGCGTTTCCCAATATCTTCAACACCGCGTCTGGCACCGCTTTTTGTTGCCTAACAGCGGTGGCAACCGGTGGAACACGGACCTTATCACCGGTTTCGAGACGGTAATTTGGTTTTTTTCTACCCTTGTTGACTCTGACCTGGCCACTGCGGAGCAGGCGGTAGACATGGCTTTTGGGGACACCTTTAAGTCGTGTCAGCAGGTAATTATCCAACCGCTGACCGGCCTGGTCATCGGAAATTTCGATGATTTTTACCACATTTTGACGAATTTCGTCGATTTTGGAAGAGTTCATTGAAATACAGTTAACCGGGTCGGGCTCAATTCAATTTGACCAAAGCGGTGTATTTTGACAGACTTGCGTGCTAAGGTTCCAGTGTAAGTTATTGCGCGTCATAGGTTTTTTCCCAGGAATTTAACTTGGGACTGTGCCGGCCAATAGAATCACTTTGATTTCTGGCATGCATAAAACCTGGCGCAACTTATGGAAGCTATAAACTGCCAATTTTACTCATTCGCATGAAAGCGGATGATTGAAAAATAATATTAACAAATGATCTAACCGGCCGATATGCACGAACTCAATATTGCACTGCCAGACGCGTCGATCGTGGTGATTGTGATGCTGTCTTTGCTCGCGCCTTTACAATATAAAATCGGGCTGGCGCACAAAACTAAAAGCGCTGTTCGTGAACTGTTCAGGCAGGTTTTATTTACAGGTTTGACGATACATGAAACGAATCCTCATCAACGCAGTCCAGAAAGAAGAAATCCGGGTTGCAATGGTCGATGGCCAGCAGCTCTACGATCTGGACATCGAAATCCCATCACTGGAACAGAAAAAGGCCAACGTCTATAAGGGAAAAATAACGCGTGTTGAACCCAGCCTCGAAGCTGCTTTCGTCGATTATGGCGCTGAGCGCCATGGCTTCCTGCCATTCAAGGAGATTTCTCGCAACTATTTCAGCGAAGAGGCACTGAAAACCCAAGGCCGACCCGACATCAAGACCGCTGTTCACGAAGGTCAGGAGGTTGTCGTACAGGTTGAGAAGGAAGAGCGGGGTAACAAAGGGGCGGCGTTGACGACATTCATCAGCCTCGCTGGCCGTTTTCTGGTGTTAATGCCCAATAATCCGCGTGCCGGCGGTGTTTCACGCCGTATCGAAGGTGAAGATCGCAACATTATTCGCGAATCGCTTGCCCAACTCGACATACCCGGCGGTATGGGTTTGATTGTTCGTACCGCGGGCGTCGGTCGAAGTGTCGACGAATTGCAGTGGGATCTTGAGTACCTTTTGCAGTTGTGGAGGGCATTTGAAAAGGCGGCCAAAGACCGCCCCGCAGCCTTCCTGATCTATCAGGAGAGCAACGTCATTGTCAGGGCCTTACGCGACTATTTCCGGACGGACATCAATGAAGTGCTGATCGATTCCGAGAAGGTCTATGGTTCAGCACGCCAGTTCCTCGAACAGGTTATGCCGGAGCGCCTGAACAAGCTCAAGTTGTACTCAGATTCGGTTCCGCTATTCAATCGCTTTCAGATTGAGAATCAGATCGAATCGGCTTATCGTCGAGAGGTGCAATTGCCTTCCGGCGGTGCGATCGTGATCGACCATACCGAAGCGCTAACGTCGATCGATATCAACTCGGCACGCGCTACCCGCGGCGGCGATATCGAAGAAACTGCACTCAACACCAATCTCGAGGCAGCCGATGAAATCGCGCGCCAGCTGCGTCTGCGCGATCTCGGCGGGCTGATCGTGATCGATTTTATCGATATGGTGACCACACGAAACCAGCGTGAAGTCGAGAACCGTTTGCGTGATGCGGTCAAGATCGATCGCGCCCGCGTTCAGATCGGACGCATATCCCGATTTGGCTTACTGGAAATGTCTCGTCAACGTTTGAAACCGTCGTTGGGCGAATCCACTCAAATAGTTTGCCCGCGTTGTATCGGGCATGGCACGATTCGAACCGTCGAATCGCTCGCTTTGTCACTGATACGAATCATGGAGGAGGAAGCGCTAAAGGAAAATTCAGCACGTGTTGACGTGCATGTGCCAGTGGATGTCGCGACATACATGCTCAATGAAAAGCGCAAAGCGATCAACGAAATCGAACAGCAGACCGGTATCAGGATGGTGGTCATCGCTAACTCGACGCTGGAGACACCGCAGTATCGCGTAGAACGTATTCGCAAGAGTGACATTGACGAAGGCAGTGAAGTAGCCAGCTACAAACAGGTCGAAGATGTCGGTGAACATTACAACCCGGCCGATTACAAAGAAAAGGTGATTCAACCGGAGCAACCGGCTGTTACCGCGGTTGTTCCATCGCGCCCGGCACCGCTGCCCACGGTGCAGCCATCGGGCGGTTTGCTGACGAAAATTGTTTCACTGTTCACCAGTGATGACAGCAAGAGTGAGGCTAAAAGCACGAAAGTTAGCGAATCGAGGGCGAACGCCCCGGCGCGGCGCGAGGGTCGTGGCGGTAAAGCCCAGACCCAGACTGGCCAAGGGCGTAGTCGTGGCGGACGCAAGCCTGCCCAGGGACAGAAAGGTGCCCAGCGTGGCGAGCAGCAATCCAGGCGTCGAGGCGCGAAGCAGAGTGGCCAACAAGGTGGCAAGATCCAGAAAAAAGCGGAGGCCAAAGCCAAGCCCAAAGCCGAGACCAAAGCTAAAGCAGAAACCAAAACCACAGATCAAGTGACCGAGTCCAGGGAAAAAGCGACTGAAAGCAAACCGAGGAGCCGTGGCCGTCGTGGAGGCCGCGGTAGGCGTGGATCCGGTAGACAGCGTCAGGCCGAGGCCCGGCAAGCCAATGAGACGCAGGAGCAGCCGCAGGTAGCGCAGACTAAACCGGTGGCACAGAAGCCAGAACCGAGCAGCGAGTCCAGACCTGCGCAAGCAAAGCAGGAGAAAACAGCCGCGGAAGCAGCGCCTGCCGACCGCAAGCAGGAGTCGGTCAGCGCATCGGCATCTCCCCGACGGAAGCAGGAAAAGCCAGTCGCTGAAAACGAGCCGGCGCCGAGCAAACCAACGGCAGCTAGTGAGTCGCCATCACGGCAACCAGGTAACAAAGAGTCAACGGTCGAAGCTACCAAGCCAGCGGTCGCCAAACAAGAGCCAACAAGTCAATCAACGGCGCGTAGTCACGAGAAAGACGTGTCAGCGGCGACGTCGAAACCAGAGAAAGCGGCATCTGCAGGTGAGTACGACTAGCCCGTATATCCCTGGTGGGATATACGGGCTAGACGAGGTTTTTGTGGATCAAATGCTGTAACAGACCTTCTGCGGCATCATCAACGAGATCGAGTACCGTATCAAATCCTCGGGCACCGCCGTAGTATGGGTCCGGTACATCGGTGAAGTC
>JABDQW010000108.1 GCA_013042055.1 Gammaproteobacteria bacterium | reverse complement strand
ATGAAGACTGAAGCCGCTCCTGCGCCTGCTCCCGTGATCCTGGTGAGAAATGCGGGCTAGCCCGGATGTTCCAAAGGATGGTCTGTTACCACGAATTGGCTTTGCTCTACTCTGCGCCTCCGCGTCTCTGCGGTAAATACAGATTTTATAGCCTGGACTAATCCATACTGGCGTCAGCTAACGGATGTCAGGACACGGCGCATCGCTTCAGCGCCGGCTCCTCCCTCTTGATCGCTTCCGGCTGCCCAAGATGATAACCCTGGACATAGTCGACCCCGATCTCCCAGAGCGTATTCAGAGTTTCCTCGTCTTCGACCCATTCAGCAATCGTGTCGAGTTGCATCACGCTGCCCATCTGTTGGATTGAAACGACCATGGCCCGATCGACGGGATCTCGACTGACGTCTTTGACGAATGAACCATCAATTTTGAGGTAATTCACCGGTAAATTCTTCAGATAGGCAAACGAACTCAGCCCACTGCCAAAATCATCCAGCGAGAAACGACAGCCGTATTTCTTCAACTCATTGATCAATGCGGTCGCTTTAACCAGATTGGATATCGCAACGGTTTCAGTGATTTCGAAACAGACGTTACTCAAGGAAATTCCGAACTCGTGCTTCAATGAAATAATGTAGTCGTAGAGACCGTCATCGCTGAGCGAATCTCCCGACAGGTTGATGGAGATGACTTTGTCCGAGCGTCGTTGCGGGTGTGCGCGATAATCATTGGCGATCAATTTGAACACCTCTCTGATGACCCAGCGATCGATGCCCGTCATCAAGTTGTAGCGTTCCGCGGCCGGTATGAACGCACCGGGCGGTACAATACTCCCATTCTCGTCAACCATCCTCAGCAACACTTCCAAATGTTCGTGACTGTCACTGGAGAAGCCGACAATCGGTTGGCTATACAACAGGAAACGGTCGTCTTCCATCGCGCGGGTGATGCGGCCGGTCCAGTGCATCTGACCCTGCCGCTCCGACACCAGTTCGTCGGAACACTCATAGACATGCACACGGTTTCGCCCCAAATCCTTCGCCGCATAGCAGGCCACATCCGCCGAACTCAAGACTTTCGAAATATCAGTCATGTTTTCATCGATGCCAACGACACCAATACTGACACCAATCGTAAATACCTTATCCTCCCAAACAAACCTGAACTCCTTGATTTCCTGCCTGATCTTATCGGCCAGCATGGTTGCACGGTCTATTTCGCAGTTCTCCAATAAGATACCGAATTCATCGCCGCCCAGTCGCGCGACGATGTCACCGCTGCGTAATACTTTATGGAATAGATCAGGTAACTGGCGCAGCAGCTCGTCGCCTGCAATATGACCGCAGGTGTCATTCACCAACTTGAACTGATCGAGATCGAGGTAGCACAGAGTATGCACTCGCTGTTCTTCTTTGACGTTCAGTAAAGCGTCTTCCAGACATTCCTCGAACTTGAGGCGGTTGTACAAGCCGGTCAGCATATCGTGACTGGCCTGATAAGATAACTGGCGCGTCAGTTTGCGGGTGTGGCTAACATCCTGGATAACCATAACAGCGCCGATAGTATCGCCTTCGTTGTTTTTCATCGGGGTGACGGACGCCTCGATGGCGATCACCCTATTGTGACCTGCAACCAAAGAAGCATGCTCTGGCAAGTGAATGCTCTTGAGTTGATTGAAACAATCACTGAGCGGATCGCTGGCATGCTCACCCGACGATTCACTGGTGATCCGGACCAGATCATCGATCTGTTGTCCATGCGCCTGTTGATTAGTCGTATCAAAAAGCAGTTCTGCTGCCGGATTAATGTACTGAATGACACCGTTGAGGTCGACGGTGATCACGGAATCCGTAATCGAATGCAGCGTGACCTCCGCCATTTCCTTTTGATGCGAAAGTTCTATTTCAGACGTTTCTGCGCGCTTTAACGCTTCTCGTAACTGCGTCTGCGTGGTCAAGATCGACTCAATCGCATTATTGATGAAACCAGCCAGATAACCGAATTCATCGTTACGTTTATCGTTAAAACGTACCGACTCATCGCCACTGGAAAAAGCGCTCGCCGTATTGACCATCTTCAGAAACGGAAGGGATAGTACATGGTGCAATATCTGCTGCAGCACAAGACCGAACACGAATACTGACAAACCAATCGTCAGCAGCATATTTTTGCGAATCTGTGTCACTTGTTTCGATTGGTTCGGATAATAGACCAGCGCTGTAATTGTTTTTAGCTGATTCGACCCTTTCGGGTAGTAGTAGATGGAATACGGGAATACATCGTCATCGATATTCCTTTCACCGTATACGTACTCGTTGTTGTCTTCGGACAGCACGACGGAGGTAAAACCCATTTCATGCCGCAAGCGATTTAGTTGTTGTTCTATCCTGACTGCTGAATTTTCCAGCACAGCTGCTTCATTCTGTTTTTTAACGATGCTGTCGAGGGCATACGCAACCATGTGGGAGTTGGCTTTATTGACGGCATAGAGCTCGTTCTCAGCATCTTCGAGTATGAAAACCGAAATCAACAAACCGATGAACACCAGCCCCCAGAAAACGATGCCGGTAATTCGTGCTGGCAGTTTTGCTTGAAACGAATAAGTTTTTTTTTGCATACCGCTCTCTTGGTTATTTGAACCCGACTCGATGCAGCCAGAACAACACAGGACAAACCCTGGTTGCCCCCGCTCCCATGATGGAAAAGCCCATAAACCACGGGATAAACCACAACATCTCATATCCGTATTCGTGTATCAGTAGATACGATGACAGCATTACGATCGCAACAAATACTCGCCAGGCACTCAAAACGTCTATACCAAATCGCGTCTGACTCTCAGAAACGACCATGTCTGCATCAAGCGATACACGTCTCGCCTTTTGAATCAGCAGGGTTAGACGAATACCGCTGATGCCTTCCAATAGCAGGAACAGTGAAAGCCCATAGATCAAATAATTATTCGTTAGATACAAGGCCAGCAGAATGCAGGCCCCGATGAGGAATAGATAGAGTCGCTCGCTCAAGACAGCACCATTGAATTGTGTACATTAGCTGTAGCTTGCGAGCGCAGATGCGTCGCACGAACACCGAACGCTGGTACTGCTCGCATAGCAGACAAAGCTAGCAACAGCCGGATCGGTCTGCGACTTCGACAGCAACATAGGCCGCCGATTTTATATGACCACACGGTTTTGCGGACGGATGCGTGAACAACTAGCTGCGCGCGTTGCAAGCAGTCGCGATGACGCAGAACCCGCCGTCTGAGTAAAAGCCCGATGTGAACTATAATTAATGCAAATTTAAGATTTAACACAATAATTTATCCGCAAATGAGCATGCCAACGCCGGCCCCTGCAGCGCTAGTCATTTGAGTTTTTTTGGAATTTTTCGCTTTTGGAATTTCTATCTTATTGAATAATAAGATTTTAGGATCAGTTGCTGCTTTTTAGTTATAGCTAATATAGGTCGTCTTTCTGCATTAAGCGAGAAAAAATCACTCGAATTTACATTTCTTTCAAAATGGACGAAATCAACGCTGGACCGGAATAGATGAAGCCGGTGTAGAGCTGCACCAGGGAGGCGCCTGCCTGCAACTTGCGTTGCGCATCGGCCGCCGACATGATGCCGCCGACCGCAATCACCGGCATTTTGCCATCGAGTTCACGCAGCAACACGCTCAACACATGATCGGCTTGCTGCCGTATCGGTCGACCGCTCAAGCCACCCTGCTCCGACGCAAATGCGGCTGATGTGAGATCGGGGCGCTGGTTGCTGGTGTTGGTCGCGATCGCACCGTCGATGCCGTTATCGATCAGGGTGCGGGCCAGATCGCTGATATCGTCGTCGCTAAGATCCGGCGCAATCTTCACCAGCAAGGGTTTGTAGCGCTGGTATTGCTGCGCGAGCTGCTGCTGTTGTTGCTTGAGTGTATGCAATAGCTGCCTGAGTTGTTCGCCGTGTTGCAGGTCGCGTAACCCCGGCGTATTGGGTGATGAGATATTCACCGTCACGTAATCCGCGTACGGATAGACACGCTGAAAAGCGCGCACGTAATCATCAACCGCGAGCTCGAGCGGCGTATCGAGGTTTTTACCGATGTTGATGCCGATAATACAGTCCCGTTTACTCGCTTTCACCCGCTCAACCAGATGATCAACACCGTCGTTGTTAAAACCCATGCGATTGATCAGCGCATCATCCTTTACCAGTCTAAACACCCGCGGTTTAGGATTACCAGGTTGCGCTCTTGGCGTTACCGTGCCAATTTCGATAAAGCCGAAACCGCAGGCGGCCAGTGCATCGATGTGATCACCGTTCTTGTCCAATCCTGCGGCGAGGCCTACCGCATTGGGAAACGTCAATCCCAACACGTTCACCGGTACCGACCGCCTGCGCCCGAATAACAGCCGAGACAACTTCAAGCGGTATACGAGTTCCAAAGCAGCCATCGAAAGCGCGTGCGCCCGTTCGGGTTCGAACATGAACAACACGGCGCGCAACAACGGGTAGATATTCATGACGCGTTAATGCAATCGACGATCAGCTGCAGGCTTCGGTTATTTCTGAACTCGTTTACATTCATCCGATAAGCAACGTGTATTTGTTCAGTTGACGGCAGTTCCTCTGCGAGGGTATTGAACGCGATGGCATCCACCGTCTTGTCAGCCTGATTCAGCCGCAGCCGCATTTTCAAATGCTTGTCGCCGACCACTTTCCAGTTGAGCACTTCGAACTGATTGTCGAACACGGGTTCCGGAAAATGCTGACCCCAGGGTCCGGCGGTTTCGATGACGTGCGCCGTCTCCAGTGACAACTGCTCGGCCTCGATACCGCCATCCGTCTCGACCACTTCTTCGAGCTCGTCCGCGGATAGCAGCGTCGCCACTTCCTGTTGGAATGCCTGCTTGAAAGTCTCGAAATCGCGCCTGCGGATGCTGAGACCCGCCGCCATGGCATGGCCACCGAATTTTTGGATCAAGCCCGGGTGTCGGCTGGCAATGGTATCGAGCACATCGCGTATATGTAAACCCCGAATCGAACGCGCCGATCCTTTGATCTCGTCACTGTCGTTATCATCATTGGCATCGGCAAAAGCGATAACGGGCCGATGATAACGTTCCTTGATTCTCGAGGCCAGCAGGCCAATGACACCCTGGTGCCAGTCGCCGCTGTACAGACAAACACCCGCCTGTAACTGCTCTGTATTCAGCGTGACCAGCAGCGCTTCCATGTCCGCCAACGCCTCGGTCAACATACCCTGTTCGATCTGTTTGCGTTGGCTGTTCAACTCGTTCAGCTCGGCAGCGATGGTCTCGGCCACCGATGCCGAACCCGTGATCAGGCATTCGATACCGGCCGACATGTCTTCCAGCCTGCCCGCGGCATTCAACCGGGGGCCGATAAAAAAACCGAGATCGATACTGCTGCAAGCGCCGATGTCCTTGCCAGCGGCCTGGAACAAGGCCTTGATCCCCGCACAGCTTTTGCCGGCGCGGATGCGTCTGATGCCCTGTTGAACCAGAATACGATTGTTTTCATCCAGCGGTACCACATCGGCCACCGTGCCCAGAGCGACCAAATCGAGCAGTTCGGCCATATTCGGTTCCTGACGCTGCTGATCGAACCAGCCCCGCGCTCTCAATACCCCTCGCACAGCCAGCATCACGTAGAAAGCGACACCCACACCGGCGATCGACTTGCTGGGAAACGGACAACCGGGCTGGTTGGGATTTACGATGGCATCGGCTCCGGGCAACTGTCGGCCCGGCAAATGATGATCGGTGATGACGACCTTGATATCATGCTGCTTCGCGGCCTCGACGCCATCCATACTGGAAATTCCGTTGTCTACCGTGATCAGCATATCCGGCGCGTAGTCTTTTGCCACCGCCACGATCTCCGGCGTCAGGCCATAACCGTATTCAAACCGGTTGGGTACCAGATAGTCCACGTGCCGTGCCGCAAAACGGTGTAGTGCACGGAGCACGAGCGCGGTGCTGGTGGCGCCATCGGCATCGTAATCGCCGATGATCAAGAGTCGTTGATCGTTACTGACCGCGTCGGCAATCAGATGCGCTGCAGCATCGATGCCTTTGAGTTGAGCATAATTGAGCAGCCGTGCCAGCGAATAATCCACCTGCGACAGTTGGTCGATAGCGCGATTCGCGTAGATGCGTTTTAGGATTGGATGCAATGTCGCCTGGCGCAGTTCCTCAGATATCGCTTGGTCGCGGCGGTGTATTCTTCTGGCTCTATTGTGTATCGACATAATCCTGCAGACGGTCCTTTTTCCAGAACATCAGTTTGCTGAGTTCAAATTTATTGTTTTGGCCGAGATGATAACGCAGCCCATTGCAAGGATAAATACTGACATCGGAATCCAGGCTACGGGCGGTATCGATTAAGGGTTTCAGCCAGTCATCGACCAGCTCGCGCATCGCTTCCAACCAGGCTGTCACATCCGCGTAGCTGAGCGGCTCGACCAGCTGCTGCAGCGATACCAACGAATGACCGTCGTGTTTCATCGTATGGGCCAATACCAACGGATCGGTCAACGTCGAATGGTCGATGCGCTCAAGCTGGGCCAAACCCGCGGTGACCGCATCATCGGCATAGACGTGCGTGAGATCGCAGTTGCCCGGCCGCGGTAAGCGCCCTTCGCCCCAGAACCAAAGGCTGTTGATCACTGGCAGCCCTCTCTGCTCGCGCTGTTGATTGACGTCGCTCATATGCATCAGCATCTGGATTTCCGTCAACATCCGTTTCCACGTTGCCGCACCCGCGCCTGTCGGCATCAGGGCATTGATATTCCGGCCAACGGCTTGCTTGAGCGGCGTCGTCCGCAAATCGCAGTTATCCAGTTGTATGAACCAATTGTTGGCATCGGCCATGGTCACGCTCAGGCCATCCTCGGCAATATGACTGTTGATCTGTTCAACCAGTTTTTCGGCCTCGTGGTCTCGTATGCCTAAGGTCTGCGCATCACTAAGCACCGCACGCTGCATATCGACCTGCAGGTTGACTGGATCGGCATGTAGCCAGCAGTCGTCGCCCGCATCGAGACCGCAGGACAACGACGCGAGCGCCGCGTACGGAAACGGCGAATGGATACTCAGGCCGAACAAGTCCGCCAGTAATTCAGCTTCATCTGCAACGGATATTTTTTGCTTGCGCAAAGGCCGCAGCAGTTCGAGCAACGGTCTGGCCGACGCTTCGAAGCCGTCGAGAGTGGGGACAGGACCACACAGGCCCGGAACAACGAGGCTGAGTTTATGGGGCATGCTGCAAGCGCTGTTTACGCCGGTATTCGAACAGGCAAATGCCGGTAGCGACCGAAACATTCAGGCTTTCGACATGCCCCTGCATCGGTATAGACACCAGCTCATCGCAACTTTCCCGCGTTAATCGGCGCAGGCCCCGCCCTTCCGAGCCCATGACGATCGCAAGCCGTTGGGTCGCTGTGCTGTCGTACAGGCTGGTCGCGGCTTCACCGGCGCCACCCACGACCCAGACGTCGTGATCCTTCAACTGTTGCAGCGCGCGCGCGAGGTTGGACACCTGAATGAACGGTGTCGTCTCCGCAGCACCACTGGCGACATTGCGAACCACCGCGGTCAGCCCCGGCGATCGGTTTCTGGATACGATCACAGCATCGGCACTACAGGCGTCAGCAGTTCGCAGACAGGCGCCCAGGTTGTGCGGATCCTGGACACCATCCAGCACCAGCAATAGCAATTCCGGCTTCGACAAGATATCCAGTAAATCCGGCTGCGACGTCTCACGGGCACGGATTCTGGCGACCACCCCCTGGTGCTTGTGGTGGGAACTTTTCTTCTGCAAAACGTCTCGCGAACATGTCTCGACCGATACACCCTGCGCTG
>JABDQW010000106.1 GCA_013042055.1 Gammaproteobacteria bacterium | reverse complement strand
CAGCGCATGGTAGCGGTGATGTGACTTGTCCTCACCTAGGCTGTCCGGCCGATGTATTGCCAGCAGATGCTTAATACCATAGCGCTCAGCACACTCAAGCACTTCATGATTATCATCGATGAGCAATGTGGCCTCAGGATCGTAAGGCTCGATGGCCTGCAACTTCTCCCAGAATCCATCTTGCTCTTTGGCCAGGCCCAACTGGTGTGACGTCACAATGCGATCGAAATAGCCAACCAGTTCGGTTTTCTCCATCTTGATGTCGAGACTGGCGGGATGCGCGTTGGTGACCAATACAACGTATTTGCCATGATCTCGGGCCGATTGCAGAAAATCATGCACAAAGGGATGCACCGCAATCTTGTGTGCCACCTCCCGCTTCAACTGTTCGATATCAAGACCTAGTTCTCTTGTCCAAAACTCAACACAATACCAATCCAGACTACCACGAACATCCCTATAGCGTTGCATCAGAATAGTATGCGCTTCGTCCAATGGAATATGATGATGGTTTGCATAGCAAACGGGTACATATTCGAGCCAAAAATGATTATCAAAATGCAGATCGAGCAAGGTTCCATCCAGATCCAGCAGAACCGTAGTGATTTCAGTGAGATCGGGTAAGGCCATATGCGGTAGAATACTCCGAAAAATTCATCAACAAGATTGTACCAGGCAGGATTACAACATGACAGAATCTCTAGACCTCGAAATGTTATGCAACCGCTGCGTCGAGATTGCACGCGAAGCTGGCCGTAAAATTTTACAGATCTATAACACTGACTTTAATATCGAACACAAGCATGACAAGTCACCGCTGACCAATGCGGATATGGCATCCCACGATACGATCATAGATGCGCTATCGAAGCTGACACCAAATATCCCAGTACTATCGGAAGAGTCGGCCACGCTACCATTTGATCAACGCAGTCAATGGACGGTTTATTGGCTGGTCGACCCGCTCGATGGCACTCGCGAATTTATCAAACGCAATGGCGAATTTACTGTCAATATCGCTTTGATCGACCACCATAGAAGCGTACTGGGTGTCATCCATGTACCAGTATTGGATATCGACTACTTCGCCTATAACGGTGGTGGCGCGTTCAAATCCGAACACGGCGACAGTCCGCAAACTATTGCCGTAAAACGTCTTCAGACCAACAAACTGACGGTTGCCGGCAGCCGCTCACACGGCTCGGAAGAGATGCAGCAATACATGAACAGGCTCACTTCCAGTTATGATCAGATCGACATGTTGAGTATGGGTAGTTCACTCAAATTCTGCCTGGTTGCTGAAGGTAAAGCCGATCTTTACCCGCGCCTGGGCCTGACATCAGAATGGGACACCGCAGCCGCACAATGCATTGTTGAGCAAGCGGGTGGCTATGTTACTAAAACGGACATGAGTGAGCTGCAATACAACACCAAGGATAGCCTGTTGAATCCGTTTTTCTTCGTCTTTGGTGATGACCAGCAAGATTGGTCTGGTTTTCTGGAATAGCGCAAGTGAGACATGCGGGCCAGCCCGCATGTCTCACCAGAGGGCGAGACACGCAGGTTAGCATTGCGATGCCCGACGCTCGCCCGATCTGCGCTCGTAACGGATTTTGTCACCTGTAGCATCAGAAATAGGCCATTCTACGTCCGTTCGACCACGACGCTCGATACCGGAACGGCGTACATAGACATCAGGCACAGATGGTTTCATCATCATCATCTGATCGACATCGAGTCTTTTCTTTATCGATTTCCTATAGCTCCTGCGCATGATAAACACAAAAACACCGGCGAGAATCAGTAAGATAGATGATATTCGCACAACCATGGAATCGACCAAACTGGCACTGATGATACCGGTGAGTATGTAGAGATAAGGAAGCAATTCGTACAGCTTCTGTGGCAGCATGACAAACGATCCTCGTCATTTTAACCGATGGCGGCGTGGACTTCTGACACCATATTAACCAACCTGGTCGTAAATATCACTCCATTCTTCGCGTTCAATGGACTACCAGCCGCCGAGAGTGGAGCCTGCCCAGCAGATCGTAGGGTGCGCCGTGCGCACCGGAACAGTCCAACAAACCGAAGATTCGCGGTGCGCATGGCGCGCCCTACGATATTCCCGTGATCCTGGTGAGAAACGCAAGTTAGTTGCGCAACAATCGAGTCGTATTGATGACGCCATCTCCAACCCACGACGATATCAACAGATAAATACTGGTTCGTGTAAAATCCTGTGACTATTATACGTTGTTGATGCATACTCTAGCTCAACAGCTTTTTTCTATTTGCAACATCATGTTATATAGGACATCAGCATGAATATCCTTGTCGTTGGCGGCGCCGGCTATATCGGCTCACACATGGTCAAACAGCTGGCAAACACCGGCAACGCTGTCGTTACGCTAGACAACCTCAGCTGCGGTTATCGAGATGCCATTAAATACGGTGAATTTGCCGAAGGCGATCTAGGCGACCCATCCGTACTCGATCATATCTTTAGTAATTATGACATTGACGCCGTGATGCACTTCGCTGCATTCATCGAAGTCGCCGAATCGGTACGTGATCCTGCAAAGTACTACAGAAACAATGTCATCAATACGACGGTATTGCTTAACGCCATGGTTCAACATGACATCGAATACTTCATCTTTTCTTCGACCGCGGCCATATTCGGAGAACCTGACTACACACCGATCGATGAGTCGCACAGCAAAAACCCGATCAACCCGTATGGTCGTTCAAAACTGATGGTCGAGCATATCTTGCAGGATTACGAGAACGCCTATGGCTTAAAATCAACCTGCCTGCGCTATTTCAATGCCGCTGGCGCCGATCCAGATGGCGAGCTGGGTGAGCGCCACCAACCTGAAACCCATCTAATACCACTAATACTGCAAGCCGCCTCCGGACGTCGCCCGACCATCCGGGTTTTTGGCAATGATTACCCAACCGAGGATGGCACCTGCATCCGCGACTACATTCATATCATTGATCTGTGTACAGCGCATGCTTTGGCACTCGAATACATGCAGCAGACCGGCAGCAGCGCCCGTTACAATCTCGGCAACGGCCAGGGTTTCTCAGTACAACAGGTGATAGACAACGTACGTAAAATCACCGGCAAAGACATCAACGTGACTCAAGACGCCCGCAGACCAGGTGATCCCGCCGTACTGGTTGCAGATTCGAGTCTTGCTCAACAACAGTTGGGCTGGCAGCCCAAATACAACAGTATTGAGTCCATCATTTCGACAGCCTGGCACTGGGAAACGGAATTTCTGTGCAATCGAAAATAACCACAGCCTAGCCCGCATTTCTCACCAGGCGGCGTAGTATTCCGTTTAGGCCTTGGCCCTTTGGAGAAAATTTCGAATGATTAAAAATACACCGTGTTATTCGAGCATGCCTATCACGGTTCAGGCTGGTCTTCGTGTCCGTAAGCTTGCTCTTCACTCAAACCGTAGCTATGGCTACGCTTTTCGCTCCAGAGCGGCGCTTACGAACACGAATCCTGCGCCTGCTCCCGCGATCCTGGTGAGAAATGCGGGCTAACCCGCATTTTTCACCAGGCGGCACAGGATACTGATAAGACACTGGCATTATGGAACAAAGCCTGGATAGTCAAAAATACAGCGTGTTATTCAAGCATGCCTATCACGGTTCAGGCTGGTCTTCGTGTCCGTAAGCTTGCTCTTCACTCAAACCCTAGCTATGGCTACGCTTTTCGCTCCAGAGCGGCGCTTACGAACACGAATCCTGCGCCTGCTCCCGCGATCCTGGTGAGAAATGCGGGCTAGCTGGCCATTTGCTGGTCATTCTGCCTTATCTGGTCTGCCTTGCTGTTACCTGTAACAAAGCGCGAAGAGATAATGATTACAGGAAAGGGGGGG
>JABDQW010000102.1 GCA_013042055.1 Gammaproteobacteria bacterium | reverse complement strand
TAAGCTCTACTCTATGCGCATGTTATATAACGTATTGCGTTATATAACGCAGTCCGTTATAGTCCTGACATGGCATGGCACCATCCCGGCAAAACACTTGATGATCAGTTTCTGCAGCCACTCAATCTGAGTCAGAACCGCCTCGCGCGCGCGATTCAGGTACCGCCGCGGCGCATCAATGAGATCGTGCTGGGTAAACGCGCAATCACCGCTGATACCGCGGTGCGCCTGGCGAGGTATTTAGGCACCGATCCGGCCTATTGGATGAAGCTGCAGACGGATTACGATATCGCCCTGGCGATGAACAACATTGGCATCCATCTGTACTCGATCGAAACGCTCGTGCCTGGCCATACATCGCCCGCATCAAATGGCAAGGCCGAGAGTCAAAAGCGACCTGCCAACAGCGACGCGACAAACCAGAGCAGCATCAAACGTAGAATACTGAGGTGAACTTGGAAAAGCCGGAAGCACCGAAACTGGAAACACTGCCGAATCCGTGGAAACAACGGAGCAACAAGCGTCTGTACGAGAACCCTTGGTTCTGCGTAGATGAAGACGCTGTCATAAACCCAGGAGGCGGCCTCTCACACTATGGGAAAATACTGTTCAAGAACATCGCGATAGGCGTTATCCCGCTGGATGAAGACAACAACACTTGGCTGGTTGGCCAATACCGCTATGTGCCGGACTGCTACTCCTGGGAAATACCGATGGGCGGCGGGCCTCTGCACATCGATCCGCTGGAATCAGCTAAACGTGAATTGCGTGAGGAGACCGGACTCAGCGCGGACAACTGGCGGGTATTGGTGCATCTGCACTTGTCGAACTCGGTCACCGATGAACAAGGCATCGTCTATGTTGCTACCGGCCTGACCCAGGGCGACACTGAATTCGAAGAAACGGAAGACCTGCAACTGATGCAGCTGCCGCTCGCCGAGGCGATCCAGCTCGTCATCGACGGCGAAATAACCGATGCTGTCAGCGTCGCCGGCCTATTGCGCATGGCCGTCAGCAGCTGACCAGACGCAGGCGGCGTGATCATCAAACCATTTAACCTAGATTCCGCAGTTGACCGCTACTACCGCTCCATAACTCTATGATTTTTCGAAGAGTTGTGCAGTAGGTGACACTCACCCAACTGGTGAGTCGCTACACAGTTTATCGCCGCCCTCAAGCGCCATGGCGGCGTTGCAAATTTTGCTAAGGACTAAGGCCATTAGCTGCAAGTCGCGCCTTGCCCTGACGCTTGAGGAACAGCGCTAATTCTGTGTTCAACTGCGGAATCTAGGTTTAACCCACATGCTGCAGCGCACCCATCCGCTCGATAAAAAGCGCATTACACAGCTAGCCGCAAAACACGCAAATAGCGCGAAGCTAAGATTATGGAAAGCGTAGCGCGCAACAGAAAATCATCAATCCGTTTTCTTCTCAGCAGCGGAAGAGAGCTTTCTTGCGCGCTATATCAATCCTTTCGCGTCTTCTGCGTGTTTTGCGGCTAAAGTTTTTGACTAACCCCGCTGGCGAGAAATACGGGCTAAGCCGTATCACCGTATTGTTGCTCGAGATAACGTCTGATGTCTTTCGATTCGTACAGCCACTCGACCCTGCCATCTTCATTGTGGATACGTAGACAGGGCACCTGTCGCTTGCCGCCCTGCTCGATCAGCTCCTGACGCCACTGCGGATCATTCTGCGCATCACGCAGTTCGATATTCAGGCCCAATCTGCGTAAGGTTCGCCGGGTTATGACGCAAAATGGGCAGCTATGGAACTGATACAAAGCGAGGTTCGACGTTTTGTCATCTAGCAACGCTTGCTCCTGCTGGCTGCGTTTCGGCCAGGCCGGACGCGTCAGTCGATCGATCAACAAGATAATCGGCTGCAACACAAGACGGACGATTTTAAAAAAATATTTCATAGTAGCACGTTGGATTGATCTGTTAAAACACCATCAGGATTTTTATAAATTAACCCGCATTTCTCACCAGGATCACGGGAGCAGGCGTTTTAAGTCCGCAAATACACGCGAATGTTATTGGTATATGATCTTCGCGATCGTGGGAGAAATATTAAACTAAGAATATTCATCTGTATTTTTACCTAACAGCCTCAATCTATAGCGGCTTACATCAATGCGTGTTCAGCTCTACCTTTAAAAAATTAGCGTTTATTTGCGTTCATTTGCGGACCAAAACCACCCTCAAAAATTTTGTGTGCATTTGAGTTCATCGGCCGCTGGATTAGTATTTCATCGGTAATCAACGCCGCCTGGTGAGCAATGCGGGTTAGGGCCTAAATTTGCCATGGGCCTGCAAATCAGCATGATACGAAGATCTCACCATTGGTCCGCTGGCGACCTGCGCGAAGCCCAACTGCGTTGCAGTTTGATACAAGGCATCGAACTCTTCCGGGTTGACGTAGCGCATAACCGGTAGATGGTGCTTGCTGGGTTGCAGGTATTGGCCCAGTGTGAGCATATCCACATTGTGAGCACGCATATCACGCATCACATCGACGACTTCGTCGATGGTTTCCCCCAGACCTAACATCAAGCCAGATTTCGTCGGTATGTCAGGCCGCGCCAGTTTGAACTGCCGCAGCAGATCCAGTGACCACTGATAATCAGACCCAGGCCTGCATTGTTTGTACAAACGTGGCACGGTTTCAAGATTGTGATTGAACACATCTGGCGGTTGACTGCGCATGATTTCAAGTGCCACCTCCATGCGGCCGCGAAAATCCGGTACCAGAATCTCAATTTCGATGTCTGGGTTTATTGCGCGCACCTGTTCGATACAGGCAACGAAATGCGAGGCTCCACCATCACGCAGATCATCACGATCCACTGACGTAATCACCACATAACTCAATGCCATGGCTTTGATCGTATTGGCCAGCTTGGCAGGCTCACCAAGATCCAACGGTAAGGGGCGGCCATGACCGACGTCGCAGAATGGACAGCGGCGGGTACAGATATCGCCCATGATCATGAAGGTTGCGGTTCCTTTACCAAAACACTCACCCAGGTTTGGGCACGCCGCCTCCTCGCATACCGTATGCAGGTTCTGTTCGCGCAGTACGGATTTGAGTTTTGCTACATTGGGATGAAACGGTGACTTCGCTCGAATCCAAACGGGTTTTCGCAGGCGCTGCTCGCGCTGCGCCACCTTGACCGGTATGCGCGCGACCTTCTCGGCACCTTTATATTTGATGCCACGCTGAGTGTCAAAAGGCTTGCCGCCAGCTGACGTGCCGCGCTTTTGATCAGGATTCTTTGCCATCGCTATATTCTACAGGAATTGGCATTTCAGATGGGCCAGCAGCTGCTCCTCGACCTGGCTGAAGTCGAGAGCAGCAACCAGCGCAGACAGCTGCGTGACCTCGATGTCTTGATAACCGCAAGGATCGATCCGCTCAAAAGGTTCCAGGTCCATATCCACATTCAACGCCACACCGTGGAAACAACAGCCTTTTCTGACGCGCAGACCCAGCGCAGCTATTTTTTTGCCCTCAACATAGACACCAGGCGCATCGTGTCTTGCACAGGCGTTGACGGCATAGTCGTCGAGCAGCGCAATGACACTGTTTTCGATGCGCGTTACCAGTTCTCGAATCCCTATATGCATACGCTTCAAATCGAGCAGCGTATAGACAATGATCTGGCCCGGGCCATGGTACGTGACCTGGCCACCTCGATCCGATTGAACGACCGGTATATCTCCTGAATCGAGTACATGTTCGGTTTTACCGCTTTTACCCAAGGTATAGACCGGCGGGTGCTGTAGCAACCAGAGCTCATCCTCCGTCGCATCGTTGCGTTGATCGGTAAAGCGCTGCATGTCTTGCCAAACCGGCAGATAGGGCTGCAATCCCAGCTTGGATACGCGTGAAGCCATAGCCGGGTTTACCTGTCGCGGGTGAGATTGAACACATGAACCATATGGCATCATTTTATAGAGACATACAGACTAAATCGCAAATACGATGTGCTCACAGGCGGTGAGCTCCATGTAGATCGCATCAAGCTGATCGCGGCTCCTGGCCTGTATCGTCACTGTGATCGATAAATAGTTACCTTGGCGGCTTTTACGGGTTCTCACTGCGCCTTCGCCCAAATCAGGTACATGGCGGTGCATGATCTCGAGCACCGCAATTTCCAGCTCAGGTGTTGCTCGACCCATTGCTTTGATCGGAAACTCGCAAGGAAATTTGAGCGGACTCTCTTGTTCTTCGGGGATTTCATCAGCCATTTCTTAAGGCCTGCTTGTATTCCTTGTAGAGCGTGATCATCTTTTTCCAGCTGTCACCAGCGACACCACCGCCAACAGGCCGCTGGTCGAGCTTGACCACAGGCGCTATTTCGCGGGTTGAGCTGGTCAGCCAGATTTCATCGGCTGTTACTAGTTCGCTTGCCTGGATATCACGCTCGATCAGCTCGAATCCGTTAGACTGCGCCAGTTCGATCACCAGATCACGGGTTATCCCCGGTAGTAGGTGCTCACTATTCGGCGGCGTTGCTATCACACCTTTGTGGACCACGAATACATTACTCGCTGTCGCCTCGGTGACTAAACCATCACGCACCATAATCGCATCGACAGCACTCGACTGGTTCGCGAGCAGGCGAACCATAACGTTGGCGATTAGCGAGACCGATTTGATGTCACAAGCTTTCCACCGAAAATCCTCGACCGTAATCGCTTCGATACCGGCCTCGATTTTGGCGTAATCGATCAGCTTGATCGCATTCACCATAATGAACACGGTGGGCTGGATGTCATCATCGATTGATAAATCGCGCAATGGGGCAGCACCGCGCGTGACCTGCAAATAGATCGAACGGTCAGCACCGGGATTCCTGTCAAGCAGGTCCTGAAAGACCGCCTTCCAGTCTTCCCGTGAAAGCGGATCGCTCATTGAGACCCTGCCCATGCTCCGCTGCAAGCGATTGAGGTGCTCGTTCAGCCTTAACGGTTTGCCGCCATAAACGGGTATGACTTCATAGACGCCGTCACCGAACAGAAAGCCGCGGTCCAGAACCGAAACTCTCGCCTGTGACTGCGCCAGGTACTCACCATTCAGGTAGACGATGGGTTCGGGTTCAACCGCCGCAGCAGACTCAGGTGTGCTGCTGTGCGGCATTAGGGCCTGTTAACACTATGAGGATGCCCAGCGTTGGCTCTCCAATGCAGCCAAGCAAGACGCGCTGAGCGCGGTTTGGTTGTTCCAAATAAACGATGCGCAACGCCGCATGGCCGCATTGGAGGGCCAACCCGAAGGGACGGGGCCATTTTTCCGCAGGATTGCGTTGCACTTTCGCTTATGTACACCAGGTACACGGCGCTCAGTGCGCCTTGTCCTGCAAAAAAATCGCCGCCGTCGATGAGTATCCGCATAGTGTTAACAGGCCCTAATTGATACCAAGCGCGCGCAGCAGACCCTTGGCTTTGGCGCGCGTTTCTGCGAGCTCGTGCAGCGCATCGGAATCCGCGACGATGCCACCGCCGGCGCGAAAGCTGATGCTATCGTCTTTGCGCACCAGCGTGCGGATCAGAATATTGATGTCCATATCGCCATCCCTATTGATGTAGCCAATCGAACCGGTGTAGGCACCTCGCGCCTGTTGCTCCATCTCGGCTAAGATTTCCATACAGCGGA
>JABDQW010000099.1 GCA_013042055.1 Gammaproteobacteria bacterium | reverse complement strand
TCCGTAAGCTTGCTCTTCACTCAAACCGTAGCTATTGCTACGCTTTTCGCTCCAGAGCGGCGCTTACGAACACGAATCCTGCGCCTGCTCCCGCGATCCTGGTGAGAAATGCGGGCTAGCTCGCATTTCTCGCCAGGCGGCGTCCGATACTGATAAGGCGTTGGTCTTATGGAGTAAAGCTAGGATGATCAAACATACAGTGTCTTATTCGAGCATGCCTATCACGGTTCAGGCTGGTCTTCGTGTCCGTAAGCTTGCTCTTCACTCAAACCGTAGCTATTGCTACGCTTTTCGCTCCAGAGCGGCGCTTACGTACACGAATCCTGCGCCTGCTCCCGCGATCCTGGTGAGAAATGCGGGCTAGCTCGCGTGCAGCTGTTATAATGCGGCGTTTTTAATTCCGAGTCTGCTTGATCCTTATCATGTCACGAGAACACCGCCGGGCAAAGCTTTTCGACTTGCTCAAACAACGTATTCTGATTCTGGATGGTGCCATGGGTACGATGATCCAGCGCTGTAATCTGACGGAGGCAGATTATCGAGGCGAGCGCTTTGCCGACTGGCCAACTGATCTGAAGGGAAATAACGATCTACTGGTGCTGACAAAGCCCGAGGTAATTCGTGATATCCATAGTCGATATCTCGAGGCAGGCGCCGACATTATTGAGGCCAACACCTTTAACGCAACACGTATCGCTATGTCCGATTACGCCATGGAAGATATCAGTTATGAAATCAATGTGGCAGCGGCCAGACTCGCCCGGGAAGCGGCTGATGCCGTTGAGACCGCGGACAAGCCGCGTTTCGTCGCAGGTATTCTCGGGCCAACCAATCGCACTTGTTCGATCTCTCCGGATGTCAATGATCCGGGTTACAGGAATATCACGTTTGAACTGCTGGTCGAAGCCTACGCCGAATCGACCCGGGGATTGATCGAAGGCGGCGCCGATATCATATTGATCGAAACCATATTCGATACGCTGAACGCTAAAGCGGCTATCTTTGCTGTAAAACTAGTGTTCGATGAAGACGCAATCGAGCTACCGATCATGATATCGGGTACGATCACAGATCAATCCGGCCGTACCCTGACGGGGCAGGTCACCGAGGCTTTCTATAATTCCTTACGCCATGCTGATCCGATTTCGATTGGGCTCAACTGCGCACTCGGCCCGGAGGACTTGCGCCAGTATGTCGAAGAAATGTCGCGCATCTCGCAGTTTTATGTTTCGGCGCATCCAAACGCAGGCTTGCCCAATGAAATGGGCGGTTACGATCTGAGTGCCGATGATATGGCTCGATCGATCGCGGAATGGGCGGAGAGTGGTTTTTTGAATATTGTTGGCGGCTGTTGTGGCACCACGCCCGATCATATAAGGGCTTTCGCCGCGGCGGTCACAGACACGGCACCCAGGCCGTTGCCGCAACTACCTGTCGAGTGCCGCCTGTCGGGGCTGGAGCCTTTTAATATTGGCCACGACTCGTTGTTCGTTAACGTCGGCGAGCGCACTAATGTCACTGGATCAGCGAAATTTAAACGTCTGATCAAGGAGCAGCAATACGAAGAGGCGTTGACAGTGGCGCAGCAGCAGGTTGACGATGGGGCGCAGATCATCGACATCAACATGGATGAAGGCATGCTCGATGCGGAAGCGGTGATGAAACGTTTCCTCAACCTTATTGCCGCCGAACCCGAGATATCACGCGTGCCGGTAATGATCGATTCCTCGAAGTGGGAAGTGATAGAGGCAGGCCTGCGTTGTACCCAAGGCAAGGGCATTGTGAACTCAATTTCGATGAAGGAAGGGGAGTCGGTCTTTCTCGAGCACGCCAAAAAAATTCAACGCTATGGTGCGGCCGTTGTCGTGATGGCTTTTGATGAGCAAGGCCAGGCGGATACGTTTGAGCGCAAGGTGGAAATCTGTGCCCATTCATACCGAATCTTGACTGAGAGAGCGGGTTTTCCGCCGGAAGATATTATCTTTGATCCAAACATCTTCGCGGTGGCTACCGGTATTGAAGAACATAATAATTACGCGGTCGATTTCATCGAGGCGACGCGAACGATAAAACAAACGCTGCCGCACGCCTTGATCTCTGGCGGTGTCTCCAATGTTTCTTTCTCGTTCCGCGGCAACAACCCGGTGCGCGAGGCCATTCACTCGGTATTTCTATATCATGCTATCGGTGCCGGCATGGATATGGGTATCGTCAATGCCGGCCAGTTAGCCGTATACGATGACTTGCCTGCCGAGTTGCGTGATGCTGTGGAAGATGTCGTTCTGAATCGATCAGAGCAAGCCACCGACCGGCTGATCGATCTCGCTCCAGCCTATGTCGGTGACGGAACCGCTGCGCGCATCAAGGAAGACCTAATCTGGCGCGAAAAACCGGTCAATGACAGGCTGGCGCACGCGCTGATCAAGGGCATTACAGAATATATTGAAGAGGATACCGAAGAAGCGCGGCAGCAGGCGCAACGGCCGTTACACGTGATTGAAGGCCCATTGATGGATGGTATGAATATCGTTGGCGATTTGTTCGGTGAAGGCAAGATGTTTCTACCGCAGGTGGTCAAATCGGCCCGAGTCATGAAAAAGGCGGTGGCCTACTTGATGCCGTATCTGGAGGCCGAAAAAGATGCTGTCAGCAGCAGTAATGGCCGGATATTGATGGCCACGGTCAAAGGCGATGTCCACGATATCGGTAAAAATATCGTCGGCGTCGTGCTGCAATGTAATAACTACGAGATCATCGATCTGGGCGTGATGGTTCCGGCCGAGACGATTCTTCACCAGGCACAGAAACAACAGGTGGATATCATCGGATTGTCAGGCCTGATCACACCGTCACTGGAGGAAATGGTTCACATCGCAGCGGAAATGCAACGTCTGGGCCTGGCTGTTCCGCTGTTGATTGGTGGTGCGACCACGTCTCGAATCCATACCGCTGTCAAGATTGACCCAAACTATACCGGTGCGGTGGTCTATGTGCCCGATGCCTCGCGTGCTGTTGGGGTGGCGGGCGAATTGTTGAGTGAAGAGCGAGGTCAAGGCTACGTCAACTCGATCAAGCTCGAATATGCACACATGCGAGATCAGCGCGAACAACGCGAGTCGACGAGAAGAACGGTGACATTGCAACAGGCGCGCGACAATGGCTATGAAGCTGACTGGGACAATTACACGCCACCTGCCCCGACTTTTCTCGGCATAAAGACATTCGATGACTATGATCTGAAGGAATTGACAGAATTGATCGATTGGACCCCGTTTTTCCATGCGTGGGAACTGGCCGGTAAATACCCGAATATTCTGCAGGACGAGGTTGTCGGCGTGCATGCACAACATCTGTTCGCTGATGCCCAACAGATGCTGGAACAAATCGTAGAGGAGAAATGGTTGACCGCCCGCGCTGTTATCGGTTTTTTTCCTGCCAACAGTTTCGACGATGATATTTTGTTGTTCAGTGATGAAGCGCGTGATGAAGTCGTCACGGTGCTGCACCATTTGCGGCAACAGCTAGCGAAGCCACCACAGCGACCAAACTGGTGCCTGTCTGACTTCATCGCTCCGGCTGAGACCGATATTCAGGATTATATCGGCGCCTTCGCGGTCACAGCGGGCATCGGAATTGAAGAGCATGTTCAACGGTTCGAAGACAATCACGATGATTACAGCAGTATCTTGCTAAAAGCGTTGGCCGATCGATTGGCTGAAGCGTTTGCCGAACGAATGCATCAACGCGTGCGCACGGAGTTCTGGGTATACGCCGCCGAGGAGAACCTGAGCAATGATCAGCTGATCGCGGAGCAGTACCAAGGTATCCGGCCTGCTCCGGGGTATCCGGCATGTCCTGATCACACCGAGAAAAAAACGCTGTGGGAGCTGATTGAACCCGACAAGAACGCAGGCATTCAGATCACAGAAAGTTATGCGATGACACCCGCCGCCTCCGTCTCTGGCTGGTATTTTTCACACCCGCAATCACAGTATTTCGGCACCGGTAAAATACAACGAGATCAACTCGAAGACTACGCCGAGCGCAAGCAATGGACCACCACCGAGGCCGAGAGATGGTTGGCGCCAGTGCTGGCTGACAACACCTAACCCGTATTTCTCGCCAGGATCACCGGAGCAGGCGCAGGAAATAACCTGCCTGTCTCACCAGATGGACGAGCCCTCACTTGATCTTTCAACCTAGATTCCGCAGTTGATCGCTATTACTTCTAGTCAACTCTATGATTATTTAAAAAGTTATGCAGTATTCGACGTTTACCCAACGGGTGAGTCGCTACACAGTTTATCACCGCCCCTCTACGGCCATTAGCTGCAAGTCGCGCCTTGCCCTGACGCTAGAGGTGCAGCGCTAAATCTGTGTTCAACTGCGGAATCTAGCTTGAATCCACAAAGTATTTTACGAAGGAGCGGAATGACCGTGTATATTTCCAATTGAGCAACATGTCGGTATATCTGACGCTGTACACGATGTCCTAACTTGCTGAATGTGCTGGCAAAAAGGCTAACGATTGCAACAGACAGATGCCTGTGCGTCATCGTTGGTGTCACAATAGCTTACATACTGAGTAGCAGCGCCTACATAACATGGCCGATGAACATGCGAATAATCAATGACATATGAGCTTGGCAGGATAAATGCATACTGCTTGGTATGTTCGTTCTATCGCTGCTTCTATGGGCGTAGCTGTAAAAATACGACGCAAGACTCTCTCACCTTTATGCCGACCTCGCTTGTCGGCAATTTTTTTAACTCAAAAATCACTTTTTAGCACAAGATGCTGAGTTGTAAGGTTTTTTAATTCCTGTGGATAACTTTGTGGACAGAATTTGAATCCAATCACGACTTTCAGCCACTTAGCTGATTGCCTAGCACGCTTTACTGATTTCAGTAAAATAAAATAATGTAAATTAAAACAACAATTTGTAAAATTTTACGATATGCGTATTGACAGGAATATTAGATGGTGTTTTGCTTGATGGGGTTGATTACACAGCGATTAACTGCCTGTGTAAAACACACCTAAACCAGCCCGCATGTCTCACTACAAGGCGAGGGCTAGTCCATCTGGTGAAACTTCGGGCTCTGTCCTACGCCTGCTCCCGTGATCCCTGTGACAATGCGGGCTACACGATTTTTTTTGTGATTTGTGGCGCTTGTGATCGGACGAGTCAGAAGCGTACAGGCAGGCTGTCGCACGACCTTGCTGGGTCCACATTGTCGAAAACTGCGGGCTTATGCGCGTTTCGGCGGGTTATAATTGCGCTCTCGTTGATATATTCTAGCCCGCATGTCTCACCAGGATCACGGGAGCAGGCGCCGGATTCGTGTTCGTAAGCGCCGCTCTGGAGCGAAAAGCGTAGCCATAGCTACGGTTTGAGTGAAGAGCAAGCTGACGGACACGAAGACTGGCCTGAAGCGTGATAGGCATGCTTGAAATACTCACTGTATTATGATCATCCAGGTTTTCTTCAGATGGACCAATGCTTTACCAGTATCCTACGCCGCCTGGTGAGAAATGCGGGCTAGCTATGTCTATTCTTCGTCTACGTAACATCGGCGTCAGTTTCGGTGGTCCCGCTGTTCTCCAAAATATCAACCTGTCAATTGATGCCGGCGAGCGGGTGTGTCTGTTGGGTAGAAATGGCACGGGTAAATCGACGTTGATGAAAGTCATTGCCGGTGAGATCTTGCCTGATAGCGGTGAGATTGAGCGCCAGCAGGGCCTGATAACAGCAAAACTTGATCAGCTGGTCGATATCGGCGAGGCTGGTTCGGTCTTCGATGTGGTCGCATCAGGACTCGGTGAATCGGCAAAATTGTTGCAAGCATATCACGCCGCCGTCCAGCAAATGGCAATCGCTCACAGTGACAGCGCGGCAGCTGAGCTCGAAAAAGCACAACAAGCAGTGGATGCCGCTGGTGCCTGGCAACTGAGCCAGCAGGTCGAAACCATACTCAGCCGCATGCAGCTCGACGGCGATGTTGATGTTGCCGTGATGTCAGGTGGCATGAAAAGGCGCGTGCTGCTTTCCCGGGCGTTGGTTCAGCAGCCGGGACTGTTGCTACTGGATGAGCCGACAAACCATCTCGATATGTCTGCGATTACCTGGCTAGAGCAGCAGTTACTGACTTACCATGGAGCGATCGTGTTCGTGACCCATGACCGGGCGTTTTTACGTAGGCTGGCGACTCGAATCGTCGATCTCGATCGCGGTGTGTTGAAAAGCTACCCCGGCGATTATCAGACGTTCCTGTCACGTAAGCAGGAGCTGCTGAAGGCGGAAATGGATGCCAATGCGCGTTTTGATAAAAAGCTGGCGCAGGAAGAAGTCTGGATTCGGCAGGGCATCAAAGCGCGGCGCACGCGTAACGAGGGCAGAGTGAGAGCCCTGCACAAAATGCGCAATCAACGCCTTCAACGTCGCGAGCGTGCCGGCAAGGCGCTGATAAACTTGGCCCAGGCGGAACGTTCGGGAAAACTGGTTGTAGAAGCCGAAAGCGTGAGCTTCGACTATCAGGATGAGACCTTGATCAGGGATTTCAGTACGCTGATTTTGCGAGGTGAGCGCATCGGTATAATCGGTCCCAATGGCGTCGGTAAGACGACCTTGCTGCACATCTTGCTGGGTGAGCTCAAACCACACCAGGGCAAAGTAAAACTGGGGACCAATCTCGCCGTTGCCTATTTCGATCAAATGAAAGTGCAACTCGATGAGCAGGCAACGGTTATCGATACTGTTTCTCACGGACGTGAAAGGATCGATTTTAATGGTCAGTCAAAGCATATCATTGGCTATTTGCAGGATTTTCTATTTGCACCGGAACGTGTACGTTCCCCGGTAAAATCTCTGTCCGGCGGTGAACGTAGTCGATTGTTGCTGGCGCGGCTGTTTTCACAGCCTGCCAATGTCCTGGTACTCGATGAGCCGACCAATGATCTTGATATAGAGACCCTCGAGCTGTTGGAAGAACTGCTGCTGGAATTCAAGGGAACCGTACTGCTGGTGAGTCATGACCGTGAATTTCTCAACAATGTTGTAACCAGCACCCTGGTTTTCGAGGGTGCCGGTAAGCTTGCAGAATTTGTCGGTGGCTATGATGATTGGATCAGGCAGCGCACGATCGATCCATTCGCTGTGACCGTGGATAGTCAGCCTGAGACAAACAAGTCCAGAACAGATAAACGAAGGAAACCGACAAAACTCAGTTACAAGGATCAACGAGAACTGGAAGGCTTGCCTGAAAAAATTGAATCACTGGAATCTGAAATCCAGCGCCTCACAGATGAAATGAGCCGGCCTGAATTTTTTCAGCAGGACAAGGATGCCATCGTCCAGTGCCAGCAACAGTTTGATCGGGCAAATTCAGACCTCGAAGCCTGTTTTCGACGATGGGAACAACTCGAGTCGATTGAGTTCTAAATAAGAGTGACGGACAAGGTTCCATCAGCGTGTTATTACTGACATAGGCGGCGCTGTCAGTACCTTCGTGTCATGGTCTGATTGTGGTGGCCGAATCTGTCTTTATCGACGTGGCTTTATATGGCGGGTATTTGGTTGAAGTAGGTACAGATACCCGTATATGTGAACTGCTTCAAACCTACGCGGCCTTGTTTCCGCTATACTGCGATGGTACCGGATCCCAGTAGGTGAACGAACGGATAGCATTTATGTTGCGCGCGGCATTCAGACCCTTCCTTTCAGCTATAACCATCATCGTTATCGTTGTTTCTGTGTCGATCGATGCAGACACGATAAGAGGCGAACTGATCAAGGTCGAGGGAGAGGTGAACGTCGTTGATGTCCACGGGGTGCGCCATTCCGTTGAACGATACGGACTTGTCGTCCGTGAGTTGGACACAATAGAGACGGCCACGGGCAGTAAAGCAGTCGTCAGGTTTACCGATGGCTCCTTGTCCATTATGGATCAGGCCAGCCGCATTCGGGTTGAGAAAGCCGGCTGGTTGTCTCACCTCGGCGGTAAGATATATTTCACTTTCAAGAAGGTATTCGGCGATAGCCGCCAAGTCAAGACCCGGTTTGCCACACTGGGCATACGCGGTACGACCTTTATTGTCACGGATGATGACAGCGGCCAGAGCGTCGCCTTGGCTGAAGGACTGTTGGATATTCAAACTTCCGGCGCTGCCTTCGAGATTCACAGGCAGCACCAACTCGATCAGTTCAGGGCTTATAAGCAGCAGGCGCAGGAACAACAGCAGGCCACACAGAGCGAGTTTGATGATTACAAACAGCAACTAAACCGCGATTTCATTGAATACAAAACCAGCTTCAGTCTGCAACCCAACCATATTGTTCGATTCGATGGTAATCGCGTCGATGAGGGTCTGATCGATGATGATATCAAAGCCGAATTCGAATACTTTGAAGCGATTGCCGGTGAATTGCTGGATGA
>JABDQW010000095.1 GCA_013042055.1 Gammaproteobacteria bacterium | reverse complement strand
CGGCCGATATCAATCTTAACCACCCAACTCAGCCGGCAATATCACTTGCCGGCCTGACATCTTTTTGCCGCAAGGCGGAAAGTGGTTGCCGCTTTCGGCCTGTGAATGGCAAAAAGCCATTCGTTTTCAGTAATTCTTTTGACTTCCATCATCGCGCCCAAAGTTCTATCTGACGGGTTCTGTAGGCCATATGGCTTTCAATGGTGTGCGTATTCGATTCACGAGTCGGCGTTGACATAGAGTTGGCATGACGATTGCTGCTAGTAATGCAAACAGGTTAAAGGTGGAGTGAATCGTGCCGATATCATTTGATTCTGCGTTGGGAAATCATGACAAAGCGCTGCTGGTAAGGTCACGTCGCGCCGAGCTCCTGGCATCCAATATAGCAAACGTCGATACCCCCGGCTACAAAGCCAGGGACATCGACTTCAAGACGACATTCGAGAGTATCCAGGCCCAGACAAACCAGGGGCTGGAGCTCACGCACAAGAACCATATCCCGCTAACCGACCAGGTTGCCGGAACGGATGTCCTCTATCGCATTCCGAATCAATCTTCACTGGATGGTAATACCGTGGATTCTCAGCTGGAGAAAAGCGCATTTGCTGAGAATGCATTGCGATACCAGGCGAGTCTGACGTTTCTCGATCGTAAATTCAAAGGCTTGATCGCCGCCTTCAAAGGAGAATAAGCATGGGCCTCTATAACGTATTTGATGTTGCCGGTTCATCCATGAGTGCGCAGTCGGTGCGTCTCAATACCGTTGCAAGTAACCTCGCCAATGCTGACACGGTGAGTGCGACTGAAAAAGATATTTATCGCTCCAGACAACCGGTGTTTGCCGCCGTGATGCAAGCACTGGGAAGCGAACAGGCGTCCACCCCAGTTACAACAGCCGGTATTGTGGAAAGTCAAGCGCCGGCACGCCAGGAGTATCAGCCGGACCATCCACTGGCCAATGAGGAAGGCTACATCTACCGATCGAATGTGAATTCGATCGAAGAAATGACAAACATGATGGCAGCTTCGCGTTCTTATCAAAACAGCGTTGAGGTATTCAACACTTCAAAGCAGTTGTTGTTAAAAACACTGAATATGGGTCGCTAGACGACTCCGTAACGCAGAGGAACAATCATGGATCAGCTCAGTTTGGATAGCACGCTCGCAGCAAGCGCACAGAGCAATGTTAATACCGCAGCGGCAGTCGGCGAATCTGCGAAGGCACTGGGACAGGCGGATTTTATCGAACTGCTGGTAGCGCAGATAAAGAATCAGGATCCGACCAAGCCGCTCGATCCCAGTCAGTTCATGAGCCAGCTCGCCCAGTTCTCAACCGTTAATGGTATTCAGGAGATGAAGGATTCATTTGACTCGCTGGCGGGGAGGCTCTCATCCGAGCAGTCTTTACAGGCGGCCGGTCTGGTCGGTCGCGACGTGCTGGTTCCAGGTGGCCTGGGGTTGCTGACTGTAGGCGGATCGATCAGCGGGCAGGTCGACCTGCCGCAATTGACTAGTCAGCTTAATCTCCGGGTCATGGATGAATACGGTGTCGAAGTTCGCCACTTGTCACTGGGTGGTAACGGCGAGGGATCGGTTCAGTTCCAGTGGGATGGTATTGCCGATGATGGCAGTAGCGTATTGCCGGGTAGATACCGCGTCATCGCTGAGGCATTGATCGACGGCGAGTTGCAGGCGGTTGAAACGTCTGTGGACACCCGGGTCGCCAGCGTCACGCTCAACCAGAACGGTTCTGCACCTCTGCTTAATCTTGAGAGTGGCGATTCCATGCCACTCAGTAATGTTCAAAAGATCAGATAATTCGAATAGCGGGAGACAATCATGTCATTCAATACAGCACTCAGTGGAATTCAAGCCGCATCCGCGGATCTTGGTATCATCGGTAACAACGTTGCCAACTCAGCAACAACCGGTTTCAAGTCATCGCGTGCCGAGTTTTCCGATGTCTATGCGTCATTGCTGGGCGCGTCAGATACGACGATCGGATCAGGGGTTCGTCTGCAGAATGTGGCGCAACAGTTCGCTCAGGGCAATGTCACCTTTACCAATAATGCGCTGGATCTGGCGATCAGCGGTTCTGGTTTTTTTCAAATGGAATCCGGTGGCGCGACGATCTACTCGCGCGCGGGTAACTTCAGCCTCGATCGTGATGGTTATGTCGTCAACAACGATGGCGCAACACTGATGGCGAGAAGTGCGGACAGTAGTGGTGCTATTACCGGTGCTGTCGGCCCGCTGCAGCTGGATTCAAACTATGTGGCACCGAATCAAACGACCGCGCTTACTGCGAACATTAATTTGGATGCGCGTGAAGCCGCGACAACTTTGGGTTGGTCGCTGGTTGCCGGTGTACCGGATCCTGCTGGCTACAATTCATCGACCACGACGACGATATACGACTCGCTCGGTAACGACCATACCGTCGCAATGTACTTTAGCAAGAGCGGTCCGAATGTGTGGGATGTGCGCACGATCATCGATGGCACGCTGGTCAATACCACGCCCGTAACATTCAATACCGACGGATCCTACAACGTTCCGGCATTGATATCCCCGGTAACGTTCAGCCCTGCCGGCGGGGCAGTCGACCCCCAGAGTTTTGACATCGATCTCTCTGCCAGTACGCAGTACGGCAGCGAATTCGCTGTCAACAGCCTGAGCCAGGATGGTTACACCTCTGGGCAGTTGCTAGGCGTCACTATCGACAAGGAGGGTATTGTCTTCGCGCGTTACAGCAACGGACAATCTCAAGCCAGGGGCCAGATCGTGCTGGCGAACTTTTCCAATGTCCAGGGATTGCAGCCACTAGGTGATACGGCTTGGGCAGAAACGTTCGCTTCAGGCGCTCCGGTTGTCAGTGAGCCGGGTACAGCCGGGCTCGGACTGATTCAGTCGAGTGCGCTCGAGGACTCCAATGTGGATCTGACCGACCAGCTGGTGCGGATGATCGAGGCCCAACGTAACTTCCAGGCCAATGCGCAAACCATCCAGGCTGAGGATGCTGTAACCCAGACCATCATCAACCTGAGGTAATCCGAGCCGGTTTGAAGAGGTAATCTGATAATGGACCGCATGATCTTTATCGCGATGTCTGGCGCCAAGGAGGCGCTGGCAGCGCAAGCAGTCAATTCCAATAATCTTGCCAATGCGGGTACCACCGGCTTCAAGGCGGATTTTCAGACCAGTCTCAGTCAGCAGGTCTATGGTCCGGTGCATCCCAGTCGGGTTTATGCGACGGCTCAGGAGAGCGGTGCGGATCTTAACAAGGGTAGCATCATCAGCACTGGGCGTGAGCTGGACATGGCCATCAACGGTGATGGCTGGTTTGCGGTTCAGGCAAATGATGGAACCGAGGCTTACACGCGAGCAGGTGATTTTCATATCGACACGCTGGGCCGGCTTAAGAACGGCGCGGGTCATGTCATCCTGGGCAACAAGGGGCCGATCAGTATTCCCCAGCATGCGGCGATTAATTTTGGGTCCGATGGCACGATTTCGATTCAGCCGCTGGGTGACACGCCAGACACCATGGTCGTGCTGGATCGTATCAAACTCGTCAATCCACCCATGGACCAGTTGCAGAAAGGCGCGGATGGCCTGATGCGTCTCGAAAACGGCAAACCAACGAAGCCGGATGCCAGCGTGAGCATGATCGCCGGTTCACTCGAGCAGAGCAATGTCAACTCGGTTGCTGCGATGGTAAAAATGATCGAACTGGCGCGAAGCTATGAAGCGCAGGTAAAAATGATGCGCACCGCAGAGGAAAATGACAAGGCTGCGTCACAAATCATTCAGATGAGTTAAGCGACGACGTATTAAACGATTTCACAGAGGAGAGATAACGCATGGGAACAGCGTTGTGGATAGCCAAAACGGGCCTTGAGGCACAACAGACCCGGATGAGTACGATTTCAAACAACCTGGCGAACGCCAGCACCATAGGATTCAAGAGGGACCGCGCGGTGTTCTCTGACCTGATTTATCAAAACGTTGTCCAGGTGGGGGCGCAATCCTCCGAGGATACCTTGAATCCATCCGGGCTCAATTTGGGCACAGGTGTGCGTACCGTTGCAACTGAGAAACTTTTCACACAGGGGAATATTATCCAGACCGGCAACTCACTCGATATCGCCATTCAGGGCCGAGGGTTGCTTCAGGTGACATTGCCCGATGGAACCCAGGCATACACGCGTGACGGTACGCTGCAGATGGATGAAACCGGCCAGTTGGTCACATCGATGGGCTATCCAATCGAGCCCAGTATTACCATTCCGGATAACACTCTGAGCATTACGATCAGCTCGGATGGTGTGGTTTCGGTACTCGAACCGGGATCCGCTGCGCCTTCTGAGGTGGGCAACGTCCAGCTCGCTGATTTTATCAACCTCACCGGGTTGCAGCCGATCGGCAATAACCTGTTTCTGGAATCGGCTGCCAGCGGATCGCCGCAAACCGGTACGCCGGGTCTCGATGGTCTAGGCACTGTGGTGCAGAGTTCGCTCGAAGCCTCCAATGTGAATACGGTCGAAGAGCTGGTCAATATGATCGAAGCGCAGCGCGCTTATGAAATGAACTCGAAGGCGATATCGACCGTCGATCAGATGCTGCAATACGCGACCAACAACCTGTAAGGCCTGAATGGGTTCGTCTATGAAAACCACCAAATATTTGTGTTACTTGCTAACCGCGGCGTTTCTATCTGGCTGTGCGGTGCCTAAGCGCGGTGACCCCGAGTTTGCACCGGCGATGCCACAACAGGCGAATGCCACGGTGCAACATAGCGATGCGATATATCAACCACAGACAGCATTACTGTTACTGGAAGATATCAAAGCCAGGCGTATCGGTGACATGATTACGGTGGTGTTGCAGGAACAGACCGATGCTGAGAAATCGGCCGATACCGGCACGACGAAGTCCACCAGTGCCGAAATTGCCAATCCGATTATCTTTGGCAACAGTCCGACTCACAACGGTGATCCGCTATTCCGCAACAGCTTGCAGTCGGAACACGAGTTCGATGGCGCAGCTGACAGCAGTCAGAGTAATTCGCTGAAAGGCAGCGTTACGGTTTCCGTCGTTGATGTGCTGGCCAATGGCAACCTCGTGGTACAGGGTGAGAAATGGATCAACATCAATCAAGGCGAAGAATATATTCGCCTGAGAGGCATTGTGCGTCCTCGTGACATCCGCGCCGACAATACCATCTCCTCGACCCGTGTTGCTAATGCGCAGATTCAATACAGTGGCGAGGGTGTTTTGAACGAGACCAATAGCATGGGCTGGTTGGCTCGATTCTTCAACGGACCATGGATGCCTTTCTGATGAAACAGGTACAGCTACCCGGTATGTTTTTAAGATGCTTGCACTACGTGTGTGTTTTGTGTGCGCTATTGTCGGCTAGTACCACAGTGCAGGCTGACCGCATCAAGGATCTAGCCGCAGTTGCCGGTATGCGCGACAACCAACTGGTTGGCTACGGCCTGGTCGTTGGCCTGGACGGTAGCGGCGACAAGGTTAACCAGGTGTTCTATACCGAACAGAGTTTAAAGAACATGCTGTCGCAACTTGGCGTTGTCGTACCCGATGGCATCAGGCTGAAACCCAAAAATGTTGCCGCTGTTATGGTGCACGCCAAATTGCCACCGTTCATTAAGAAGGGCCAGAATATCGATGTAACGGTATCATCCGTCGGTAATGCCAAAAGTCTGCGCGGAGGGACGCTGTTGATGGCGCCATTGAAAGGTATCGATGGCCAGATCTATGCGATTGCACAGGGTGACCTTGTCGTCGGCGGTTTGGGCGTGGAAGGCGCCGATGGTTCCAGCGTGACGGTCAACATACCCAGCGTTGGACGGATACCCAGAGGTGCGATCGTAGAGCGCGCGATCAACAACTCTATCGGCAATGAAGGTACATTTACGCTCAATTTGCACAGCGCCGATTTCACCACCGCCAGCCGCATGTCCGAAGCAATCAACACCCAATTCGGTCTGGGTACGGCAAAGGCACTGGATCCGGTGTCGGTCGAGGTCATGTCGCCGCGCGAAAAGACGCAACGCATCGAGTTTCTATCGATGGTCGAAAACCTGACGCTGGAGCCTGGTGACGCGGCGGCGCGTGTCGTCGTGAATTCACGAACCGGTACCGTGGTGATCAGTAACATGGTGCGGGTCACACCGGCTGCTGTCGCGCACGGCAGCCTGGTCGTGACCATCACCGAGGATGAACTGGTCAGTCAGCCGTTGGCACCGTTCTCCGGTCGTGCGACCACCGAGGTTGTGCAGGACTCTCAAATCGACATCGAGCAGGAGCAAAACCATATGTTTGTATTTGAGCCCGGCGTGGATCTGAACGACATCGTGCGCGCGGTCAATCAAGTCGGTGCGGCGCCGGGTGACCTGGTCGCCATACTCGAAGCCTTGAAAGCAGCGGGCGCGTTACGCGCAGAACTCCTGGTGATTTAGACGGCCGGTCATCGCTTCAGTTAACGACTGCGAACGCAGATGAATAACGAACTCGCCAATACCGCATTGTACTCGGATATGAGTGGCCTGACCCGTTTGCGCGCTCGGGCGGCTGAACGCACCCCCGATGCAAACAAAGAGGTCGCCCGGCAATTCGAGGCGCTGTTTGTGCAGAGCATGCTCAAAGCCATGCGACAGGCCAGCCTGCTGAGCGAATCCACCGATGGTGAACAGACTCGTTTTTACCAGGATATGTTCGACAAGCAGATTGCGCTCGATCTGGCAAGAAAAAACAGCATCGGACTCGCTCCCGTGATCGAACGCCAACTCAGTGGACAGGCCATTGGTCGTCAGCCAGCGGGTAAATCCGATGCTCTATCGCGGGTAACGGGCAATCGAATGCAGATATCGAACGCAGCTACGGACGCGCGTTGGCAGCCGGAATCCCAGGAAGCATTCATACGCGATCTATGGCCGCATGCGCAAAAAAGCGCTAAAGAACTGGGTGTGAATGCCGATGTTTTGATTGCTCAAGCTGCTCTTGAAACCGGCTGGGGCCGGAAAATGATTCACGATCAACAGGGCGGCAATGCGTTCAACCTGTTCGGCATCAAGGCCGGTAAAGACTGGCAGGGCGAGCAGGCCGTTGTCTCGACAATTGAATATCGGGACGGTATAGCTCAGCGTGAAATTGCGGCTTTCAGAAGCTATGCATCGCTGCAACAGAGCATGGACGACTACGTGGCGTTTCTAAAACAGAATCCACGTTATCGACCGGCGTTGGAGAAAGCAGGCAACTCGCAGGAATTTTTGCAGCAATTACAGCGAGCCGGATATGCGACGGATCCAGCCTATGCCGACAAAATCAGCGACATCATGAAGCGAGAAACGTTTTCGAAGGTTGTTTCCGATTTGCGGCAGGCGGCCGACACGACGAATCTGCAAAACGTTTGATTCGAACGACGGTTCCCGCACGTTTACAGCAACGAATTTCAACAGGAGTTAGTACATGCCAAGCGGTGATTTATTCAGTATCGGTACCTCCGGCTTGCTAGCATTCCAGCGTGCACTGGGCACGGTGAGTCATAATATCGCAAACGCCAATACTGAAGGCTACAGCCGCCAGTCTGCCGATCTGGTGTCGAAGCCGCCGCAGGCGAATGGCGATGGTTTTATTGGTACGGGCGTCGAAGTCGGAACCATCCGTCGCTCTTATGATGCCTTTGTCGAAAGCAGCTTACGCTCGAGCACGTCGGCAACCGCAGAATTCGCAGCATTTCATGCACTGGCTTCGCAATTGGACAATGTGGTCGCGAATTCTGATACTGGAATCAATGCATCATTGCAGCGGTTTTTTGATTCCGTTCAGGACGTTGCCGATACACCAGCATCGCCGTCTACACGCCAGGTCATGTCGAGCGAGGGTGAGCAGCTCACAACGCAGTTCAATGAGCTCGCCAGCTGGATAGAGGGTATTCGAGGTCAGGTAAACAACGAACTGCAAAACGGCGTGAACCAGATCAACCAATACAGTAGCGCGGTCGCAGAGCTGAATGAAAAGATCGTGGTTGAACTTGGGCGAGCCGGTCAACCGCCGAATGATCTATTGGATCAACGTGACACCTTGATCAAGCAGATGTCTGAATGGGTTTCGGTGACCACACTGCAGCAGGACGATGGTGCCATCAATGTGCTGGTCGGCAGTGGCCAGGCGCTGGTCGTAGCCAATAAGGCTACGTCACTGACGACCATGCAGCAGGCCGGTGATCCCAAGCAGTTGGATATTGCAGTACAGGGCAATGCCGGTGTGCTAGTGCCCGTGACCAGTCAGATGTCGGGTGGGCGTATCGGAGGCGTACTGAATTTTCGTGATCAGATGCTGGATCAGGCGAGCAATAACCTGGGTCTGGTCGCGATCGGTTTGGGAAGCTTCGTCAACGAACAGCACCGACGCGGTATGGATCTGGATGGCGCGCTCGGCCTCGACTTCTTTAATATCGCGCAGCCGCAAGTGCTGACGGTCGCCGGCAATCCCGCTAATGTCGCGGTAGCATTCGACGATGTGACTCAACTCAGCAATGCCGATTACAAACTCCGATTCAATGCGGGCACGTGGGAGCTGAGCAACAGCCTGACAGGCCAGACGATACCGATGACTGGCTCTGGTACAACGGCAGATCCTTTCGTCGCAGAGGGCATGTCGATCGAGGTCAGCGGTGCGCCGGTCAACGGTGACACCTATCTGTTGCGCCCGACAAGAAACGGCGCTCTCGAGATGCAGATGCTGTTGGCGAACAGTCGCCAGATCGCTGCTGCAGCGCCCGTCAGGAGCGTAGCGAACACAAATAATACAGGTACTGGTGATATCAGTGCAGGCGTGGTTACCGATATCGACAATCCGGTGTTTCAGACCACACCGGATCAGCTGACACCACCGGTATTGATGCGCTTTACCAGCAGCACCAGCTATGACCTTTACGACAACACGAATACTGTCACCCCTGTGCTGTTGGAAGCCGGTATCGCCTACGATCCGGCAACCGGAGGCGAGCTTTTCCCGACACCCGGCGGGCTGGATCATGGTTATCGCATGCGGATCACCGGCGCACCTGTGGCCGGTGATGAATTCAGCACCGAGTACAACACCGGCGGCATCGGTGACAACCGCAATGCCTTGTTGCTCGCCGGTCTGGCCACCGAAAAGCTGCTGTACGCGGGCAGCGCCAGTGTAACCGACAGTTATAAAAAGCTGGTGGCCGATGTCGGGACGGGGACCAAGCAGGCAGAAATAAACAGCCTTGCCCAGCAACGCATACTCGACCAGACCAGGGCGACACGTGAATCGATATCAGGCGTCAACCTGGATGAAGAAGCGGCCAATCTGGTTCGTTATCAGCAGGCCTATCAGGCAGCGGCCCAGGTCATCGCAACCGCGGGCTCATTGTTCGACACGCTGTTGAGTGCAGTCAGGAGTTAAATCATGCGTATTTCAACCTCATGGATCTTTCAACAGGGCGTGAACGCCATGCTCGATCAGCAGACCGCGCTCGCGAAAACGCAGCAGCAGCTTGCCACCGGACAGAAGATATTGAAACCCAGCG
>JABDQW010000092.1 GCA_013042055.1 Gammaproteobacteria bacterium | reverse complement strand
CTACAAACGCCGTTGCCGGAAAAACAATTTCGGCAACGGCGTTTTCATTTGGGAGCTTTATTGTATTGAGCGGGTATTTAGCCGCGAAAAACGCTAATAACGCAAGGGTAAACACGCGAGCTGAATTTGGTAGGAGCGGCTTCAGCCGCGAACCCTAAAATACCTCCGTGTCCTCTGTGCCTCTGTGGTGAACATTCGCAAACCCGACTGAAATTCGCGGCTGAAGCCGCTCCTACGCTTATTCTAAGCCTAGCTACAACCCCGCCCAGGCGGTGTCGGACTTAAAGCGGTCGCCGTACGCCTGTTTGAGTTCATCCATACGTTCGGCCAGTTTCTGTGTGCCGGCATCGCGTATGTAGTGGATGGGTCCACCGCGGAACGGTGCAAAGCCGGTGCCGAAGATGACACCCGCATCGACCAGATCGTCGGATGCGACGATGTTTTCGCGCAGGCAGGCCGTCGATTCATTGAGCAATCGCATGACCAGCCGGTCTTGTACGGTCTGCACGTCTGCATAAGGTGCGTCTTTGTTTTTCACGGCCTTGCCGTTGCGGTATTGATAGAAACCCTGACCGGACTTTTTGCCGAGCTTGTTGGCATCGGCCATAACGCTGAGTTTGTCTGGTAGCGGCATATCCAATGCTTCCGACAGAATCTCCGCAACAGATTTGCAGATATCGAGACCGACGGTATCGGCGAGCTCGATCGGACCCATCGGCATACCAAAATCGGTCGCGGCTTTATCGACCACCTCGGGCGGTACGCCTTCGCCCACCATGGTGACGGCTTCGAGCAGGTAGGGCATCAGGATACGGTTGACCAGGAATCCCGGCGAACTTTTCACGGGTAACGGCAGTTTGGCTATACTGCGCCCGAAGGCCAACGCTTTTTGTACGACGTCCTCATCTGTTTCGTTACCGCGTATGATTTCCACTAGCGGCATTTTCGCGACAGGGTTGAAAAAGTGCAGGCCCACGAGCCGGCCCGGTGTGTGCAGCGATGAGCTGAGATCCTCCAGCCTGATGCTCGATGTATTGGTTGCCAGTATCGCATCGGCTTTCATGCGTGGTTCGATGCTCTGATAGAGCTCGCGCTTGACGTCGGCGTTTTCGAATATCGCTTCGATGATGATGTCGGCACGCCTGACTCCATGACCTTTAATGTCTGGTATCAGGCGATCACCGGTGGCAATGATTGCGCGCCGATCGCGTTTGTATTTTTTCTTGAACGCGGCCTGGGCACGTTTCATGGTTTGTGCCAGCCGCCCCGGGTCCTGATCCTCCACGGTAACACGATAGCCCTGGATAGCACACCACGAGGCGATGTCGCCACCCATGATGCCACCCCCGATCACGTGGACATGCGACGGCTTGAACTCGACCTGTTTGCCCTGACTTTTTAGCTGTTCCTGCAAGAAAAACACACGCACCAGGTTGTGTGCCGTCTCCGTGGTCGCCAGTGTTGCAACCGAGATGGCTTCTTCTTTGAGCATGCGTTTAGGATCGTCGGCATACTTCTGCCATAGATCGATCAGGTTGTAGGGTGCCGGGTAGTGTTCAGGTCTGGCTTTGCGTGCGACCTGTTTACGCATCTGCGTCGCAACCAAGGGGCGCAGTAAGCGGTTATTCAGCAGGCGCTGCACAAACGGTGGGCGTTTGCGTTTGGGCGCTTCCAGAACATAACTGATTGCTGCCGGTTGGAGTTGGCGTTCGGGCACGCAATCGTCAATCAGGCCGATTTTTTTCGCCGTCCTGGCGGGTATCGCGCGTCCACTGAGCATGATGTCCATCGCCGGTAATGGACCGCATCGCTGGATCGAACGCGCTGTGCCGCCGTATCCCGGATGGATGCCGAGCTTGATTTCCGGCAAACCCAGGCGTGTCGATGCGTCATCGGTGGCAACGATGTAGTCGCAAGCCAATGACAACTCCATACCACCACCAAGACACATGCCTTTGACCATGCTGACCGTCGGGCACGTCATCGCAGCGAGCTTGTCCATGATTTCATGGCCGCGGTCGAGAAAGGGTTGGGACTGGGTAATATCATCGAGTTCGAGGAACTCCTTGATATCGGCCCCGAAAATAAAGCCGGCCTGTTTGTCGGAAAGAATAACCACGCCCTGAGGCGAGTAGTTTTCCAGTTCGTCGAGTACGGACCGAAGTTCTTCTAACACAGCACCCGACAAAAGGTTGACCGTTGAATCGGCCATGTCCAGGTGCAACCAGGCAATGTTGTGATCGTCGAAGTTTAGTTTCCAGTGGGAGTGGTTAGCGCTTATATCCGAATTCATTTTGCCGCCTCGCCTGATGAAATGTTATTACTGACATTTTCGAGCAACATGGCGCCGCCCTGGCCGCCGCCGATACACAGGCTGGCGATACCGCGTCTGGCATGATTGCGCTGCAGGACTTTGGCTAGATGCAACACGATGCGTGCGCCGCTGGCGCCGACCGGATGTCCCAGGCTGACGCCACCGCCGTCGACATTGAGACGCTCGTGAGGTATTTCCCCAAACGCTTTTTCTTGACCCAGGTGGGTTTGGCAGTAGTCGTCGTCTTTCCAGGCTTCGATACAGCCTAGCACCTGGGTGGCAAAGGCCTCGTTGACCTCCCAGTAGTCGATGTCATTGATCGTCAGCTGATGGCGGTTCATTATCGGGCTCATTGCGTGTACCGGCCCCATGCCCATCACAGCAGGATCCAGTCCTGCCCATTGGGTATCGACGATCTTTGCCAGCACCGGTAGTTCGTATTGCTTGACCGCATCTTCGCTGGCCAATAGCAGCAGCGTTGCACCGTCGGTAATCTGCGCACTGTTGCCAGCGGTGACCTTGCCGTATTTTCGATCGAACGCAGGGCGCAGCTTGGCCAGCTTGTCAATGCTCGAATCGGCTCGCACGCCGTCATCGTGATCATAATATTTGCCCGCACCATCGTAGAGCACTTCGATCTCGTCCATATGCCCAGCCGCATGTGCGGCTGCAAGGCGGTGATGGCTGTTGACGGCGAAGCTGTCCATCTGTCTGCGGCTGATGCCAAAGTTGGCCGCGATATTTTCGGCCGTTTGGCCCATGTTGAGGCCAACGATGGGATCGGTCAGACCCCGAAGCAATGAAATCACCGGTTTTAGATGACCTGGACGCAGTTTGGTGAACTGTTTCAAACGCTGCCACAATGTTTTCGCCTGCATCAAGTCACCCAGCCAATGCACCATGGTACTGTTATAAATGACCGGTGCACGGCTCATGGCTTCGACACCGCCTGCGAGTATCAGGTCTGCGTGACCGCTGGCGATATTGTGATAGGCTGAATCGATCGACTGCATGCCCGATGCGCAGTTTCTTTGCACGGTCCATGCAGGAACGGTTTGCGGAACGCCCAGCCGCAAGGCGATCACACGGCCAATATTGGCCTCATCCTCACTCGGCATGACGCAGCCGATGATTACCTCGTCCAGCTCGTCGAGCGCAAAATCATGACGCATCAATAACGCACGCCCCGCGGCTACAGCAAGATCGCTGGCACTGAAAGGTCCGGGCCTGCCGCGTGCCTTGAGTTGTGGTGTGCGGCTGCCATCCACGATATACACATCTCTACGTTCGTTCATAGCTCAGTTACCATCATGATTGCTAATGTTTTCTTATTATCGCTTTACTTTTCTCAGCTCTGTGCTGGCGTCACGCTGTCGAAGGTGCAGACGCATCGAGAGTTTATCTAGCTGCTTGCGCGTAATTTCTCTGAAAGCAACTCGTCATCTTCATCGCTGATCTGTTCACTATAGATCTCGATCGACGGTGTTTCAACTTTCCATCCCGGCATCGAAAACTCGTCCACCTTGATCGCATTACGGACCGCTGCCTGAGTTTGCTTCAGCAACTCGTACTCATCATCGGAAATGATGTCTTGTTCCCTGGCATCCTCGAAAGGTGTCAACGAAGCCGTCGACAGCACACCGCTTTTCATGTTTTCTCGTAAACGCTTATCCAGGTGTTCGGTTTTGAGAACGTACTCGAGTGCATGGTCGATGCGTCCCGATGCATCTGCCGGATCCGTACTCGCAAAAATACCGCGGGTCAGGCGTTCTCTGGCCTGCGAGGGCGAAAGCAGAAGCCGAGCGACATCGCGGCCCTGTTGGTCATTCGGGCCCTGATAGGGCTTGGTCAGTGGGAACACGAGAAAATTGAGCAGTCGGCCCAGGACCGGTACCGGCAGGTTAGTCATGACACCTTTCAACGCGGTTTGAATGTTAAGGAGCGCATCGTCGCAGGCCCACCGCAGTAACGGCAGGTCTTCTGCTGGCTCGTTCTCGTTCTCGTAGTGTTTCAGTATCGCCGTGATAACGTACATGTTCGACAGCACATCCGCAAGGCGACCTGAGATCTTTTCCTTGCGCTTCAGCGAACCGCCGAGTAGCGCCAGGCAGAAATCGGTTGTCAACGCGAATGCCGAACTCATGCGCACCAGTTGACGATAGTAATGTGCAGTGGTTTTGTTGCCTGGGGTTCGCAGCAGACGAGCGCCGCTGAGCCCCATCCAGAATGTGCGCACGATGTTACTGGCTACAAAGCCAGCATGTGCGAACAGTGCGTTGTCGAATTCCCTCAGTCCTTGCTGTTTGTCAGGATGGTGGAAAGCCGCGACTTCTTTCAACAGATAGGGGTGGCTGCGCAGCGTGCCCTGGCCGAATATGATCATCGTCCGCGTCAATATGTTCGCGCCCTCGACGGTGATGCCGATGGGTATCAGTTGATAGTTGCGGCACAGAAAATTATGCGGTCCCATACAGATGCCATGGCCGCCATGAATGTCCATCGCATGATTCACGACCTGGCGCATGCGTTCCATGGTTTGTAGTTTGACGATACCGGATATCACTGAGGGCACTTCGCCGGAATCCAGTGCAGCCAGCACCAGCAAGCGGGCGGACTCGATCGCGTAGGCCTGACCGCCGATCGTTGCCAGGACTTCTTCAACGCCTTCAAAGTAACCAATCGGCGTACGGAATTGTTTACGAATGCGTGCATAACTGCCAGTGTAACGTGATGCCATCTTACTCGCAGCTGTACCCAGCGCGGGTAGCGAAATCGCCCGACCATCGGCGAGGCATTCCATCAGCATGCTCCAGCCCTTACCGATGTAGGCTTCGCCGCCGATGATCCAGTCGAGCGGTATGAAAACGTCCTTCCCTCGAATAGGCCCGTTCATGAAGGACTGATTAGCCGGGAAATGACGTTTGCCGACTTCAACGCCTGCGGTATCACGTTTTACCAAGGCCAGCGTGATACCCCGGTCTTCTACCTCGCTCAGCAGATGGTCGGGATCGTACAACTTAAATGCAATGCCGAGCAGCGTTGCAACCGGTGCCAGCGTAATGTAACGCTTCTCCCAGTTAAGACGGATACCGAGTATGTTGTCTTTGCCATCGAAGCTGCCGTAACAGACGATGCCGGTATCGGGCATGGCGCCTGCGTCGCTGCCGGCATCGGGCCCGGTGAGACCGAAGCAGGGTATTTCCTCGCCCCTGGCGAGTCGCGGCAGGTAATAATTTTTCTGTTCCTTTGTGCCATACTGCATCAGCAGTTTACCCGGACCGAGTGAGTTCGGCACCATCACGGTGACCGCGGTCGAGCCACTGCGGCTGCCGAGTTTCATCACCACTTCGGAATGCGCCAGTGCTGAGAAACCCAGGCCACCGTATTCCTTCGGAATAATCATCGCGAAAAAACCCTTGTGCTTGATGAACTCCCACGCCTGTGGTGATAGGTCGAAATTGTGGTGGGTGATCTCCCAGTCGTTGGTCATTTCGCACAATTCTTCAACCGGGCCGTCGAGGAATGCCTGCTCTTCTTGCGTTAGCTGAGGCTTGGGCAAGGAACGGATTTTGTCGAAGTCGGGTTTGCCGCTGAACAGCTCACCCTCCCACCAGACATCACCCGCATCCAGGGCTTCCTGTTCGGTTTGTGAGATCGCCGGCATCACCGCTGCCATGCCTTGATACAGCGGCTTGCTGATCAGGTTTCTGCGCAAGGCCTTAAAATTGAGTGGAATCACTACAGCTGCGTAAATGATCCAGAGTGCTGCGAGTGTCGTTGTTCCCACTTCGGTTAGGTATTGCAACACGATCAATCCAGCGGCTACCAATACCGACCAGAGCAACAACGTGATGCGGAAATACACTGCTACCGCTGAGATCAGAATAAACAATCCTAGCCACATTAACATGAGCATATCCTTTTAGTTGGTGTAGTGTTTATTGAGATCCTTTTCGCTGCCACTTGGTTCCGATTCTGACCGCCCGGCATCCCCGGATTCGTCGATGGTTCGATCATCGATGACTTCTTGATCGGCATTTTCATAACCGGTCGCGATCAGTTCGATATGCGCCTTGTCGGCGACAAAACAGTCACCGATATCATTACAGTGCACACCGGTGCGGTCCCAGGGCAGTTTTCGGTAGACTGCCAGATCATCCAGGTCCAGCATCGGGTATTTGATGACATCGAAATACGGTGAGTAATCGAAATCCGAGGGTGTGATCAGCTTGG
>JABDQW010000090.1 GCA_013042055.1 Gammaproteobacteria bacterium | reverse complement strand
TGCGCAAAGTCGTACTGAAACACATTGCTTTCCTGAAACTGGATATCGGCCTCCGCGACGCCGAGTCGTTGACTCAGCAGGGCAAAGCCGGTCGGCGTCGTCTTTTCGTGATTTTTCTCGGCGGCAGGGTTGCTGTCCAGCTGCGCAAAGGCTGTCATCAGGCTTGAGGCTTTGTCGGTGATGGCGGTGCTGCTGCGATCGCCGGCGATACGGAAAAAATAACGTCCCTTGCGACCGATCGCGCCCGCCTCATTGGCAACAAAGCTGACACCTTCACGATTCTCGACAGCCTGTCCGGCGGTGTGTTCGGAGAAGATTCCCAGGCTGCCGCTAAGGTCGCCCTGGTCGAACAATTCGATGGCGATCTCGCTGCTATCGCTCGCCGAACGTAACCTCAGGAAGGCCAGCTCAACGAATCCCTGCTTGATGAACTTCTCGGCCTCGCCGTTGATTTTTTCATAGAGGTTATCGGCCTGGAAGCGCTTGACCCGACCAACGGGTTGCCAATCGGCGTCCAGGGTCGCTGGTGGAAATGGGCCCAGGTCGAAAGCGGTGCTCGTCAGTGGCTGGCCGGGTTCGACCCAGGGTTTCAGCGGTCGGTTGTAGATGTCGATTTGGAGAGAATTATCGCCTAACAGCTCTATCGGGAGGTCGCGTTCGGTTGGATCGAAGTCATTTCGGGTGGTCATTACCCACACGCCCAGCGCGATCAATGCTATAAAAATCAGAGCAACTGAAAGGTTCTCGCTGCCCGGAATGTGGGTGCGCATTAACCGGGACTTGTGACTGTTGAACACATTATCGTGGCGCATGGTTTGCCTCTACTCTGGGTCAAGACACCGCATCAATGACATCACCCGTACCCTTCACCGCCGGGTGGTCGGCGCTGCATGACATTCAGCATCCGCAAGGCCGCACATCCGGCGCCGTAACCGTTGTCGACATTGACTACCACCAGCCCCGGTGCGCAGCTCGCCAGAGCACTGTTGAGCGCCGTGGTTCCGTCCGCCGCCACACCGTAGCCGGTTGCTACCGGCACGGCGATTACCAGACCCGGCACCAGCCCGGCCATGACGCTGGGCAGGGTACCTTCCATCCCCGCCACAGTGATCACGATGCTCATATCCTGCAGCTCGTCGACATGTTCGAGCAAGCGCCATAGCCCGGCAACACCGACGTCGTAGATTTCGCGCACGCCGATGCGGTAATACTGCAGGGTACGGGCCGCTTCGCGGGCCACTCTGACGTCGGAACTACCGCCGGTGACAATCGCAACGCGTGGCGGGTCCTCGGCAACCGCGATGTGGCCCAGGATAGCCGTGTGCGAGACCTGGTCGTAGTCCAGGAAATCCGCCAGTTCGCTGGATAACCCAGCGAATTTTTTCTGGCCGAGGCGCGTCAGCAGAAGTGTTTCCTCCGCCTTGAGTGCGCCTTGCACCAGGCGATTGATCTGATCCGGGGTCTTGCTGGCGCAAAAAATCGTTTCGTCAAACCCAAGACGCTGCTTGCGTGAAGTATCGGGGGTCAGGTCCCAGTCACTGTCCATTGCCCGGCCTCAGAAATGCACTGCCCATGCGGTAGGACTGAAAGGACACCGGGTGTTTGACGCCTGCCGCCGATAATAGATCGCCGATTTGATCACGCAACGCCTCGGCCTTTGAGCTATCGAGTGCTCGAATCGTCTCGGCATCCAGTTCGATCACAATCGCCTCGCTGCGCACGCGACAGCGCGCGGTCCTGGGGGCTAACTCACGCTGCACGAGTCGTTCGGCGTGATAAATGGCGTCGAGCACCTGGGGATCGATTGCTATGCCGGTCTCAACCCGACTCGACAGGCAGGGTGATGCCGGCAGCTCGGCAAGGTCGTGTAGCGCAAGCACTCGTGCGACGGACCGTACGGCTTCCTTGTTCAAATCGGCCTCGACATAGGGGTGACGAACGCCGTGTGCGGCCGCCGCGCGCAGGCCGGGGCGGTAATCGCCCAGATCGTCGGTGTTGGTCCCGGATACCAGAACACAATCCACCGCATCGGCCATCGTCGAGTAGAGATTGGTCTTGCAGTAGAAACAGCGATCGTGCGGATTTGCCATGTAGTTCGCGTCGGCGAACTCGCGGGCATCGATCAGATCGAGACGCCAGCCTTCACGGTTCGCGTAGTCCCGCACTCGAGCGCTGGCGTCTTCCGGCACTGCGGGCGAGACCGCATGCACCATGCGTGCGTCGTTGCCCAGCACCCGGTGAACGGCGACGGCCAGCGTCATGCTGTCCACGCCGCCACTTACAGCCACGGCCAGGCGACCGATGTCCCTGAGAACCGCCTCGAGACGATGCAGATGACTAGTCATGTTTCTGATCCTGGATTAATGATTCATCGCGATCATTCTCGAGGTCGAGGGCATGGAGCTCGCGCCGCCGTTGCTCGCGGCCCGCATGGCCGCCAGGTGTGCCGGCGAGGTCGGCCATCTCGACTTTACGTGTCTTCACCCCGTCCGGGCGCACGGTGCGTTTCAAGCGCACTTGCTCGCCGTCCAGCGTGTGGCAATTGTTGCCGCGCGCCAGCGTCGCGCGGTTGACCGTGTGCCAGCGAACGCCCAGGGTAGTGGTTTCTGTCAGACACAGGTCCAGGATTGCATCGCTCTGAGCTATCTCTCCCAGCACCTGGATATGGATGGCGAGTCTACCTTTCTTGCCGAACACAGGTGTCTGTATCACGTCGAGAACACCGGGAAACTGACGCAGCTGTTCAAGACCGACGGCAAGATCTTCAGGCGTCTGATCATCCACTTCGAACTGGCATACCACGACGCTGCTATCGGCGTGGTGCGAGCGCTGGATATCGAATACATTGACCAGACACACATTGCTCAATCCCGGAAAAGTTTTGCTGCCGAATCCATAACCGCGTCCAAGCAGTAGGCTGGGAGACCTTGGCGGTCCGAAGGAGGGGTTGAGATGCTTGAGGATAGCGGCGCCGGTGGGTGTGACGCGTTCACCCTCGAAACCGTCGTCGAATACGGGGAATCCCTTGATGAGCTCGGCCGTTGCGGGTGCGGGGACAGGCAGCCAACCGTGGGCACTTGCGATTCGGCCGCGGCCGAGGGGCAACGGCGAGCACGACCAACTCGTCGCGCCGCTGTGCTCGATCAGCCAGGCGGCGGCAATGATATCGGCGATCGAGTCCCAGGCGCCGACTTCGTGGAATGCGACGTCGTCAATATCGTTGCCGTGCACCGCAGCTTCGGCTTCGGCGAGCAATTCAAATATGGCGATTGCACGCTGCTTGACGGGAGTAACGAGTTCACTGTTTTGCAGCAGCTCGCGTATGTGGCGCCAGTGACGGTGTTGATGCCTTGCAGAGTGAGTCGGTTCCTTTACCTCGAAGCGATGCCCGGTTAAGCAACCGTCATTGTGCCGCAGGGCGCGCACGTCGAGATCGGGCGCCAGACCGCTGCCGCGGATGGCTTCGTACAGCGGCGCCTGCCAATCACCATGGTAGTCGAGCATTGCCGCTGCGAACATATCGCCGGCAATGCCACCAACCGGGTCCAGTTGAATATGCATGCTTCACTCTAGGCTTTATTCAAGACCAGCTATATTATGCGGCAAAGCCATCAAAACTATGTCTCACAAATTGTGTCGAAATTCGCCGGATATTTTCGGTGTGCGGTTGCTCAAGGAGACCAAAAGTACTTTCGTATACATAGCCTGATTGCTCGTTTAGTTACCATTGAATTACCAGGGTAAAAATTAACCCCGCCTAATAGCTTACGCGACCCACCCCTCGAGGGAAAGACCGGGCAAGTCCCGCGACGACATATCCGAAGGCATGGAGCCTGGGTAGCATATTCCAGGCGTTTGCCGCGGGTACATCAGGTCAGTCACTTGCTTTGACAGGTATGGGGGGGCGAACTGTCGGCGCGGAAATGTCCGACCGGCGGAGTCCTTTGACCCGCTGAACCAGGGCTGTCATAAAAATGTATAAAAGAGTTAATATCCTTAAAGTCGAAAAGAACAACTCACAACTTTCTTAAACCGAAGTGAACGATCCCAGTAGATCAGGGGGTAGCATAGAAAAGAACGCACCAGACGCTTTGGTAGTTTGGGCCGGTACCCTTGACGGTGGTGCAGACAGCTGGTTGGCAGTTGTAAAACCAGGGGCGAGATTCGGCAAGAATATTGGTCGCTGGGGTGCGGTAGCCAGAGGTCTGGTGGGTGCCACATTATCGAAAAAGAATCTGGAAGCATCTCCGGGCTTATAAATAGGAAAGGATTGTGACTGCGCCGGTATGATCGCGCACAGAATTGACATGGTGGTGCTCTAAGAAGAACTTAGGAACAAACCTCCGCAAGCTATTGAATAACGAAGGCGTGAAATATTACGTTTTAGGAACAAAAGTAATCGTAAGTGGCTGAAAATAAAACAACAGATTAGAGTCTCTTAATCTCTTGGTCCGGGGTTCGAGCCCCTGATGACCCACCAATCAATAACAGGGGCCGGCATACGCCGGCCCCTGTTCTTTTCATACTGTCGCATTCTCTGCAAGTAAAACTCGGTATTAATGTTCAGGTCGTTGTTCTGACGGTTTGCTTCGCAGGTGGCTGTATGTTTTTTAAGGGTACGCCGTCTGAATTCATCCTTGATCGCGCTGGCGCTGTTCAATCCCCTGCAGGTGTTCCGTACCACGGCACTGATGCTGTTTGACCCGCATTCGGTGCTACTCGGGCAATCCGCGTATGTCATCCTCGATGCTTTCGGGCAGCTGGGTTACAAAATGTGGGCACTGGCCTATCC
>JABDQW010000086.1 GCA_013042055.1 Gammaproteobacteria bacterium | reverse complement strand
GACTTCACCGATGTACCGGACCCATACTACGGCGGTGCCCGAGGATTTGATACGGTACTCGATCTCGTTGATGATGCCGCAGAAGGTCTGTTACAGCATTTGATCCACAAAAACCTCGTCTAGCCCGCATATCCCACCAGACATATACGGGCTAGCCCGCATTTCTCACCAGGCGGCATAGGATTCTGATAAGGCATTGGTCTCTTTGAAGAAAACCCGCTTGAATAAAATACAGTGTGTTCTTTAAGTATGCCTATCACGGTTCAGGCTAGTCTTCGCGTCCGCAAGCTTGCTCTTCACTCAAACCGTAGCTATTGCTACGCTTTTCGCTCCAGAGCGGCGCTTACGAACACGAATCCTGCGCCTGCTCCCGTGATCCTGGCGAGAAATGCCGGCTAGCCCGCATTTCTCACCAGGCGGCGTAAAAAATTGCTGAGACATTGGTTATTTTGGGGAATAGTTAGGATGATCAAAAATACAGTGTGTTATTCGAGCATGCCTATCACGGTTCAGGCTTGTCTTCGTGCCCGTAAGCTTGCTCTTCACTCAAACCGTAGCTATTGCTACGCTTTTCGCTCCAGAGCGGCGCTCACGAACACGAATCCGGCGCCTGCTCCCGTGATCCTGGCGAGAAATGCGGGCTAAGCCAGTGATACACGAGACAGCTATCATCGACGGATCGGCGGTGATTGCCAGCGATGTTGAGATCGGTCCGTACACGATCGTCGGTGCTGATGTCCAGATCGACTCGGGTACGATCGTGGGACCGCATGTTGTCCTCAAAGGGCCGACACGAATCGGTAGAAATAATCGGATATTTCAGTTTGCATCGATAGGTGAAGATCCGCAGGATCTGAAGTATCAAGGCGAACGCTCGAGCCTTGTCATCGGTGATGGGAATACCATCCGTGAAGCGGTGACCATACATCGCGGCACCGCGCAAGACAACAGCCTCACCCAAATTGGCAACGACAACCTGTTCATGGCCTATGTGCACGTCGCCCATGACTGCGTACTTGGAAACAACATCATTCTGGCCAACAACGCGACACTCGCAGGCCATGTCGTCGTTGAAGACTATGCGATTCTGGGTGGATTTACGGCGGTCCACCAATTTACCCGTCTGGGTTCGCATTGCTTTACCGGCTTTGCTACAGCGCTTGATCGCGACGTGTTGCCGTATTTTACCGTTGCCGGTAATCGCGCTAGAGCCCGCGGCATCAATAAAGAGGGTCTGGCGAGGAAGTGCTTCAAACCCGAGACCATACGGGCGCTGCAGGAGACTTACAAGATTTTGGTGAAATCGAGAGGTACGCTCAAGGACAAGCTCGAACGTGCATCCGAACTGGCCAAATTGCACGCTGAAGTCCAGCAGGTAATCGATTTTCTGAACAGGAGCGAACGCGGCTGGACGAGATAACGCCGTCGTAAGCGGCGAGTTTAAATGTCAATCCCTGTGTTTGTGGATTTCAAATCGCCCTTCCGTCGTTTGTTAACCGCAGAGACGCGGAGGCGCAGAGTCTTATATTTGCATTTCTTCGATCAATATTTTTGCGATTCAGAATAACTGTAGGAGCGACTTTAGTCGCGAACATTTGCAATTCGCGACTAAAGTCGCTCCTACGAAAACACAAGACATTTTCTGCGCCTCCGCGCCTCTGCGGTGAATTCACCCTTGAATATCAGATAGCTTCCAGTTTCCACACGTCGTAGGCCGGTTCTTCGTAGGGATGACTGCTCTTGAGTGCATCGACGGCGTTTCCAATTAGATCGTCGTCACAGACCATCTCTATTCTCAATTCGGACACGGTTTCGACGCGGTCCTGTGTGCCGATGTGGGGTGAGCTGCCCTGCAGAGGTTTGAACTGACCCAGACCCAGCGTCTGCCAGCAGCAGTTCTCGTAGGCGCCGATTTTACCTGCGCCGGCTGAAAACATGGCCTGTTTGACCTTTTCAGCGTCATGCTCCGGAACGAATACACATATTTTGTACATGGTTTGTTTTTTGGAAATCGTGTTCAATAGCGTAGAATCTACATCTTTTCATACCAACAGGAAAATCTCGATATGAGTGGTGGCATTCAACTATCCAGCGAATTGATCGCTGATGTCAAGCAGGTTCTGGTCAGACACGACCCGGCAGCGGAAAACGACCTGATGACCACGCAGTACCTGTCTGCGATCATTGGCTATATGCTCGCTCATGAAACCAATCCAGGTATCGATAAACGTGGTTTTATCAATGATCTCGCGACATTCATGGGACAAGTCGTCGACCAGGTTGAGGCTGATCTCAAACCTCAGCAAGGTGCGCAGGACGCGTTTGGTATCTGGAAACCGGGTGAAGGTTGATTTTGATTAATGGATATCGATTTCTGGCGTGAACGCTGGAACAAAGGTGTTACCGGATTCCAACAGCAATATATCAATCCCTATTTGGGTTATTACTACGGTGAGAACGGGCCGCCGCCGGATTTACGCAGAACGCTGCGGGTTTTCGTGCCGTTATGCGGAAAATCCAAGGACCTGAGGTGGCTCAGCGTGAATGGCTTTGATACGATCGGTGTCGAGTGCAGCAGGCTTGCTGTTGAGGATTTTTTTAGCGAGCACCAATTAGAATTCAGCCGCTCTAATCGTAACAACCATATCAGCTACAAGGCTGAGAATCTGGAAATCCTGCTGGGCGATTTTTTTACGCTACAAACCGAGGACGTTGGCGACGTCACCGATATTTTTGACCGGGCTGCATTGATCGCCTTTCCGCAATCGATGCGCGGACAATACGTTACAAAAATCACACAGCTTCAGGCACCCGGCACACGTACACTGTTGATAACGCTGTCGTATCCACAGCTTGAAATGGCCGGGCCACCATTTTCCGTCAGTGAAGATGAAGTGCACGATCGCTATGGTGGTAAGTACAGTATCGATAAACTCGTGGCAAAAAACATCATTGAGGATGAACCAAGATTCAAGGATCGAGGTCTGACATCATTAACCGAAACAGCCTACAAACTGACAAGAAACTGATCACATGACAATACAAGTTGCTGAATCCACGACGCCTCTGAAAGGGCATGCTCATCCCGCCTTCACCTGGTTGCGTTCTGAGCGTATCGAATCGCTGAATGTCACTGTCGAGGAGTATCGGCACATCAGCACGGGTGCGCTGCACTATCACATCGAGGCAGATATTAACGAAAACGTTTTCCTGGTGGCTTTTAGAACGGTACCGATGGACTCGACCGGCGTTGCGCATATTCTTGAGCATACGGCCTTGTGTGGCAGTAAAAAATATCCAGTTAGAGACCCCTTTTTCATGATGATCAGGCGATCACTAAACACCTTTATGAACGCCTTCACCAGTAGTGATTGGACTGCCTATCCTTTCGCCAGTCAGAACAAAAAAGACTTTAACAACTTACTTGATGTCTATCTGGATGCAGCATTCTTTTCCCGTCTCGATGAGCTTGATTTTCTCCAGGAAGGTCATCGTGTCGAATTCAATCAAGCGAATAACCCAGAGAGTGAGCTGGAATTCAAGGGCGTTGTGTTCAATGAAATGAAAGGTGCGATGAGCTCGCCGGTCAGTGTGCTGTGGCAGACAGTAAGCGAGCACCTGTATCCTACAACGACGTATCACTATAACAGTGGCGGCGAACCGGTGAACATACCCGACTTAAGCTATCAGCAGCTGCGAGAATTCTATCAAACGCATTATCATCCCAGTAATGCGGTGTTCATGACATTTGGCGACATCCCGGCTTACGAACACCAAAAGCAGTTCGAAGAAAAGGCCCTGTGTTATTTTGAGCAACTCGATGTCGACATACGTGTCGATGATGAAATGCGTTTTGATCAACCCATTGTCGTCGAAGACGGCTATGCGTTCGATGCGCCGGAAGGCGTATCTGAAGACCACAAGACGCATCATGTAATGGGTTGGTTGTTGGGCCACAGCACTTCATTGGATGAGGTTATGAAGTCCAACCTGCTGTCGCATGTATTGCTCGAGAACAGCTCATCGCCACTGCGCCGGGCCTTGGAGACGACCAAGCTGGGAACAGCGCCATCGCCCTTATGTGGCCTTGAGGATTCAAACTATGAGATGTGCTTCATGTGCGGGATCGAGGGCAGCGAGCCCGAGGATGCTGAAGCGTTCGAGCGACTCGTTATCGATGTGTTGGAGGATGTTGCAAAAAACGGTGTGCCACGGGAGCACGTCGAAGCTGTGCTTCATCAATTGGAGTTGAGCCAGCGTGAAATAGGTGGTGATGGTTATCCTTATGGGCTGCAACTGATCCTTAGTGGTCTATCAGCTGCAGTACACCGTAGTGACCCGGTACAATTGCTCAATCTCGATCCCGTCATTGCATCTTTGCGAGAGAAAATCAAGGACGACTCATATATCAAGCGACTGGTGCGCGAGTTATTGCTCGATAATCCGCATCGTCTGCGCCTTACGATGAAACCCGATACCGAATTAAACCTGCGCAAGGATCAAGCAGAGCGCGAACGCCTGGAGCAAATGAAGGCGGCGATGACGGATGAGGATAAGTTTCGAGTTATCAAGCGCACGGCCGAATTGGCACAACGTCAGCAGCAGCATGATGACCCGGAGATCTTGCCCAAAGTCGGATTGGAAGACGTGCCCGCTGAAATGAATATACCCAATGGTAGCCCATTGCGCATTTCGGGAGTTGACTCAACCGTCTATGCTCAAGGCACGAACGGTCTGGTCTATCATGAGCTAGTGTTCGATCTGCCGATGTTCGGGTCTGAACGACTGGATCTGTTGCCATACTTCTCAACTTGCCTGACTGAGCTCGGTGTCGGTGACAAGGACTACCTGCAGGTGCAGGGATGGCAGTCAAGTGTCAGTGGTGGCATAGATGCACATACCAGCATACGTGGTTATTGCGATGATGTTCAGCGAACTCGGGGCTATTATGTTTTCGATGGCAAGGCTTTGGAACGTAACAATGAAAAGCTGGCGGAGTTGATGCAACAAACTTTCGAGTCGGTACGATTTGACGAGCATGATCGTATTAGTGAAATCATTTCGCAACGGCGAGCGCGACGTGAACAAAGTGTCACCGGCAGTGGCCATACCTTGGCGATTACAGCGGCGTCCAGTGGTATGAGTCCGGTGGCCTCGTTAGGGCACCGATTCAACGGCCTCGAAGGTATCCGTATTCTGAAGTCTATCGATGATGCCAATAAACAGGGGGGCGTTGCCGATCTCGCAGATCAATTCGCGCACATCCACCAACAGATGCTGGCCGCACCCAGGACGTTTATGATGATCGGTGAAGAAGAAAAACTGGACGATCTGGTTAACGGCTTCGAGCAAATCTGGTCCGGTCAAACACCAGCTGCTGTATTCGAGCCGTTCGCGCTCTGCGATGTCAATCAGACGATCAAACAGATGTGGATTACCAATACCCAGGTCAACTTCTGTGCCCGTGCTTACAAAACCGTACCGATGGACCATAAAGATGCGGCGGCATTATCCGTGCTGGGCGGCTTTCTCAGAAACGGTTTCCTGCACACGGCGATTCGGGAGCAGGGGGGCGCCTATGGTGGTGGTGGCGGACACGATACCAATATAGCGGCATTTCGCTTCTTTTCGTACCGGGATCCGAGATTGACCGAAACACTGGATGATTTTGACCGAGCTATCGATTGGATGCTGACCAACAAACATGAATGGAGAATGGTCGAAGAAGCCATCCTCGGCGTTGTCGGCAACATCGACAAGCCGGGATCGCCAGCGGGCGAGGCCAGGCAGGCCTTCCAGAACGCGTTGCACGGTCGCACCCGCGAAAAATTACAGGCTTTCAGGCAGAACGTTCTTGAAGTGACGCTGGATGATCTCAAACGCGTGACCGAGACCTATCTACATCCGGAGGCGGCGAGCACGGCTGTGATCACTAACTCGGCCACACTGGAACAGAAAGGCAATATTGGACTAGATGTGATCAATTTGTAGTCTTGGAGGAGTCGATTCATATCCTGCTGCTCGTAATCGATTGCCACATCCCGCAGGCGCGGTCACTGAAGCAGAAACGATCAGCGGTCAAGAGTCTGATCGACCGTCTGCGCGCCCGCTTGAATGCCTCGGTCGCGGAGGCGGGTTATCTGAATGAATGGCAACGTTCCGTGATCGCAGTTAGCCTGGTCAGCAATAACAAACGCTACCTGCAACAGCAAATCGAACTGGTCCAGCAGCTGGTGGTGGCGTCGAGTGGGAGTATTACGATCTCAGGTATCGAGCAGCACTGGCTTTGAGGAGTTTTGGATTAAGCTTGGTCGCAGACCAAGATACATTCGGCCGGTCTTTTTATGGTTGTATATTGGTGAAAATACAGGCATTACTATGAATATCCATGCCAGTTGCGACATTCGAGTAGTATCATTTACGCCAGATTGGCAATATGCGTCGAATTGATCGTAGGAGCGGCTTCAGCCGCGAACGTTTTCGCGAGCGTGGCAGAAATTCGCGGCTGAAACCGCTCCTACCGCACAAGAAGGATTCGCCCATTGGGTTTTAACTTCTGGCAACTGGACGCCGTGATTCGCAAAGACTGGTAAAATAGCGGATAAGTTTAGCACTCACTTATATCAATGAATAAAGACTTAGCAAATTACCGGCTAGTCGAGACCCGGCTGCAGGAAAAATTGGCCAACGGCACCACGCGATGCAATTTGTGCTTGTGGCGCTGCAAGATCGGACATGGGCAGCGCGGATTTTGTCAGGCACACGTCAACCGCAAGGGCACGCTATACAACCTGTCCTACGGGATTTTGTCATCAATTGACGTCGACCCGATCGAAGAGAAACCGGTCAAACACTACCGTCCCGGTACCCAGGTAATGTCGGTGGGTAGCTATGGCTGCAGCTTCCGTTGCGGTGGTTGCCACAACCTCGAAATATCCTGGGGTGTGCGGGCGCTGGATGAGCTTGCGCGTGGCGAATCCACTGAAGCCTGGGTCACACCTGAAAGCCTGATCGAATCCGCACAGCGAGCCGGGGTTCAGGGAATCGCGTTCACGTATTCGGAACCAGCGGTCTGGCTGGAATATGTCATCGACGTTTGCGAATTGGCTCACCAGGCGGGTTTGTACACCGTCTACGTTTCTAACAGTTTTGTCACCGACGAAGCGTTGCAGCTGGTGGCACCGCATCTGGATGTAATGTGCTCCGACATCAAAAGTATGCGTGATGACTTCTACAGGGAGATCTGTCGCCCGGCGACGGTTGACCAGGTGTTGTATGCGATCAAGACCGCGCACGATCTCGGTATACACGTCGAGACCCGCACCAATATTATCCCTGGCAAGAATGACGACCCGGCCGAGCATTTTGCGATCGCCAGTTGGGTGCGCGACAATCTGGGAGCCGACAGCCCCTGGCACATCACGCGTTTTTTCCCGGCGTATCAGCTGAGCGATATCCCAGCTACACCGGACGAAACCCTGTTCGCTGCCGCAGAGCAGGGGCGGCGTGCGGGCTTACAGCACGTTTACGTGTATAATGATAAGGGTTGTGACTGTGCTCGCGAAAATCGCCCGGTTGAGTCTTATCTGAACGCACCGGCACAAGCGGTCCATCAGGTGAAGAAGTGCTCGGCCAGCTGCTGCGGCGAAGAAGGCGTTCTGCTGAAGAAATACGAACAAAAGATAAATCTGTAAACATCGAGGTTGTCATGACACGAATGGTCCAATGCGTGGTACTAAACAAAGAAGCGGAAGGACTCGATGCGCCGCCTCACCCCGGCGAATTGGGTATCCGCGTCTACGAAAATGTTTCCAAGGAAGGCTGGAAGCAGTGGCTCGAGCGCTTGACAACCATCATTAACGAAAATGGCTTGAATACCGCCGATCCGAAGAATATCGAGCTCATCGAAAGACACATGGCCGGATTTTTCTTTCAAGAAGGGGATTACGGCCAGGCGCCGGCCGGTTTTCAGGCCGGTGGCGGCAAAAAATAAAAGGCTGTCAGTCACTCCACAGGGGTTGAATATTAACCGCAGAGGCGCGGAGGCGCGGAGTCTAAAATTTGCATTCCTTCTATCAAGCCTAATACGATTCAAAAATGGCTGTAGACGACTTTAGTCGCAAATTGCATATGTTCACGACCAAAGTCGCTCCTACGAAAATTCAAGATCTTCCCTGCGCCTCCGCGTCTCTGCGGTTTCTGTTTTAGTTTCTGCCGGTTAGGCGGTTTCCAACCTGAAAACTGGTGCCGTAACGAACTTCAGTTTGGCATGAGCTTCTCGGAGCGCTGCGGTAACTGCATCCGAGGTGTCGGCCTGTGCAAAGATGAAGCCGAGATACTGGTTGCCTTCCGGCAACGGAATCAGTTCGTGGCCTTCACTGATCGTGATGTCGATTTTTTCGATATGCGGTACCTTCTGCGCGGCCAGAATACCCTCGACGCGGCGTAATAAGCCGGCTTGTCTGATCGGAATCATCATGACACCACGGCTTTGCTCGATCGCTACCGGCTGTAAGGGTTTACCGATGGCCAGCGAGACGGTCAGTTGTTCCAGATTTCTGTCGGTGCCACTGTCCAGGGTGCGCGCGCAATCGCCACCTATCGTGCGCGAGGCTACCTCGAGCATCCAGGCGTCGGTGGCGTTGATGCGTAACTCGGCGTGCACCGGACCGGTTTGCAAACCAATGGCTGTGCAAGCCTGTTGCACCCGCGATTCGACCAACGCAAGAGTTTCGGCATCGAGTTGCGATGGTGTGACATAGATGGTTTCCTCGAAGAATGGGCCGACCAGAGGATCCGGTTTGTCAAAAACCGTCAGCGTGTGTAATACGCCTTTGTGCAGATAGCCTTCATAAGCGATCTCGATGCCATCGATATATTCTTCTATCAGGATGTGACTGCGTTCAAACGCGGCTGTCGATTCGGCGATGATCGGGGCAATGCGTACACAGGCGTTATAAAGCTCCCGTTCGTTATTTACCCGCATCACGCCGCGACTGGCAGCCATATTCAGCGGCTTGATCACACACGGCCATGGTAGACCGGTAATCTGTGTGTCGAGCGGCTTGTCGAGATTGAGCAGGCAATGAATTGGAACAGGACAGCCTGCCAGCATCAGGTGCGCCCTTGACAGGTCCTTCCTACGCGTCAGGCGTGCTGATTCGGGGGGATTATGCGGCAGACCCAGCCGGTTAGCGACATCAGCCGCCAGTTCGACGGTGCTGTCATCACTACCGATGATACCCGCGAACGGGCGGCGCCTTGCTTCCGCGAGTATCGTGCTCAAAGCAGCGTCATGATCATCCAGATCGATATGCAGACCCTGGTTGACCTCGGTGGTCAGCGAATGTTGACCACGAGAAGCAATCAATACCTGTAGCCCCATTTGCTTAGCAGCAATCAGATAGGGGGCGATTCGGTAGCTGTTGGGTTGTGCAATTAGGAGTAGGCGTTTGCTGATGATGCGGATGCTACGAGTGCTATAGATTGTTTTCCCGCTTTCAAGGAAGCTGCAACGGTCATGTACGTAGCCGCGCAGCTTCCGATCAGCGGGATCGCTGCATTAACCGCAGCCGCCACCAGCCGCGCCGCAGGCACCGCAGGTACCGGAGCCTCCGGTGTTGGCAAATACATTCTTGAACACGAAACTGGCGCTGGCACCTTGTGTCTGGTAATCGATTTCGACGCCTTCAAGATAGCTCAGCGCGACAGCATCGACATAGACCTTTAGCCCATCCTGATCCAGCATGCAATCGTATTCATTGGGCTGGTCGACAAAGGTCATGCCATAACTCATGCCGCCACAGCCGCCGCCAGAAACGAAAATGCGTACGCCATTGACGCCTTCCTCGTTTTCAGTCAAGGCGAGTAATTGCTTGACCGCCTCCGGAGAGACATTGACCTGACTGGTTAAATGGTTGTTGAACTGTACGTCTGACATAACGACCTCGTGAGTGTCCGAAACATGTATGGATTTTACCAAAATTATGACAAGATGCATTCGGAAAAATTCCCGGATCGGCCGTCTGTCGCAGTAGACCAGAACCGGATTCGCTAACACAGAGAAGATCGATAAGCGGAAAACGTCATGTTTAGCCCTCATTTCTCAACAGGCGGCGTAAAATATTAGTAAAGCATTGGTTCTTTGGAGAAAACTAGGATGATCAAAAATACAATGTGTTATTCAAGTATGCCAATCACGGTTCAGGCTGGTCTTCGTGTCCGTAAGCTTGCCTCCGCGATCCTGGTGAGAAATGCGGGCTAGTTCCAACATTCATCCCACTGCCATCGTCGCGTCCGGGGCAACACTCGCCGAGGGTGTTCAGGTCGGACCCTATGCGGTCATACATGATCATGTCGAGATCGGCGCCAACTCGACGATTGGTCCTCACGCGGTCATTCATGATTATGTGCGTCTGGGCGCTAACAACCGAGTGCATGCGCACGCTGTCCTTGGCGATCTACCCCAGGATATAGGATTTGATCCCGCTACCGAAACCTGGGTAGAGATCGGTGACGGCAATACCTTTAGGGAAGGTGTAACCATCCATCGGGCAACCTCACCCGAGCGCGTCACCAGGCTGGGTTCCAACGCGTATATGATGGCATACACCCATATTGGCCATGACTGTCGTGTAGGGGATGGCGTCATCATAACGATCAATACCGCGGTTGGTGGACACGTCGAGATCGGTGACAGGGCAGTGCTGGGTGGCAGCGTCGCTGTGCATCAGTTCTGTCGCATCGGCCAGTACGCCATGGTTGCCGGTTTTATCGCGGTCAGAAAAGACGTCTTACCCTATACCATGGTCGCTGGGGATCCGGCACGGCATTACCGTCTGAACAGCGTCGGATTACGACGTGCTGGTATCAAGGGTGAACGCTATCGGCAGTTGGAACAGGCCTATCGAGCCCTGCGCGCAGGTGATAAACCGCTGTCTGGGATACCGGCAAGCGATGAAGTCGTGCATCTGCGCGAATGGCTGGCGAAGGACTCAAAACGCGGCTTGAGTGGTTTTCTGCGCGATCCCAAGTCGACCGGTAAAATCGGCGGAAAAGGCGCAGAAAGCCACCTCTAAACTGGCTTTTGCTCCCGAGTCTTAGTGTCTTCAATCAGGAAGTTATGCGGTATTGCTGATTTATCGGGACCTGGTGCGATGTTTTGCTCCAGGCAAAATCTCGATGCTGCTAACTTCAACCGGATGTTGCGCGAAGGCGGACGCGCTCATTTTTCTATTTGCGCTTATTTCAATCACCTAAAGTGTAATCAACCGGTTTATTTGCAGCAACAGTTTGTCCTATTTGGTTTTACGACCAAGTCGCTTCGCCGTCAAGCGTTTGGCGTATTTTGTCAATTAATTTCTTGGATATAGTCGTAAATTAATCGGCGTCATCGTTGGTCAGGCAGGACAGTGATGGTGTTATGCCGGCCGGCTCAGCCATGTTGGTGTTTCAGCGGCCGTCGATGCTTGACTCAATAATGGCAATCGCGTCCCTTTAGCTGCCGTCGTGCCTGGCAGCAAAGCGTTAAAGTGTACGCCACGCGTACAGGTTGATTTTGGCAGGCTCAACGGGCGCGGCGAGTGTAGCGATGATTACGACAGCGACTTTAGCGTGTTTACATAATGTATGCTGCTGGGTGTGCGTCGGGGCTGGCGGTAAAGTGGTTTATTGCTGCTGGCCCCATTTTTTTATTGTGAAGCAGCTGGGATTGGACAGACCTGATCGCGAGAGTTTTTTGGCAGATTTCGTTGGGATGGGTCCAGGAAGTCGCGGGCGTGTTAACAGGCCCTAATACACCCTAAATTTACTGAATAGCAAATTCTGCCATCAACGGAATATGATCCGACAGTCGCCTCCAGGGTTTTCCATGCAGGCGTCTGCAATCGAGCAGTTCGAGACCCCGGGTATAGATTCGGTCCATAGACAGTACCGGTAACCAGCCGGGGAATGATCGAGCGTATTTACCAGACGACGTCTTGAAGACCTCTTCAACATCCAAGTCCCGCGTGAAATACTTTTCGGCTTTACCGGTCCAGTCATTGAAGTCCCCCGCGATGATCAGAGGTGCGTCATGAGGCACGTGTGTATCAATTCTGTCGACCAGGGTTGACAATTGGCGTTGCCGTTCCAGACCGAACAGGCCGAGGTGGACGCAGATGGCGTGTATACGCTTTCGTGTTTCCGTCAACTCGATCGTGCCGTGAAGCAGGCTGCGACTGGCTGACTGCATCAACGATACGTCGATGTTTTCCCATTCGACTATAGGGTATTTGCTGAGTATGGCATTGCCATGATGGCCCGATTTATAGATCGCATTTTTGCCATAGGCATGGTGATGCCATATTTCGTCTGCAAGGAACTCAAACTGGTTGTTGCTCGGCCAGTCATCGAAGCGGCTTTTTGAAATGTCACGTTCGCCGTGTATTTCCTGCAATAACAATAGGTCTGCGTCGATTTGACGAATGGATTCTTTGATATCATGCAGGACAAAGTTGCGATTGGTCGAGTTAAAACCCTTGTGAATGTTGTAGGTCAAGACTTTCAAAGTATTTCTTTCCATGATTTTAGTAGAAATCATTAATGAATATCAGAAAAAAATAATTGTGCTTTTTGTACGTGTCGAGCATATACATCTGTTCCTGCTTATTATAGTCACAAAAGGCGCGCGAATAATAATACTGGCTAGGCATAGCAGCGCTCATTGATCAGGTCGCTGAGTCGTCGCTACCGGCCGAGATGCTGCGATACAGTTTCGATCTCGATGCGATTTCAGTAATGATTCTTGTTTGCGTGTTCGTTATCGTTGAGCTGACTCTGCCCGTCGTTCTGTTTAAATTGGGTATACGCAATACTCGATATTAGTTTATTATCTAAGGAAGCACTGAATAATTCTATCCTGGAATTCTCAGCGCACGAAAAATAAAATACGAATTTTTATTTTTGGCCGTTTTCAATCACATATGTGATTGAAAACGGCGGCACTTCCATGTGCCGCAAGGAGACTCTTGATAAATCAGAGTTTCCCTATTTAGATTTCAGTGTGTAATTTTGATACATGTTTAGTGCCAATCGAGATATCTATAATCTGCCAAATTTTGTCAGTTTTGTACGAATCCTGTTAGCGCCCGTTTTATTCTATTTTGCATTCATACAAGAGCCTGTTTGGTTCCTTGCCATCCTGATGTTTTCCGGATTTACCGATATACTCGATGGATTTATCGCGCGCGTGTTCAATCAAATCACCGAAACGGGATCGCGACTGGACAGCTGGGGTGATTTTACCATCTATAGCACCATGGCCATCTGCGCCTGGATCCTCTGGCCTGAGCTTGTTCTCCAGGAGTTGACCTCGTACATCGTCATCGTGACTAGCATTATTTCGCCGATTATCGTGGGTCTGGTCAAATACAGACGCATCACCAGTTATCACACCTGGATGGTGAAAGTGGCCGTGGTGGTGACTTTTGTTGGCTACATACTGCTGTTTGCAGGCTGGCTCGATTGGCCGTTCAGAGTGGCCGCTGTATTTAGTGCGGTCGCAGCGACCGAGGAAATCGCCATTACGCTACTCAGTCAGCACGAACATGTCGACGTCAGAAGCGTCTGGACGGTGTTGAAATACAACAAACAAGATCAGGGGTGAGTGGGTATGACTGCAGAGACGCAGGGGGCGCGGAGGTTAATACTCGTATTATTGTTTCGACTAGATTCGGTAGGAGCGGCTTCAGCCGCGAAC
>JABDQW010000085.1 GCA_013042055.1 Gammaproteobacteria bacterium | reverse complement strand
CTTCGCGTCCGTAAGCTTGCTCTTCACTCAAACCGTAGCTATTGCTACGCTTTTCGCTCCAGAGCGGCGCTTACGAACACGAATCCTGCGCCTGCTCCCGTGATCCTGGTGAGAAATGCGGGCTAGTTACTTGCCAGGCGTAGCAATCTATCCAATGCGAAGGTCGGTAACACGCGCTTCAGATAACCGAACAGATAGGTCGGTACGGTGACGTAATACCGCGCTTTGGGTCGACGCGCTTCGAGTGCGTGGATGACTTTCTTGAGCACCGCTTCCGGCGGTAGCGTGAACGCTGCCGCGGGGCCTTGTTTGTTCAGCCGTTCGAGTACGCGCTGGTAGCGTGCCCGGTGCACGCTGTTTTCAATATCGATGTATTTCTGCAACGCGATCAGCCCATTGGCGCGAAAGCGGCTCAGTATCGGTCCGGGCTCGATTAGCGAAACATGGATGTCGGTGTCGTGGAGTTCGAGCCGTAGCGTGTCGCTGAGCCCTTCCAGGGCAAACTTACTGGCGTTGTAAGCGCCACGGTACGGCATCACGACCAAACCGAGCACCGAGCTGTTTTGAATGATGCGGCCGTGACCCTGTTCGCGCATCACCGGCAGCAACAGGTTGGTCAGTTCCAGCCAGCCGAACAAATTAGTTTCGAACGAAGCACGTATCGCCTCGCGGCTGAGGTCTTCGACCGCACCGGGCAGGCCGAAGGCACCGTTGTTGAATACCGCATAGAGTTGGCCACCGCTACGCTGCAGGATGTCCTCGACGGCCTGTTGAATCGAAGCCGAATCATCCAGATCGAGCTGCAGGCTCTCGAGACCCTCGGCATTCAGTACCGCGACGCTTTCAGCACGCCGCGCGGTGGCAAACACGCGATATCCGCGCTGCTGCAGGCCTTTGGCGACACAATAACCGATGCCGCTGGAGCAGCCGGTGATCAGTACGGTTTTTTCGGCGGAACTCGGCATGCGCGAAGCTTAGCACGGACATGACAGCGGGTTGTCAGAGCGTATATAATTCAGCGCTAATATTTATTGACCTCGCAGTGATATGCCTATTTACGAATACCAATGCACAGAATGTGGTTATCAAACCGAAGTGCTGCAGAAAATTTCCGATGAGCCATTGAAGGATTGTCCCGACTGCGGCAAGCCGACGATGAAAAAAATGGTGACCGCGGCCGCCTTTCGCCTCAAAGGGGGTGGCTGGTACGAAACTGATTTCAAGGCAGGCGACAAGAAAAAGAATGTGCACGCGGCGGATGACACGCCCAAGTCAGATAGCAAGGCCAAGGACAAACCAGCCAGCGGAGGCGACAAAAAAGCGAGCGGCAGCGGTACAAGCTCAGCAAAGAAATCGAGCGCATCAAAAAATTGATTGCCAGTCAATAAGCTAGCGATTAACATCGCTCCCTTTTTTCAGAGAACAATATGCGTAGCCACTACTGCGGACAAATTAGCGAAGAACTGATCGATCAGGAAGTCACTCTATGCGGCTGGGTCAACCGGCGCCGGGATCACGGTGGTGTGATCTTCGTCGATTTGCGCGACCGTGAGGGCCTGGTGCAGATCGTGTTCGATCCGGACCGCCCCGAGATGTTCGCATTGGCGGAGCGCATTCGCAATGAATACGTTTTGCAGGTCAAGGGCAGGGTACGCGCTCGCGATGAAGCCACGATCAATGACAAGCTGGCGACCGGACGCGTTGAAGTCCTGGCGCTCGAGCTCGTGGTGTTGAACACCGCAGAGACGCCGCCGTTCCAGCTCGATGAAGCCGACGTGCACGATGATCTGCGCTTGCGCTACCGCTACATCGATCTGCGCCGCGACGAAATGCAACAGCGCATGCGCCTGCGCCACCAGGTGACGACCTATTTGCGCCACTATCTCGACAGCCACGGCTTCTGGGAAATCGAAACCCCGATGCTGACCAAGGCGACGCCCGAAGGCGCGCGTGACTATCTGGTGCCGAGCCGCACCCACAGGGGGCAGTTCTTCGCGTTGCCGCAGTCGCCGCAGTTGTTCAAACAGCTGCTGATGATGTCGGGCATGGACCGCTATTACCAGATCGTGCGTTGCTTTCGTGACGAGGATCTGCGCGCTGACCGCCAGCCCGAGTTCACCCAGCTCGATATCGAAACCTCGTTCATGGGCGAGGATGCGGTGATGCAGATCAACGAAGACATGATCCGTGGACTGTTCAAGGAAGTGCTGGACGTGGATCTGCCGAAACCTTTCCCGCACATGACCTACGCCGAGGCCATGTCGCGCTATGGTACGGACAAGCCGGACCTGCGGATTCCGCTCGAATTGGTCGATCTGGCCGAAGAAATGCAGGATGTCGAGTTCAAAGTGTTCTCGGGTCCGGCGAAAGACCCGAAGGGCCGAGTTGTGGTGCTGCGCCTGCCATCTGGTGGTGAACTCTCTCGCAAGGAAATTGACGATTATACCGACTACGTCGGCCGTTACGGCGCCAAAGGATTGGCCTGGATCAAGGTCAACGATGTCGCCGCCGGACGTGAGGGCTTGCAGTCACCGATCGTCAAGTTTTTACCGGATGAGGTGCTCGACGCGATCATTAACAAGACGGGCACTGAGTCGGGCGACATCCTGTTCTTCGGCGCTGGCGATGCGCGCACCGTGAACGAGTCCGTCGGTGCGCTGCGTGTCAAGCTGGGACACGACCGTGGTTTGATCGCAGACGCATGGCGACCCTTATTCGTGGTGGCATTTCCGATGTTCGAAGATGACGGCAATGGCGGATTGACACCGCTGCACCACCCGTTCACGTCACCGGCGATCACGTCACCCGAGATGCTGAAGACGGAGCCCGAGACGATACTGTCGCGTGCCTACGACATGGTGCTGAACGGCACCGAACTCGGCGGTGGCTCGGTCCGTATCCACGACAGCGAAATGCAGAAGGCCGTTCTGGAAATACTCGGCATCTCCACCGAAGAGGCGGACGATAAGTTCGGCTTTTTGTTGAACGCGCTCAATTACGGTTGTCCGCCGCACGCCGGCATCGCATTTGGCCTCGATCGCTTGGTCATGCTGATGAGCGGCGCCAACTCGATCAGAGATGTCATGGCGTTCCCGAAAACGCAAACGGCTGCCTGTCCACTGACGTCGGCGCCATCCGCAGTCTCTGCTACACAGTTGCGCGAGCTGAACCTGCGCTTGCGCAAAGCCGATACGGACAAAGCAACGAACTGAGTCCCGATCACCTTATTCCTGATAGACGAATCGCTTCGTGCAATTTCCGGATTTGAGTGTTTTGTGTCTGCCGCGCTGCCTGTAGAATACACCTATGCGTGAAGCGGTCGTATTAGTGCACGGTATCTGGAGTCATGGCATGGACATGTGGCGTCTGCGTCAGCAGTTGGTTCGCTGCGGCTATGAGTGCAGCATCTTCAGGTATCAGATCTGGGGCAAGCCGCCTGCCAGCATCGCCGACCGCCTGCATGGCTACGTCGAAAACATGGATGCACCCGTGGTTCATTTCGTTGGCCACAGCTTTGGGGGCATCGTTCTGTTGCACCTGTTCGATCAGTTTCCGTTTTCGAGTAACGGTCGTATCGTGCTGCTGGGATCACCGGTGAACGGCAGCGTGGTCGGGCGACGTCTATGCCGTCTGCCGATCACGCGCTGGACGCTGGGTAAAACCACGCAACAGGGCATTCTCGGTGACGTGCCGGCCTGGAGAGGCTGGCAAGATATCGGCATCATCGCGGGTACACTGCCAATCGGGGCGGGTCTGGTCGCCGGTGGGCCCACAGCGCCGCACGATGGCACCGTTTCAGTCGATGAGACTCGGCTCAAGGGCGCGACTGATTTGATTACCTTGCCAGTGAGTCATACCGGTATGTTGTTATCCACACGAGTCGCGACTCAAGTTGTGACCTTTCTGCGCTCGGGTAAATTCGGTGACGTTGTCGGCACGCCCTTGCTGGACACTGGGGTGGCGTGATTTCTCGATAGCGTGATACCAAGCTAGTTCCTTGAAACTACACACAATGTTACACTTTGCGCCATTCATTTTCGAGAAAAGGTAATTCATGGCAGGACACAGTAAATGGGCGAATATCAAGCATAGAAAAGCTGCCCAGGATAAGAAACGCGGAAAAATTTATACCAAACTCATTCGTGAAATCACTGTTGCAGCGCGCAGCGGTGGCGGCGGTGATCCATCAGTGAATCCGAGGTTGCGCCTCGCGATGGACAAAGCCCTCAGCGCCAATATGAACAAGGATACGATCGAACGGGCCATCAAGCGGGGTACCGGTGAAGGGGACGATACCAACTACGAAGAAATTCGCTACGAAGGCTACGGACCGGGCGGCACTGCCGTCATGGTCGATTGCATGACTGACAACCGCAAACGAACCGTGTCGGAAGTCCGCCACGCCTTTACTAAAGCGGGTGGAAATCTCGGTACGGACGGCTCTGTAGCCTATATGTTCAATCGCATGGGCATGCTGACCTACCCGGCAGGCAGTGATGAGGACGCGATCATGGAAGCAGCGCTGGAAGCAGGTGCCGACGATGTTGTAAGCATTGATGACGGCAGTATCGAGGTCTCGACCGCGTTCGAAGACTTCTTGACCGTAAAAGACGCGATGGAAGCGGCAGGCCACCGATCAGAACACGCAGAAATCATCGAAAAACCGACCAGCGAGACGGTTGTTAACGAGGAGGACGCCGAGAAAATCATGCGCCTGATCGATACTTTGGAGGAGTTAGATGATGTTCAGGAAGTACACACCAATGCCGATTTTTCTGAAGACGTGCTTGCCAGCCTGCAATCAGCGTAGCCAGTAGCGCGATGGTACGCATCATAGGTATCGATCCGGGGTCGCGGATTACCGGCTATGGCATCGTCGATACCAATGGTTTCAAGCATAAGTATGTCACCAGCGGATTTATTACAATAAAAGCCGATACGCTGGGTGATAAACTGGGTATCATCTTTGTCGAAGTCAGCCGCATCGTGTCTGAATGGACGCCGGGGTCGATGGCGATCGAACAGGTCTTCGTCAAACACAACGCCGATTCGGCGTTGAAACTGGGGCAAGCGAGGGGCGCGGCAATCTGTGCTGCCGTACAAGCGAACTTGCCGATCGGTGAATATACACCGCGGGCTATAAAAAAAGCAGTTGTCGGCAGTGGCGCTGCAGATAAACAACAAATACAACACATGGTACAACGATTACTGGGTTTGGATGCATTGCCGCAGAACGATGAAGCGGATGCACTGGCTATCGCCATCTGTCATGCACACCATATCAAGATCAGGAACTCGGGTGTTGCCGCGGGTGTACGCCGGGGGCGGTGGGTATGATTGGCCGCATCAAGGGCATGTTGTTGACTAAACAACCGCCGGAACTTCTGGTGGATGTCCAGGGTGTTGGTTACGAGATGGAAGCACCTATGTCGACTTTCTATCAATTGCCGACGGTCGGCGATGAGGTCGTGCTCCATACCCACCTGGTCGTACGCGAGGATGCCCAGCTGCTTTATGCCTTCTATTCGACTGCCGAGCGCCGCTTGTTCCGCGACCTGATCCGCATCAACGGTGTGGGGCCTAAATTGGGTCTGACTATCCTTTCGGGTATCAGTGCAGCGGATTTCGCCCGCGCCGTACATGAGGGGGATGCGGCCGCATTGACTGGACTACCCGGTGTTGGCAAGAAAACCGCTGATCGTCTAATCGTTGAATTGCGTGACAAGCTGAGTGAGGCGACCGCGCCCATTGGCGACGATACAGCGACAAGCGCTGGATCGGGTCAGGCGTATCAGGCCAGCCCGGTGAGCGATGCCGTCAGCGCTTTGACCGCGCTGGGTTACAAGGCGCCGGAGGCCAGCCGCATGGTAAGAGCAATCGACGCCACAGGCCTGGAAACCGAGGCCATCATCAAAGCGGCGTTACAAAGCGCTGTGAAAGGGTAGCTGACATTGACCGACGAACGCATTATCGCACCGGAGCAGATGGATGATGAGGTCGCTATCGATCGTGCGATTCGGCCGCAACGATTAGCAGAATATCGCGGGCAACCCAGCGTATCCGAGCAGTTGGAGATATTCATTCCTGCGGCGATCGCGCGCAGAGAAGCGCTGGATCATGTGTTGATTTTCGGCCCGCCGGGTCTCGGTAAGACGACATTAGCCCACATTGTTGCCAACGAAATGCAAGTCAACCTGCATTCGACCTCCGGGCCAGTGTTGGAAAAACCCGGCGATCTTGCCGCTTTGTTGACCAATCTTGAACCCCACGACGTGCTTTTTGTCGATGAAATCCATCGCCTGAGCGCAGTGGTCGAGGAAATACTCTATCCAGCGATGGAAGATCATCAGCTGGATATCATGATCGGGGAGGGGCCGGCAGCACGTTCGATCAAGCTCGACTTGCCTCCATTCACGTTGGTAGGCGCGACAACGCGCGCGGGATCATTGACCTCGCCGCTGCGTGACCGCTTTGGCATCGTGCTGCGGCTGGATTTTTACTCGGCGAAGGATTTGACTCATATCGTACAGCGTTCCGCCCAGATTTTGCAGGTTGAAATCGACACCGCTGGCGCTACCGAAATCGCCAAGCGTTCCCGCGGCACGCCGCGGATCTCCAATCGCCTGCTGCGACGGGTACGCGATTTTGCGCAAGTGAAAGCCGATGGCGTGATCAATACCGCCATTGCGTCTGCAGCGCTGGAACTTTTGAACGTGGATCAGAGTGGCTTCGATATCATGGACCGACGCTTGTTACAGGCCATTATCGAGAAGTTCGATGGCGGGCCCGTTGGCGTCGAAAACCTCGCGGCTGCGATCGGTGAGGAACGCGGTACCATCGAGGACGTGATCGAGCCTTATTTGATACAACAAGGTTATTTGATGCGGACGCCGCGCGGGCGTGTTGCAACGGCCAATGTTTATCGTCTGCTTGGTTTGCATCCTTCGGAATCGATGCAGCAAAATCAGGCATCGCTTGACCTGGTAAAAGACAAATAAAACACTAGCAATTTTTTGCAGAATGACAAATCTGATTGAATTTACCTGGCCGGTGCGTGTCTATTACGAGGATACAGATGCCGGAGGCGTCGTATATTATGCAAATTATCTGAAGTATTTGGAGCGCGCCAGAACAGAATATCTGCGCGCGCTCGGCTTCGAACAGGACCAATTAAAACAAAAAGATGGAATAATCTTTGCTGTCCACAGCTTGACAATAAAATACCGCAAACCCGCAATATTCAATGATGCTTTGACCGTGACTGCAGAAGTTCTAGACCAGGGCAACGCAAGACTTACATTCAAGCAAATGATAACGAGAAAAAATGATAATACATTGATTTGCAGTGCTGACGTGACCATCGCTTGTCTGGATGCGATCAAGTTTACACCAGCACGCATACCGGCGCGTGTTCAGGAGGTTGTGCGTGGAAGCTGATATGTCGCTCATTAGCCTGGTGTCTCGTGCCAGTATCCTGGTGCAGCTTGTCATGTTGGCATTACTGGCTGCCTCAGTCCTTTCCTGGTTCGTTATTTTTACCAAGCACAAGGTATTGAAGGTCGCGCGCGCAGATGCGATGCGGTTCGAAGATCAGTTTTGGTCGGGTATCAACCTTGCGGATCTATACGGCCGTCTGAAGAAGCGAGATGAAGAACGTCAGGGAATGGCTCGCATCTTCGAGTCCGGATTTGCCGAGTACGCGCGCCTGCACAAGCGCGCCGTCGGCAGTGGTGAAATGCTGATTGCCGGTGTGCAACGCAGCATGAAGGTCTCATTAGCGCGCGAGGAAGACCGGCTCGAAGCCAATCTGTCATTGCTGGCAACGATTGGTTCGATCAGTCCCTACGTCGGTCTTTTTGGTACCGTATGGGGTATCATGCGTTCATTTACTGCCCTGGGCTCGGTGCAGCACGCAACACTGGCAATGGTTGCGCCAGGTATTGCTGAAGCGCTTATCGCGACGGCGATGGGGCTGTTTGCTGCGATACCGGCTGTGATCGCCTACAATCGTTACTCTGATCAGGTGGATCGACTGATCGGCAGCTATGAGAACTTCGCAGAGGAATTCTCGACCATATTGCAACGACAGAGCGCCGCTGAACTCGATCAGCAGCAGGCTGAGGTCGCCTGATGCGAGCAAGTGGTAAGCGAAAACCGGTATCAGAGATCAATGTCGTGCCTTACATCGACGTGATGCTGGTGTTGCTGATTATTTTTATGATCACTGCACCGTTGTTGCAGCAGGGGGTAGAAATCGACCTTCCCCAGGCGAGCGCAAATCCGTTACCACCCGAGCAACGCGAACCGATGATCATTTCTGTCAGCAAGACCGGGGACCTGTATCTGAATATAGGTGAAGATAACGATAAGCCGATTGCCGAAGACTTGTTGGCGAATCGCGTTGCAGCCGTGCTGAAAAATCATCCGAAGACGCCGGTGCTGGTGCGGGGTGACAAGGCTGTTGATTATGGTCGCGTTACCGAGGCCATGGTCTTGCTGCAGTCGGCAGGTGTGGAGAAGGTCGGTCTGATGACGGAATCGCTGGATCAATAGTCAAATGGCGTCTTCCAGTCTGTGGCCAAGCCTCTATCAGGTAATGAAGCGTCATCCGACAGCTGTGATCTTGTCGGTCGCTTTGCACATTGTGCTGATCTTCATGCTGAGCCTGAGTCTGAGCAGCAGCAAGGTTCCGGAACAACCCAAACCTCAGGCCAATACCGTCAAAGCGGTCGTGGTCGATGCAGAGCAGATCGACAATGAACTGAAGCGTCGCAAGCAGGTCGAGCAGGACAAGATACAACAGGCACTGGCGCAGCAACGGAAAATTGAGGAAGAGAAAAAGCGCAAAGTGGCTTTGGCCAAACAGGAGGCGGAGAAAAAACGCCAGGCAGCGTTGAAGCGAAAGCAGGACGCCGAGAAGAAACGTCGGGCAGAAGCCGAGCGTAAGAAAAAACTCGAAGTCGAACGCAAACGAAAGGAAGAGCAGAAACGCCTGGCTGCCATTGCCGCCGAAAAAGAACGCAAACAGGAGGAAGCGCGCAAGAAAAAACTGGCGGAAGAGGCCGAGAAAAAACGCCTGGCCGCAGCGGCAGAAAAGAAACGCCTGGCGGAAGAGGCCGAGAAAAAACGCCTGGCTGAAGAAACAGAAAAGAAACGCCTGGCGGCAGAGGCTGAAAAGAAGCGTCTGGCTGAGGAAGCTGAAAGAAAACGCAAGGAGGAAGAGGCGCGACAAAAGCGACTGGCAGCAGAAGCCGAGACAAGACGTCTGGCAGAAGAAGTCGAACTCAAACGTCGACTGGCTGAAGAAGAGCAGCGTGTTGCTGAGCATAACCGCATGCTGAATTCGCTGCGCTTGCAATATGTTAAGCTGATCGAACAAAAAGTCGAAAGCAAATGGCTGCGTCCGACGTCATTGAATCCTAGTCAATCCTGTGAGGTTTACGTTAGACAGACCGCGCTGGGCGATGTGATCAGTGTGAACTTGAATAAATGTTCTAACGATGTAGCCTTTAAAAACTCGATCGAACGTGCGGTTTGGGCGGCATCGCCGTTACCGCCGCCACCGAATCCAGAAGTATTTGATAATGAAATACATTTTACCTTCAGGCCACGTTCGTGACGATCGTGGTTTGAATGAATGAGAGGAGAGTAGGGGACTGTGTTATATCGCTGGATAATGTTGCTGTTAATCGTCTGCTTTAGCCAGACCGCGAATGCCGTTTTGAAAATCGATATCACCGAAGGCATCGAAGGTGCGACACCAATCGCCATTATTCCATTCAAGTGGAATGGCGCCGCAAAGCTGGTCGATGCCGATATTTCGGCAATCGTGAGTTCCGATCTGGCGCGCAGTGGTAAATTCTCGCCAACGCCGGCAGAGGAATTGCTCGCCAGACCAAAACGAGCCGAAGACATACATTTTAAAACCTGGCGTGTTGCCGGTATTGATCATCTGGTTATCGGTGCGGTGGAGATGACGGCGAATGGCCAGTTCAGGGTCGAATTTCGACTGTTCAATGTCTATCGTGGTCAGCAGGTACTGGGTTACAGTTTCAATGCGACGCGAGCGACGCTGCGCACGATCGCACATCAGATCAGCGACCTAATATTTGAAAAGCTCACGGGATTGCCGGGCGCATTCAATTCGAGGATTGCATATGTCACTTCTTCGGGCAATCCGGTCAAATACCGTTTGCAGGTTGCCGATACCGATGGTTATAACCCGCAAACCTTGTTGACGTCGAAAGAACCCAT
>JABDQW010000083.1 GCA_013042055.1 Gammaproteobacteria bacterium | reverse complement strand
ACAACGCTGGCCGAAACGGTAAATGCGTCGATAATCATCGTGTTATCCTCGTGTTGCTTCAATAGTACGTCTTAATATAAGACAATACTAATATATCAGGAAGTCCACTGGATTTCGGTGACATTATCACTGACAGCTGTGTCACAATTAGTTAACAAAAACGTTTAAAAACAATGGGATATAGGGAGTTGTTGCCGGTAATAGAGAATGGTTATCAAAAAAACGGGTGCCAATACAAAGACATAGAGGCACCCGTTCGGGAGTTTTTTTTTCATTTGATACGGTTAACGATGAATTAACACTCTGCGTTCTCGCCTTGATTTTGACAACGCATCAGCAAGAACAGTGTCACGACCATGATGGACGATACGACGATTGCCGAGATGGTTAGTGCATCAAATATCATGAAATATCTCCTAATAGTAGAATGTCTCAATATTAGACAATACTAATAGTAGGATACAAAGCGCGAATAATCTATAAAAATTTTGTAAAAAATTTATCGCGAAGTGATTTTATAACGCACTGAAAATTATGATGAAATATGCTGCCAGAATGGCAGGGAAATAAGTTTTTCGAGGTGGCCGCTGTTGTACAAGCCCGCATGCGGGTTAGCCCGCCTCCAGCTCTCGGGTAACCTTCCAAACCAACCAGAGTACCGGTATGCCGATCAGTGTCACGAAAATGAAAAACCAGGGATAACCGATATTATCCACGATTGTCCCTGAATAACCCCCTATTGTTTTCGGTAACAACGTCATCAGCGAACTGAAAATCGCGTATTGGACGGCCGTGAACGAGATACTCGTCAGGCTGGACAGAAAGGCAACAAATGCGGCACTGGCAAAGCCTGCTGCCAGGTTGTCTATGGTGACTGCGGTATACATCACAGGAATATCGTGGCCGGCGAGCGCCAGCCAGACGAAAACCAGATTAGTGAATGCGGTCAGTACGGCACCGATCATCAATGTGCGATAGACACCGTAGCGAGTGGCGATCAGTCCGCCCAGGAAACCGCCGGCGATGCTGACGATAACGCCAAACGTTTTCACAGCGGTGGCGATTTCGGGCTTGCTAAAACCCAGGTCCTGATAAAACAGGTTCGAGATCACGCCGGGCACGATGTCGGATATGCGGTATAAACCGATCAGCAACAGAATTAACAGGGCCGTCTTGACGCCATAGCGCATGAAAAAGTCGGCGATAGGCTCTATCCAGGTCTCCCGTGCCATCAGGTTGTTGACCAGGCCGGCCTGTATCAGCAGCCAGCCGATGAATACGGCCACCAGAATGGCCAGCGAGAAATGTACCAATTCCGAAATGAAGCCGATAGTGGCATCGTTGCCAAACAGTTCCGTGATGCTATCGAACAATGTTTCGGTGTAGAAAAAGGTCGCAATGAAAGCACCGACCGCGCACAGGAACACAAAGACCAGCCGCAGATAATCCAAGGTCTTGTAGCTGTGTTCTCTAGCTGTGTTCCTTACGGGTTCAGGTATCAGCAGAGTTGTGGTCACGCCAATCAGCATCACCGCGGCCATCCCGAAATAAGTCAGTTGCCAAGCCTGATAATCATAATGCGTTTTTTCCGATCCCAACCAGGCAGCCAAGTAGAGCGCGCCCGCACCGGATACGACCATGCCGATGCGATAGCCAGCGACATATGCCGCTGCCATCAGTCCCTGGTAGCGTGGCCTGGCCGATTCGATACGGTAGGCGTCGATCACGATGTCCTGGGTCGCAGCGGAAAAGCCAAGCAGCACAGCGGCCAGCGCCATCATGGTCAGTGCGGTTTCGCCACGTGCAGGATCGATTCCGCCCATTAGCGTGATGGCCAGGATAATCAGCAGCTGGGCGACTAGTAACCATGAGCGTCTGCGTCCCATATGACGGGTCAGTATCGGTAACGGCAGCTTGTCGATCAGCGGTGCCCAGATGAACTTGAAGGAATACCCGAGTGCGGCCCAGCTAAAGAAAGTCACAGTCTTACGTTCTATACCCGCTTCGTTCAGCCACAGCGACAATGAAGAGAAGATCAGCAACAACGGTATGCCCGCCGAAAAACCGAGAAACAGCATGGCCAGAACCCGTGGATTGAGCACAGAACGGAAGCTGTCACCCCAGCTTTGTCTTTCGCTGTTTGGTTCAAGCCTCATCTGAGCTGATAATCGTAATCGACGATCAAAGGCGCATGGTCCGAAAAACGTTCGTCCTTGTAGATGCTGGCAGCTTGGACCAGCGGTGCAAGTTTCGGTGTGATGACCTGATAGTCGATACGCCACCCGGTATTGTTGGCCCACGCCTGACCGCGGTTTGACCACCAGGTGTACTGGTGTTCTTGCTGGTTGACCACGCGAAAGGCATCGACATATCCGACTTCGCCGAACAGCTTGTCCATCCAGGCGCGTTCCTCCGGCAGAAATCCGGAGTTTTTCTGGTTGCTGCGCCAGTTCTTGATATCGATTTTTTTGTGCGCGATGTTCCAGTCACCGCAAACGATGAACTCGCGGCGTTTACGCCGTAGTTTTTGCAAATAGGGCATGAACCGATCCATGAAATCGAACTTCACCGCCTGGCGTTCTTCGCTGGATGAGCCGGAATGCATGTACAAGGAGATCACGCTGAGCTTGTCGTACTGAAATTCCAGATAGCGGCCCTCGATATCGATATCGTGCCAGCCGAGTCCTTCGATGATTTTGTTGGGTTTGACCTTGCTGTAGACAGCGACGCCACTGTAGCCTTTTTTTACTGCATCGTGGTAATGGCAGAAGTAGTCATCGGGCTTGAACTGCTCATGTGTCAGCTGGTCCTCCTGCGCTTTGGTTTCCTGGATACAGACAATATCGGCATCGGTTGTTGGCAGCCATTCGTAGAAACCTTTCTTTGCGGCAGCACGAATACCGTTGGTATTTAACGAGATTACACGCATGTTTGTTTGATGATCCGAGTCGAGGCGTTATCATACGCGTGCTATCTCGCGCATTCCAGTTAATCCGGTAATTAATCGATGCAACAACAACTACAAGATAACAAACGGCGTTTCATTCAACTCGCAATTCAACGAGAGGTGCTGCGTTTTGGTGAGTTCACATTGAAATCCGGCCGCAACAGTCCGTATTTTTTCAATGCTGGCTTGTTCAATACTGGCGCAGCGCTGGCCGAACTGGGCGCTTGTTATGCCCAGCTAATCGTTGATCAGGCGCTGGATTTCGATGTGCTGTTCGGGCCTGCCTATAAAGGCATACCGCTGGTGTCGACCATAGCGATTGCGCTGTCGACGCAGCATGGTATCGATAAGCCCTACGCGTTCAACCGCAAGGAAGTAAAAGATCACGGCGAAGGCGGCTGTATCGTTGGTGCCAATGTCGCTGGCAGGGTGTTGATCGTCGATGATGTGATCACTGCTGGCACGGCGATCCGTGAGGCCGTCGATATCATCGCTGCCGAAGGTGGCACAACAGCAGCGATCTTGATTGCACTCGACCGTCAGGAAAAAGGCCATAGTGATTTGTCGGCAATCCAGGAAGTGCAGAATGATTTCGATGTGGACGTACACAGTATCATCACAATGGCGGATTTGATCGACTATATCGAAATGGACCCGAACTACAGCCAGCACCTGGATGCGATGCGAGCGTACCGGGACCAGTACGGGATTTAACCTCTGCTGTAGATCTTTAGCCCAGAATCAGTTTCAGGCCGATCAGCAACGTCACGGTCTCGAACGCGCGTTTGATCACTTTATTGCCTTTGACAATCGCCAGATGGGCGCCGAGGTAACCGCCGATCACCGAGCCCAGTAATAGCGCGGGTACCCACAGCCAGTAAATCTCGCCTAAAAGCCCGAGCGTAATGGCACCGCTACCGTTCCAGAACAAGCCCACCAGCACCAAGGTATAGGCCACGGCGCGTTTGTAGTCCATACCGTACCAGCGTATCAGCCATATGGTGACGAACAGCCCGGTACCGGACGTCAGCGACCCATTGAGCACACCGATGAAGAACAGGCCGATACCACCGGTCAGGTATCCCTGCCTATCCCGATGAACGGGCCTGTATTGCTGACCAAGTTGTGGTGAGAACAGCGAATAAACACCCAGGCTCATGGTCAGAATACCCAACGCGATCTGCGCCGAGCGGTCAGGTACTTGCAGTATGAAACTGGCACCAAGGATCACGCCGGGGACGCCGGTGATGATCATGAACAGCGCAAACTGCCGCTCCATATGGCTCTCACGCATGTGCCGGATTGTGGCGCCAATGCCCAGTGCCACAGTCGCCACTTTGTGGGTGGCCAGCGCGACACCGAATGGCAGACCGAGGAAAATCAGCAACGGTAATTGAATCAGCCCAGCCCCGCCACCGGAGAGCGCAGAAAACAGATTGGCTAACAAGGAAATCGTGAATATCAGGACGTGAGCGAGCATCTTTGTCCGATTTAGCTGAGTCAGTGCATTCTGCCACACTACGGCTATACTGAAGAGAATAAGCCGTAATTCTGATAGCCCGGGTTTTGCATGAGGGGTTTGGAATTTTTGGGCAGGTTGGCTAAGCAGGTCGGACGATCGCCCGCGGATGCATCTACTTCGCTATGGATCAAGGGCGACCGTTCAAGACGTGACGCTAACTTGTTCGTAAAACCAGATACGACGAATTGCAACAAATCGATAACCTGTTGCACAAATACAACTGATTGATAAGGCGATAAATCGACATCATTCGACTTCCGTCTTCGTGCAACATCCGGGCTGGAGCTTTGTACGTTGAGAATCAAGGGGTAGCATAATGGATTTTAGCAGAGCAATGATATTCATGGTGGCAGCGATGTCGATGGCCAGTGCGCATGCGACTCTGTATCGATGGGTCGATGATAATGGCGATGTGCATTACGGTGACAAGGTACCTGAGCAGTATTTGAAAAAACAGCACGAGGAATTGAATGAACAGGGAGCGTTGATAAAGAAACATGACCGCGCGTTGACTGCTGAAGAACAGGCTGAGAAGAAGCGGCAGGAAGCCAAGCGCGAACGCCTTGAAAACGAGAGACGTCAACAGGCCTTACGTGATCGCGTACTTACCGATACGTACACCACAGAGCGTGATTTAATGGCGGCTCGCGACGCCAGACTCGAAGCCATCGATTCTCAGCTGCAGCTATCGAAAGATATTATCGAAAGTTCAACCGTGAAAGTTAAGAAGACCGAAGAGTTCATACAAAAGCTAAAGGCCGCCAACAGGATGGTGCCGGAAGCGACCTACGCCAAGCTCGAACGTGAGAAAGCACAGCTGTTAACCCAACAGGGTGTGCAAGAAGGCCATCAGAAAAAACGCGAAGAAGTGATCAAGCAGTTTGACGGCTATATCCAACGCTTCCGCGAACTGATGGCCGAGAAGCAAAAAAGACGCGAAGCCTATGTTCGGCGCAAAGCAGAGAGGGCGCGTGCTGCCAGCGATTTACCACCGACATCATCGAAGTAGTCGCCGGTACCGCGCGAAAAATAAATCTGAAACCGTTGATGAGCGCGCAGACCAATCATCTGGTCTCTTGGCGGTCGTGGCGTCTTTGCGAGAAATAAAAGCACAGACATCGCTCGGCTGTCATCGGCTCATGGCAATAGCTGACAGCTCAAGGCTATATCGCAACAGACTACGAGATCACGCTTTGATTAGGGTGCCGACACCTTCGTCGGTCAACAACTCCAGCATCACGGCGTGTTCGACGCGCCCGTCGATGATGTGCGAGGTCTTGACGCCGGACTTGACCGCGTCGAGCGCGCAGTTGACTTTAGGTAGCATGCCACCGTGGATAGTGCCATCGGCGATCAGTGCATCGATATCGGTCGCTTTCAGACCAGTCAAGACCTGTCCGTCTTCGTCGAGTATGCCCGCGGTATTGGTGAGCAGCAGCAGTTTCTCGGCACCGAGCACGCAGGCTAGTTTACCGGCAACAAGATCGGCGTTGATGTTGTAGGAGCTCTGATCCTTGCCAACACCGATTGGTGCGATCACCGGGATAAAATGACCGTGATCGAGCGTGTTGACAATGACCGGATCGATGCCTGTGACTTCCCCGACCTGGCCGAGGTCGATAATTTCAGGCGCGGCCAGTTCGGGTGACGAACGTTCTATTTTCATTTTACGCGCGCGTATCAGCCCGCCATCCTTGCCGGTGAGTCCAACGGCGTTGCCGCCGTTGTGATTGATCAGGCTGACGATGCTTTTGTTGACCAGGCCACCAAGTACCATTTCAACGACGTCCATGGTTTCGCGGTCGGTGACGCGCATGCCATCGATGAACCTCGATTTCTTACCGATACGTTCCAACAACTGGCCGATCTGCGGGCCTCCACCGTGTACTACCACCGGATCGACACCTACCTGTTTCAGCAAGACGATGTCTCTGGCGAAGCCGTTCTTGAGTTTTTCCTCGGTCATCGCATTGCCGCCATATTTGATCACGATGGTCTTACCGTGCAGCCGCTGAATATACGGCAGAGCCTTTGATAAGACACTGGCGACATTGTGTGCTGATTGCTTGTCCAAGATGTACTCCGGTTATGGTTGTTCAGTTCGCCGCAAACGCGAACAGCGCTAATTCGGTGTTCAACTGCGGGATCTAGGTTTAATGGGTTTTTCTGTTGACCTCTACAGCGTCGCTACGCGGTTCGGTTTGTAACTAAAACGGCAACTCCAGGCTGCTATCCTGTTTCAGAATCTCTTTTCGAAATTTGGCCTGGATTTCGTCGAGCGCAGCTTTCGTGTTGGCTTCGAAGCGAAGCACCAGGCACGGTGTTGTATTGGATGGCCGTATCAATCCCCAACCTTCCGGGAAATTGGCGCGCACACCATCGATCGTGACCAGATCGGCGTTATCAAAATCCGCATCTTGTTTGAATTTTTCCATGAACGCGTAGTGCTCGCCTTCTTCGAACATGATCTGCAATTCGGGTGTATTGACGCTGTCAGGCAGTTCGGCAAATACATCACTCGGATGTTGCTCGCGTTTACTCAGAATTTCCAGCATGCGAGCAGCACTGTAAAGACCATCATCGAAACCAAACCAGCGTTCTTTGAAGAAGATATGGCCACTCATTTCACCGGCAAGCTCGGCGCCAGTTTCTTTCATCTTCGCTTTAATGAATGAGTGCCCCGTTTTCCACATCAACGGCTTGCCACCGTGAGTCTGGATGTAGTCGGCGAGGTTGGAGCTTGATTTGATGTCGAAGATGATCAGTGCTCCGGGTTTGCGTTCAAGAACGTCGCTGGCGTAAAGCATCATCTGACGGTCAGCCCAGATAATGTTCTGTTGGTCATCGATGATGCCAACTCGATCGCCATCACCATCAAAAGCCAGTCCGAGATCGAGTGAATGATCGACAATAGCCTGCTTGATCGCGACGAGATTTTCCGGCCTGGAGGGGTCTGGATGATGGTTCGGAAAGTTTCCATCGACATCACAGAAAAGCTCAGTGACTTCGCACCCGAGTTTGCTGAAAAGCTCGACCGCGAGCACGCCGGCAACACCGTTACCACAGTCGACTGCGATCTTCAGCGGGCGCGCCAGTTGGATGTCGGACACAATGGTATCGATGTAATCCTGAATCACGTCATGTTTGCGGTAGTTGCCTTTGCCGCTATCGAGGTTCCCTGCGACGATACGCTGATAGAGCGAAGTGATGCCGTCACCGTAGAAAGTGTGACCAGCAACCAGCATTTTTAGGCCATTATACGCTGGGGGATTATGGCTGCCGGTGACCATGATGCCGGTGCCGGTTTTAAGCTTGTGTGTTGCATAGTACAACACCGGCGTTGGGGCCATGCCGATATCGATTACATCACAGCCGCCGGCACACAAGCCCGTGCTGAGCGCATTGGATAGTGCCGGACTCGATAAGCGGCCATCACGACCGATCACCACGGTGTCCTGGCCCTGGGCGCGGGCTTCTGACGCAAACGCCTGTCCAATCAAAGTGACGGCGTCGGGCGTCAATGCGGTTTCAACAATGCCACGTACATCGTAGGCGCGAAATATATCTTTATTAATGACCATATGATTATGTAAGTTTAATAGGGTTACGTTCAATTTGAATTGTTCTTGTTTGCGTTCATTTTTATGTACGTATGTCGAAAAAGTTCGAACAGTCACTATCGCGTTGCTCTAATCGCGGTCACCAGTAAGTATCCAATGCCTGTCAACAAGCGCTGAATCGCCGTGTGCACGGTATTGGTGTCGTCGATTTATCCCCTAGCCCGCATTTCTCACCAGGATCACGGGAGCAGGCTTACGCACACGAAGACCAGCCTGAACCGTGGCAGGCACGTTCGAATAACAAACTGTATTTTAGCCATCCTGGTTTTTCTCAAAAAAAACTATGCCTTATCAATATTCCGCGCCGCCTGGTGAGAAATGCGGGCTAGATGGTCCATCCGAGGCGCGCCTATTATAGTAGAACCGGGGTATTGGCTGGGTGTTATTTATGCGATCGATTTCGCCGGTCGCCGTGTTGAACTGGACATATCGGTCGAGGACTCTTAAGCTTTTGTTGACTAACGCACTAAAAGGGGCGCGCTTAATGGCCCAAAAACGTCGTCCACGTCCGCTTTCGCGGCGTGACTTTATCCACTATAGCGCTGCTGTCGCAGGCGCAGCGACCGTGCCGAAATGGTTGGTCGCCTGTAGCTCCGAAGAACCACACGGCGAAAACCTGGTGATCGATGAAGCCGAGCTGCAGCCGGCTACCAACCTGATCGACTGGTCTCTGATAACCGACAACGACGCCTTCTTCCTGGTCGATATCGGTGCGCCCGAGGTACACATCGATACAGCCGGTTGGTCGCTGTCGGTCTCGGGTTTGGTCGACAACGCCGAATCGCTTAGCTACGATCAATTGCTCGCGCTACCAGCGGTAGAACAAACAACCACGCTGGTGTGCATCGGCAATCCGGTGGGCGGCACAGCCATCGGCACTGCGCGCTGGCGCGGGGTGTCTTTTTCCTACCTGTTGGCGCGTTGGGGTATACAAGCGCAGGCTTACGACATGGTTGCGCGTGACGTGGGTGCGTATTCCGACAGTCTGCCGGTGTCCCATTTGCAGTCGCATTTCGCGATGCTGGCGTATGAGATGAACGGTGTACCGTTACCCTATTTACACGGCGGACCGTTGCGTATCATCGTCCCAGGTATTTACGGTATCAAGAACGTTAAGTGGCTCAATAGCCTGGAGTTCGTCGCCGATGACTATCAAGGGTATTGGCAGCAGGTGGGATGGCCGGATGCCGCCGAGGTCCGCACGCTGGTGAAGATCATGAACGTGCCTGACAACTACCAGATGACGCCAGGCGTGCTACCCGTCAATGGTGTTGCCTACGCCGGCTTGCGCGGCATCCAGCGTGTTGAAGTCTCAGCCGACGGTGGCCGTAACTGGGTCGATGCCGATCTGGATCCCCCGATAAGCCCCTATGCCTGGGTACGCTTCGAAAAAGCCTTCGTGATGGACACGCCAGGCGAATACCAGCTGCGGGTTCGTGCCACCGATGGCGACGGTACGCTGCAACAGGAGGTACCTATCGACGAGCTGGCAGGCTCGGAAGGCTGGCATGCTGTCGTCGTTGAGGTGATATAGCAACAACACAGCTTGATGTTTAGCAACTAAAGCGTACTTAGGCGGTGTGTTCCTGCTGCTGCCGGTGTTTGCTGTAGTGCTCAGCAATCAGCTTGATAAGCTCGCGTGCCAATGCGGTCTTGCGTGCGAGTTCTAGCTTCACCTCACCGTTTGCCGAAATCACCTGCAGCGCATTGTATTCGCTGTTGAAACCGATGTCCTGTGCGTTCGCATCCTTACCGACTCGGTTCGCTGCAATCATGTCCAATGCTTTTCGCTCCAGTTTCTTGCGCGCATTACGTTCGACATTCTCGGTTTCGGCCGCAAAACCGACGACGAACGGTCGTGGTTCGAGTTGGCTTACTTGGGCCAAGATATCTTCGGTACGCTCGAGCTCGATGATGCGTTCAGCCTGTTGTTTTTTCAGTTTTTGTTGACTCGCCACCCTCGGCCGGTAATCGGCTACGGCTGCTGCTGAAATGAAGATCTGATTGCGAGCGATATGCTGCATTACCGTCGTGAGCATCTGGGCTGCCGTTTCGACATCGATGCGTTGAACATCATCTGGCGTGGTCAGGTGGCAGGGGCCGCTGATCAGCGTGACCTTGGCACCGGCTTCGCGTGCGGCTCGAGCCAGGGCGAAGCCCATACGCCCCGAACTGCGGTTGCCGATGAAACGTACAGGGTCGATCGGTTCGTAGGTCGGGCCGGCGGTGATCAACACATCGATCCCTTGCAGCAGTCCGCTTTTAAACAGACTGGACAGTGCAGCGACCAGTTCAGGCCCATCCAGCAGCCGCCCCTCCCCAGTCTCGCCGCATGCTTGGCTGCCGACCGCCGGGCCGAACAGCGCCACGCCCCGTTTTTTCAGTGTGACGACGTTGTCTTGTGTCGCCGGGTCCTGCCACATGACCCGGTTCATCGCTGGCGCCAGCGCCAGTGGGGCCTCGCTGGCCAGGCACAGCGTCGTCAGCAGGTCATCGGCGCGGCCGTGCGCCAGCTTGGCCAGACAGTTGGCACTGGCTGGGGCGATCAGCACCGCGTCGGCCCAACGTGCCAGCTGAATATGCCCCATGCCTGCTTCCGCCTTTTCATCCAGTAATTCGGTATGCACGGGGTTGCCGGATAACGCCTGAAACGTCAGCGGGGTGACGAATTCGGTGGCAGCGCGGGTCATGACGACGCGCACGTCGGCGCCCGCATCGCGCAGCCGCCGCGTCAGCTCAGCGCTTTTGTAAGCGGCGATGCCGCCGGTAATGCCGAGAATGATGTGCTTGCTGTTGAGCGTGTTCATCGCGCTATTGTAGCAGCTATGCCTTGTATACCCTTGATTGACAGGGTTTGCCTGCCCGACGGCTTCGGTTTATTATTGCCCGTGTCATGGACGATACGAGGTGTACACGATGTCACGTACGATATCAGACTGGCCGATGGACGAGCGCCCGCGCGAAAAGCTGCTCGACCGTGGTGCGGCGGCGCTTTCCGATGCCGAACTGCTGGCCATCTTTCTGCGGACCGGAACCCAGGGCCTGACCGCGGTCGATTTGGCGCGTCAGTTGTTGGATGAATTTGGCGGCCTGAAACCACTACTGGCCGCGCGCGAGGCCGATTTTTGTCGGCAGCGTGGCCTGGGACGCGCCAAGTATGCGCAATTGCAGGCCGTGCTGGAAATGGCGCGACGCCAGCTGCTCGAAAACATCCAGCGTGGCGATGCCTTGTGCTCACCAGACGATACGCGAAACTATTTATCCGCAGAGCTTGGTTCCTACCCGCATGAAGTCTTCGCCTGCCTTTTTCTGGATAACCGTCACCGCGTAGTGAGGTTCGAGAAACTTTTTTACGGTACCATCGATGGCGCTAGCGTGTATCCGCGCGAGGTCGTGCGCCGAGCCATCGCTCATAATGCGGCTGCTGTGATATTCGCCCATAACCACCCGTCCGGTGTGGCTGAACCCAGCGCGGCCGACAAGCAAATCACGCAACGTTTGAAAGACGCACTGGCTTTGATCGAAGTACGCGTGCTCGATCATATGATCGTCGGCGATGAAGTGGTTTCGTTTGCGGAGCGGGGCTTGATTTAACGCGAAAGCGCGTAAGCATTAATACGCATCGTCATCTCTACGATGACTGACGTATCGTTCGCGGATGAAACCACTCCTAGGCAGAAACAGTCAAAGTCACAACCGTCTTTGCGTCGAAAAATAGATCGGAAGGTTTCCTTGTATACACGTATTCGCGAAACCTCTACACTGCGCTGGTTGTCGCAATAACAAGGTTGCAACGACCAAACAGGTCAGATCCGGGGGGATCCTAAGCAATGCGGAAATATGATCTGCCAACAAGCGCTCATCGTCGCCGATACCTGGCCGCTGCTTTGATGGTTTTGTCATCTGTCGCGCTTGCTGCGCCGCCGGCAGCAACGCCGGTGTTCGTCACCAAAGCTGAAATCCAGGCGATCGAGGATCGCATCGAGGCATTAGGTACTTTGCGTGCCAACGAGTCGGTTGAACTGACAGCTTCGGTTACCGAGATTGTCACTGCGATCAGCTTCGATGATGGCGATCGTGTCAAAGCCGGTCAGGTCTTGCTCGAGATGACCAGCGGTGAAGAGCATGCCCAACTCGAGGAGGCTCTTGTCACCGTCGACGAGGCCAAGCGTCAGTACCAGCGTATCAAGTCACTGCGTGCGCAGCAAAGCGCTTCCGAGTCGCAGCTCGATGAACAACGACGCATCTGGGAAGCGAGCCGGGCGCGGCTGAATGCAATCGAATCGCGCCTTGCCGACCGGCTGATACGCGCACCGTTTGGCGGCGTAGTCGGCCTGCGCAACGTCAGTGTCGGTGCCTTGGTTACACCCGGTGACCTCATCACCACGCTCGATGACGACAGCGTGATGAAGCTCGATTTCCCGGTACCGGCGGTCTATCTCGGCATCATCAGGACTGATATGCCGGTGAAAGCGATAACTCGTACCTGGCAAGGACGTGTATTCGAAGGCAGCGTGAAAAGTATCGACAGCCGCGTCGACCCGGTGACGCGCACTGTGATCGTTCGGGCGTTGTTGTCGAATTCCGATCATGCGCTGAGGCCGGGTATGTTGATGAGCGTCGAGTTGTTCAGCGCGCAGCGCCGAGCCATTGTACTACCGGAGGAGTGCCTGGTCGCGCAGGGGCAGGAGCATTTTGTGTTCGTGGTGTCGGCTGACGATAATATGGTCCAGCGACGCCAGGTGCGCATCGGCACGCGGCGGCCGGGCCAGGTCGAAATCATCGAAGGCCTGACCGTCGGTGAACTCGTGATCACTGACGGTACGCTCAAGGTGCGGCCCGGCAGTCAGGTCTCGATTCGTGCGGTCGATGATGGTACAACGCGCCTGCACCAGCTGCTGGAGCAGCCTGAGTCCACCTCACAGCCATGATACTGTCCGATATCGCTGTCACGCGCCCGGTTCTGGCTGCCGTGGTTTCGCTGTTGCTGATCACGTTTGGCCTGTTATCGTTCGATCGTTTACCGTTACGCGAGTACCCTGACATCGATCCACCGGTGGTGTCGATCGATACCATCTATCCGGGTGCCGCTGCCAATGTGGTCGAGACCCGTATTACCGAGGTTATCGAAGACCGTATCGCCGGAGTCGAAGGCATTCGATACATCGAATCGAAGAGCGAAGATGGGCGTTCGTTGATCAATATCGAGTTCTCGATAGATCGCGATATCGATGCCGCGGCGAATGACATCCGTGATCGCGTGTCGGCTGTTCTCGCTGAGCTGCCGGATGAGGCCGATCCGCCAGAAATCCAAAAGGTAGATAGCAACGAGGACGTGATCATGTGGCTCAACCTGGCCAGTGATTGGATGTCTGTGCCCGAGATTACCGACTATGCGTCGCGCTACCTGGTCGACCGCTTTTCCGTGCTCAACGGCGTCGCGCGTGTGCGGGTTGGCGGCGGTCAGATCTACGCGATGCGCATTTGGCTCGATCGTCGTGCACTGGCTGCGCGCGGCTTGACCGTGGCTGACGTCGAGGCTGCCTTGCGCGCGGAGAACATCGAGTTGCCGGCTGGCAGTATCGACTCCGAAGAACGTCAGTTCACCGTGCGCATCAAACGTAATTTCCGCACGGCGGAGGATTTCTCCCGGTTGGTGCTCGGCCAGGGTCAGGACGGCTATTTGGTCAGGCTTGCTGATGTCGCGCGGGTCGAGCGCGGTGCGGCTGAGGACCGTCTGTTTTTCCGCGGCAACAAAGAACCGATGGTTGGCATCGGCATCATTAAACAATCCACGGCCAATACACTGGCGGTCGCACAAGCGGTAAAGGCCGAAGCCGCACGCATCAATGCGAGTTTGCCCGAAGGCCTGACGATCAAACAAAGCTATGACAGTTCGGTATTCATCGATGGGGCGATCCGCGAGGTGTTCAAGACGCTGGGTATCGCGATACTGTTGGTGATTGTGGTGATCTATCTGTTTCTTGGTGGTGTACGCGCCATGCTGGTGCCGGCGGTGACGGTACCAGTGTCACTGGTGGCCACATTTTCTGCTCTGCTGGTGCTGGATTTCTCGATCAATATCATCACGCTGCTCGCACTGGTGCTGGCCATTGGCCTGGTGGTGGATGATGCCATCGTCGTTCTGGAAAACGTCCACCGGCGCATGGAGGAGTATGGTGAAAGCCGATTGGTCGCGGCCTTTCGCGGCACCCGGCAGGTCGGCTTTGCGGTAATCGCCACCACGGTCGTTTTGGTCTTTGTGTTCATCCCTATCGCATTTCTGCAGGGTGATGTCGGTCGTCTATTCTCTGAGTTTGCGCTGACGATGGCTGCTGCGGTTGCGTTCTCGAGTTTTGTCGCACTGACGCTGTCATCCATGCTGGCGTCGAAGATTCTGCCACCGGTAGAACGCCAGGGCTGGTTCAGCGAGGTGATCGATCGGACCTTTGTTAAGGTACGTGCGGGCTATTTGAAACTGCTGCGCGGCGCCCTTCGACACGCCTGGATCATCGGCGCGGCATTTGCTGCGATCCTGGCAGGATCAGCCTGGCTGCTTCAACACATTCCGCAGGAATACACACCCAAGGAAGACCGCGGCGTTTTCTTTCTGATGGTTACCGGACCCGAGGGTGCGTCTTACCAATATATCGCCGAATACATGACCGAAATCGAAACGCGGATGATGCCGTTGGTCGGAAACGGTGAAATATCCCGCTTGCTGGTGCGGGCCCCACGCGCGTTCGGAAACTATGAGATCTTCAACACTGGCATCGTGATCAACGTACTCAGCGACTGGTCCGCGCGCCGCTCCGCCTGGGAGATCATGGCTGATGTGCGCAAACGCCTGGCCGATCTGCCTGGCGTACGTGCGTTTCCGGTCATGCGCCAGGGCTTCGGTTCGCGTGCGCAGAAACCGGTGCAGTTCGTGGTTGGTGGCGGTACCTACCAGGAGCTGGCCGAATGGCGCGATATTCTGCTGAAGCAGATCGAGCAAGACAATCCGGGTCTGGTCGGTCTCGATTGGGATTACAAAGAAACCAAGCCACAGCTGCAGTTCATCATCGACTACGATCGCGCTGCGGATCTCGGTGTCACCATCAACACCATTGGCCGGACACTCGAAACCATGCTGGGCTCGCGCCGCATCACAACTTACATAGATGCCGGTGAGGAATACGATGTGATCGTCGAGGGCGAGCGCAACAGCCAGCGCACAACAACCGACCTCGAAAACATCTATGTGCGTTCGGCGCGCACGCAGCAGCTGATCCCGCTATCGAACCTGGTGCGCATCGAGGAATTCGCCGACTCCATCAGCTTGAATCGTTACAACCGTGTGCGCGCGATCACGTTGCAGGCTAACCTGGCCGATGGGCTCGCGCTCGGTGATGCGCTGTCCTACCTGGAAGGGCTGGTCGAGCAGCATCTACCCGATCAGGTCATCGTAGACTACAAGGGGCAGTCGCAGGATTTCAAGTACGCGGGCAGTTCGATACTATTCACGATGTTGCTCGGCATCGTGGTCGTCTACCTGGTGCTGGCAGCGCAGTTCGAAAGCTGGCTGCACCCGCTGGTGATCATGCTGACCGTGCCGCTGGCGATGGCCGGCGCTCTGCTTGGGTTGTATCTGTCCGGCCAGTCTCTGAATATCTACAGCCAGATTGGCTTGATTATGCTGATCGGCTTGTCGGCCAAGAACGGCATTCTGATCGTCGAATTCGCCAACCAGCTGCGGGACACCGGTCGGCCCTTCCATGACGCGCTGTTCGAAGCCGCTGGTGTGCGCCTGCGGCCGATCGTAATGACCGGCATCACCACGATGGCTGGATCAATACCGTTGCTGTTATCGTCCGGAGCCGGCACCGAGACCCGCCTGGTGATCGGAACCGTGATCCTCAGTGGTGTGCTGGCGGCGACGCTGTTCACACTGTTCGTCGTGCCGGTGGCCTACGATAAGCTCGCGCAGAGCACCGGATCGCCCGGTGATACCCGCAAGCGGCTCGACAGGGAAATGCAGGACTAAGTCCAAACATTTTTCGATTCGGTTACCTATACTTGAGACTAAGCTAAATCAATAACAGATTGTCGGATCAATCGAGTCTGAACCCTTTGAAATCAGAAAGTGAAAAGATAAACGACCCGGCAAGGGTGATACCGTTGCTCGAGCGGCTGGCAAAGCGGCGCACACCGCTGGGTGTCAGGATTAGTGGCCATCGCGAGCTATACGGCAGCTGCATCGTCGACGTCAATCGGCGCCATGTTTTGTTGGATGAGTTGCTGCCCTCCAGCGGCCACCGGTTACTGCTATCGCAACGTGCACTTCAGGTCGTTGCCAAGCTGGATGGTATCGATATCTGTTTCGATACCACGCTGGACCGTGTCGATACCGATGACAAGGTCATAACATACTATGCAAAACTGCCCGGCCAGATCGAATACGGGCAGCGCCGTCTCAACTTCAGGGTGCATATTCCGATGACAAAGCGGCTGTCGGTGGTCATCCAAAACCATGATGGGGTGGTGTTCGCAGGTGTGCTGCACGATCTGTCGCACGGTGGCGCGGGTATGGTTTTCCCCGAAGGTAAACCGGAAGTCAGACCCGGTTTATTGCACGATTGTGCGATTGAACTGGCCGAGGATGACTGGCTTTACACGACCGTCGAGCTGCGCTACTCAAAAAGTGTCTCGTTTCGAAACCGGCAGATGATCGGCGCCCGGTTTACCGATCTCAGTCTTCAACAGGCACACATCATTCGTCAACACCTCAGCGAACTGCAGCGGGAATTACTCAGAAGGCGCACAGCAGAATGATCGTATCGAAGGGTGCGCGCGCACCCTACCGTGATTGCCGCTAACCCGCATTTCTCACCAGGCGTCGTAGGATACTGGAAAGGCACTAATCCCTCTGAAGAAAACCTGGATGATCAAAGTACAGTGTGTATTTCAAGCATGGCTGTCACGGTTCAGGCTGGTCTTCGCGTCCGTAAGCTTGCTCTTCACTCAAACCGTAGCTATTGCTACGCTTTTCGCTCCAGAGCGGCGCCCACTCCCGTGATCCTGGTGAGAAATGCGGTCTACGCGTTATGTATAAAGCCTGATCAGGTGGCTGAGTTAAACCAGTTGCTGTGTTCGAATGCTCGATCGCCACGGCTTACCCCGGCAGTGTTTGTATCGGCTGCATGCACGCGTGCAGCCACGACAGGGCAGGCGTTGTTCTCTGTCGTCTTCGTTGGTGTGATCGTCACACGTTTTCGATTTGGATCGTTGTTGTACATTCACCGGTAAATCCTCGTTAACAAAAGATCGGAGAGGCCCTGCGCCTCTCCGATGATCCAAACTCCATCGCATAAGCGGGGAGAAAGCTTCCTAGGGATGATGCGATGGGCTGGAGAAATCAGCTTGGTCACGTGCCTATCTGAAGACAGGCGCCATCAAGACCCCAAGTTTCAGTTTATGCCTTCGGTACGTTATGTTGCGTCTGTATGCTACTGGATCGAGGTAGATCAGATTCAATGCGTTGCATGTCCTCCAATGGATAGAGATGGGCGATAAGCATCTGCTTGAACAGAGCCCACCCGAGATCGGGTGGCCTCTGCCTGAACCTAGCGCTGATGCTTCTGCGCTAACAGGTTCCTTAATCAGAATCAGGCTATGTCAATATTTTGATGTAGTCGATACGTTATCACCGCCGGTGTTTTATTATCGACCATCCTCGCTCAGCGATATCTAACCTTCATCTATGCCGCTGTCGATCGGGTTATGTATGATTTCGTGTAGCCGGCTACCAGGTACGACTGAAGTCAAAATCTCGACGTCTTCTTGTTCAGCAGCACGGATAGCGTCGTCATAAAATTTGCCGGTATTTTGTATTTGCAATTCATAGTCACTCATGGCAGTTATCCTCGAATTGTTTGAAAAGTAATGAGCATCTAGCGCTCCCCACAACTTCCATTATACGAAAAAAATCTAGTTTGTCTAGGACAAATTGTGTTATTATTATGCCATGTTTTCAAAGGTGATGATCAATGGTTGATAATGATGAGCATTACTCAATCGGCGCTGTCGAGCGCGACACTGGTATTGGGCGTGACACGCTCCGTGTCTGGGAGCGGCGTTACGGATTCCCGGAACCAGTGCGTAACGAAAAGGGCGAACGAACTTACCCTGAAGCGCAGCTGAGACGGTTACAACGTGTGCGTCGATTGCTAGACCAGGGTTTGCGTCCCGGCAAGCTCGTGCCGCTCGGTGAAGATGCGCTCGATCAGCTCGAAGCAGATTTGACAGCGTTTGAATCCGAATCACTCGACCCGATAGTTACTGACTTGGTGGATGCTGTGACGTCTGCGGATGCCGACAAGGTCAAGACACTGTTGAACCATGCGTTCGAACAACAGGGTTTGGAGTGCTTCATCTTCAACACAGTCGTTCCGCTGTTGACGGCCGTCGGAGAGTTGTGGGCGCGCGGACGACTGCAAATCTATCAGGAGCACTTTTTATCGAACCAACTTGTCCAATTTCTGAATAGTGAAATCAGCAGGCTACAAAAAACGGCGAAAAAACCGGTGGTGTTGCTCGCAACCTTACCGGGTGAGGAGCATACCATGGGGCTGCTGATGGTTGCTGCGCTGCTGTCATCCCGGGGTATCGCCGCCGTCAATCTCGGCAGCGACGTGCCAATGGAGCAGATTGCCCGTG
>JABDQW010000082.1 GCA_013042055.1 Gammaproteobacteria bacterium | reverse complement strand
ATAAGAACGGCGTCGATCCAAAAGATTACTTTAAGCCGGACGCTGGACACGAGCTCGATGGCTACCGTCAGAAGTACAGGGATCTGGCGATGGAAGTAGTAGATCTGGCCCACGCGGAAGCAGGTTCCTCGCGCTAAGTCTCAATCGACTTCAACGGAAAAAAGGTCGCTAAACAGCGGCCTTTCTTTTGCGTTTAAGGAAAAAGCGAAGAGTCCGCAAATGAACGCAAATAAACGCTAATATTCTAGTTGTCTTATTTCTATCTATCTCTACAGAAGCTGCTTTAGCCGCTAATTACCGAGGCTCGCGGCTAAAGCCACTCCCACGAAAACAATATAGAAAAACATTTGCGTTCATTTGCGGACCAGAAGAAGTCTTTGCGTTAAGCGGGCCGATTTATTTAAATATCACTCCACATACGCATCAGATTGATGTAGGCATTGCTGACCAGCTCGGTTTCTTGCTCGCCTTTGGATTTTGCCAACAATAGCTCGCGCGCTTGTGACAGCCTGTACAGCAATTCACGTTGGGCAGGGTCGCGTACCATGCTCTGTACCCAGGTCACCGCGACGATGCGCTCTCCGCGCGTGACTTCGGCGACACGGTGGGTGCTGCCGGACGGGTACATGATGGCGTTACCGGCGTCCAGTTTGACGATCTGTTCGCCAAAGGCGGTTTCTACCACCAGCTCGCCGCCATCATAGTTTTCTGGCGAGTTCAGAAACACAGTGATCGATAGATCGGTGCGATAGCGTTGACCGGGAGGCCCCATAATCGGATCATCGATATGTTTGCCGTACTGCATGCCTTCTGAGTACTTCGCATAAAAAGGAACGGCTATTTTCGCCGGCATCGCGGCGCTCAAATAGGCTGGATGTTGGACTAGCCTGCCCATTACCAGGTTATTCAACTGATCCATGTGCTGATCCGACATCCGCATCTCGAGATTGTTTTTGACATCAATGGCCTCGCTGCCAGCAGAAAGCTTGCCTTCAACGAAGTTAGCCTGCGAAAAATAATTATGTACGACTGCAAGTTCTTCTTTATTCAGTACGTCGGGTATCGTGATCAACATGTTTCGATCTTGGCCGTGTATTTCGTATAATGTGACGCATCTTAACAGGTGAGTCCAATGAAACTAAATATTATTGTCGATGGCCGTTCTAATGGGTTCGAGGTGCCGGATTACCTGCTCGAAGATGCCGTCGATTTTTTCGAAAAACTCGATAAGGATATGGACAGGGGCTGGCAGATGAGTCGCGATTGGGTGGATAGTCCGAATCCGGAACAACGCTGTCAGATTGCTGCGGATAAAATCCTTACCGCGATAGAAAACGACAACGAAAAACTGTTGATGCTGATGGCGGCCTACATATTGCGCACCATGCCAGGTGTCACCGGTATCAACATCGATATCACAGGTGACATGAACGAAACCGAAATCATCATGGGGCATCAAGACTCTAGGCCCCTCGGTCCGATATTGGGTTGAGGATTCGCCGCAAAGACGCAAAAGTTTTTTAGTTTTCACGACGAGCTCGTTCGGCCGTCAGGCGAAGCTAGTTCGTTTACCGCAGAGGCGCGGAGACGCAGAGGGTTTTTTTGTAGAAAAGGCCTCAGCCGTGAATTCTTAATTACGTGTTGTCGTCTCGACCGAAGGGAGAGATGATAATATGTATAATTCCTCTGCGTCTCCGCGCCTCTGCGGTAGATTCAAATCTGCTTCGTCATACGATAGTGCTGTATCTCGTCGAACAATAAATAGCTTTTCTTCTCGACACGGTAATCCAGTTTCTGATAGAAACCGACGGCTGGCTCTCTAGCATCAAGGACGATTCTATTGATGTTTTGGCCTAGAGCTTCTCGCTCGAGCACGCCGACGATCTGGCGGCCGATGCCATTGCCTTCGTGCGTCTCCGAGACTGCCATGTAGCGTATTTGGGCTTCTTCTGCTGAGTTGTACTGCAAGCGGCCAACACCTGCAACGTTGTTACCATCCACTGCCATGATGTGAAAACATTGATTTTCGATAGCATCCACTTCGCTGCCTTCAGGCTCACCCCATGGCGCGCGCAGGATTCGCCAGCGCAGATGGAAGTACTGTTTGAAATCATCATCCGATTCGGGTTGTTTGATGACGACGCTCATCGAATTCAGTGATTATTCTATGCAGGCAGCAGCAACCGGGGCGAGTTAAGGAAAATAATCTCTCGATATCTTTGCGGGGAAAAATTATGCAAACACAACCCAGGTCGTCGCGATATATTTGACGCCTTCCTCCAGCGCGACCGCGCGGTGCTCGTGCGTCCAGAAAGGGGGAAACAGCACCAACTTGCCAGCCTCAGGCCTGATCTTCAGGTCCTGATAGAGGAACTCGGTTTCACCACCTGGGCCGGGCACGTCGTTCAGATACCACAGGGCGACGAGTTGGCGATGGCTGAATTCGTGGCTGCCGCCGTCGATATGCCAGTGGTAGTAATCTCCGGGCAGATAGCGCTGCATGCCGTAGCCCATGTCCTTGAATGGGCCTTTGAAGAAAGGGTAGGATTCGCGAAATTCATGAATCACGGTACTGAGTGATCTGAACAACTCGTTATCTAGATCTTTCCATCGTTCCTTGCCGCTGGTAACGAGGTCAGTTGTGCGCTTAATGCTTCTGTCTTTTGATACAGTTTGGCCAATGCGGCCTTCGTACTGTTCGTCTTTCGAAGCCTCGAAACGGCGTATCATCTCATTACATACATCAACGGGCAGGGTGTTGTGTTTCTCGAATATGAAACTGTCACGTTTGACTTCGTGAATCGTCTGCAGCGGTACGTAGGCGCGGTTCTCGGCATCCATATTGTTAGCTCACAGCGTGCTGTTTTTTACAAGTTGTTCGATGTGTTCGTGACTATTCTCGCCGTATTGGTCGAATAAAGCCAGCATCTCGGCTGCGACGTTTTGCCAGTGTTCTTTGCCGGTACCAACCAATTCAGTCAATCTGGCAGTATCATCGCTCTGTGACCAGTCGTTATAGGCCTCGATCAGGCTTGGAAAAATGTGATTGCGCATACTGGTCAGGTTGGCCATATAGAAGTGAATGGAGGCATGTTGACGCTGTTGCAGCAATACCGGCAGTGTCGACAGGGCGTCTGCCAGATGATCCCGCACCGCGCGCGCCATGATCTCGGCCTGGGTGAACACCAATAGTGACATCATATCGTGCCACCCGGGGAGTAGCTCAGCCGCATTAATTTCGCCGATCTCGTGCAGAATGGCCGACTCGAGTTCATGATCGGTCATCTGATCGAGTGCTTTATGCAGGTCGGTGTCAAAATCGTAGCAGGCCATTGCATGTGCCATGGCGTTTTTGGGTTTGCTCCAGCGCCATTGTTCGGCCTTCTCCCAGATCATGCGTTTAAATGACTCGCGGCGAATGTAGATAGCCTTGTCATGGCTCATCGCCGGCGGTGAGGTTAAATCACGGGCATATTCGCGTGACGAGACAAAAATATCATAATCACCGTATTTTTGATGCCTGATCAGATTCGCGAGAAAAAAATGGGGTTTCGATTTCTGACCGATTCCGGCGCTGTACACTAGTCCATGCTCGAGCAATTTGGTATTGATATGGTCTGAATGAAATGGGTCGTACCGCTCGCCATCGAGATCGAGATGGGCGTAGTCCTGATCTTCTATATCCGCCCATAATTGCTCACGTTCACTCAGCCATTTACCGACATCATCGCGGGTGAGAGAAGCGCCGAACTCCTGTTCCATCTCCCAGCGAAAATATTCGCGCATTTTCAGCAGGTACACGCACATGGTGTAATTACCCGCATGGCGTGCATCTGAAATGTTGCAGTTATGCTGAATGGACCGGGCCAGTTGTCGATGCTCGTGTTTCATAAGGGATAGAATAATACCTGAGTAAAATAGTATACTATTCAAATTCAGAAAATAGAACGAGTTTTAATAAGGTTTATGAGATTACGTGTTAAGAACAAGTGGCAGGATAAGGACAAAGAACGCAGTATCGAAGAGACGGCTGGTGTGATCGCATTTAATTTGTGGAAGATTGCCAGTGCTAATGTGTTGAATCTGGAGAACGAGGGCTTCCAGACGGACACCCAGAGTCAGCGTGTTGACGTTATCGAAGAACTGGTGGCGTTCTATATCAGCCTGGTCGACCGACTCGCGGCCGATAAGGAATACGATGACGACAAGCGCCGTGAACTGGTCGTTGCGCTGGCGATGAATCTGGCTAAAACCGTGAAAGACAACCGCGATGATTTCGATGGTCAGGGCGATCACGGTAAGGCCTTTATCGAACTGCTCAATGAGCGTATGTCTGAATACGCGGGTTTCGCCTACAGCGACGGTGAACCTGGCTTCCAGCTAAGACGTCGGGTAGGCGAGCACGTGCAGGCCGTTATGGGCGAAAAAGACAACAAATGGGTACCTGACCAGGTTATGGATATCGAAATCCCGGACGCGCTGAAGGTGTTCAAGCGCGTGGTCAGGGGGCTGGTTTGATATCGATAAGCAACTGATTGTTAACCGCAGAGGCGCGGAGACGCAGAGGATTCTATGGGGTACGTGCGCACGTAGGAGCGGCTTCAGCCGCGAACGCAATATTCCTCAGTTGAGCTGTTGTTCACGGCTAAGGCCGCTCCTACGCGCATACCTTAAAAAATCTCTGCGTCTCCGCGGTGAATCATCCTCTGAACTTTGATGAAAATGCATAAACTTGCGCAAGAAAAAAGGCCGGTCACGTTCGTGAACCGGCCTTTTTTGGCATAGTGTTAACAGGCCCTAGCTAATCTTACTTGACCCAGTTGTTGTAATTATCAGATTTCTTTTCCTTGCCGTCTTCATAACCAGCCTCGTAAGCTTCAGTCACGCGTTGTTCTTCACGTGGTGGGTTCAGTACATAACCACCTTGCCATCCGACGATGTATTCCGGATCGACACCGGCTTCTTCCATCTTGGTGACTGCGTTGTAGTAGTCTTGATTCATGTGATAAATCCTCTGTTAGATTCTACTGGTACCACCTGACAGTGCCACGCGGCGTTTAAATGAGCTCAAGGCCATCAGCCTCTTGAATGGGCGCAAATTATACCGTATTCACTCTTCCGGGTTAACCGATTGCTCATATCCCTTTGGGGATGGCTGATATATTTCGATAGCATTACTACGTAACCTGCGGCCGTGCAGGTAAGGCGTGTTAAGATGTTGATTATTTCAATTCAGGGGTTATACATGTCTGACGATAGCTCGGATATTCAAGACATCGATGCTGCTTACGCTAGCGGCATCGCCGCATTCGAGGCCAAAAACTTCTCCCAGGCGATGCGATTCCTGTCGCCACTGGCGATGGCGGGCGAAGCCGATGCACAACACCGCTGCGCGATTATGCACCAAAACGGTTTGGGCGTGGTCGCCAATGAGCAAAAAGCGGCGGAATTGATGCGCGCAGCGGCCGAACAAGGCCATGCCGTGGCACAGCATGGTCTCGGGTTTATGTACATGGAAGGTGAATGCGTCGAGCAGGATAGTCTGGAAGCAATCAAGTGGTTTGAAAAGGCTGCCGAGCAGGGCCTGGTAGGTTCGCTGACCACAATGGCGATGATGTACGAGGAAGGCATAGGTGTCGACAAGGATCCTGGCAAAGCCAAAGCGCTTTACAAACAGGCCGGGTTTTAATCGAATGCTAGTGCCTGTATAAATAGCTTACGATTATGTTGTATTTGCCCATCTGGCGAACAGCATAGTGGTGGTTTGAGCAACAATTATTCCGTTAGATATAACAACATGCTTCACTTCTTTGTGGTGATAAATATTTTTGGTAAAGATCCATGCGACCCGCACACTTACTAACCGTCATAGAAAAAGAATACGCCAGTACTCGACAGGGGCATCATACACCGGTGATGCTCTGGGGGCCGCCCGGTGTGGGTAAATCCCAGATGGTGGCACAAATAGCCGAACGCCATAGTGCGCCGTTGATCGACATTCGCCTATCACAAATGGAACCCAGTGATTTGAGGGGAATTCCTTTTCGTGCGGAAGATACGGTTGAATGGGCGGTACCCGCGATGCTGCCCAGTACTAAAAGACATGGTGCAGAAGGCATCCTTTTTCTCGATGAAATCACCTCTGCGCCGCCCAGCGTATCGGCGGCGGCCTATCAGTTGATTCTAGACAGAAAATTGGGTGAGTACGAAGTGCCCTCGGGATGGGCGATTATCGCAGCCGGTAATCGCCAAGGTGACCGCGGTGTGACCTACAGTATGCCGGCGCCGTTGGCCAACCGCTTTTCGCATTACGAAGTCGAGGTCAATATGGACGACTGGGTCAGCTGGGCTTACGCGAACCAGATCGATGAGCGTATTATTGCCTTTCTTCGCTTCCGACAGGATCTGCTGTTCGATTTCGATCCATCGCACAATCCGATTGCCTTTCCGTCACCAAGATCGTGGGAATTTGCCCACCGCGGCCTGCAGAAGTTCGATGAAAACCACGAGCTACTGACCGGCGCATTGCAGGCCTGCGTCGGCAACGCGGCTGGCATCGAACTACGTGCATTTATCGAGAGCCTCGATCAGATGCCGGACCTCGATGCGATCATCAATGGTGAGGATATTTCGGCGCCGAAGGAAATCGATCTGCAATATGCGGTCGCTTCAGCACTTGTTGGCCGTGCAATACGCGCCAAGGACACCGACGATGCTGCCAGGGTACACGGCAACATCCTCGCTTACGCCAGCAAGTTTCCACAGCGCGAGATGGGTGTGATGATGGTCTCCGACATGCACCGCGCGATCGGCGAGGATATATTTTCTGTACCCGAATTCGCCAACTGGGCTGATAAGATCGCTGATATTATGCTGTATTGATTTGCACAAGACCCAAGGCGTATTTTGTTGGTCCGCAAATGAACGCAAATAAACGCAAATATTGTTTTTGTTGTTCGGCACACAACCGAGAAGCACCGGTTGTAACAGACCTAGCGTGAGTAAACCAGCCAACCACGCAAAATGACCAAGAGTTTTATCGAGCTTGAAAGACAAGAACCCAGTGAGGCGCAAGTCTTCAAATCTAAAAAAACATTTGCGTTTATTTGCGTTCATTTGCGGACTAATGACTTTCTTTGCGCCTTTTGCGTCTTTGCGGTGAAATATTGAAATGCCTGATGTAGAGAATAAACTAGCCACTGCGCGTACCCGACTAATCCTGGACAAGCCGTTTCTCGGTGCTTTGGTGCTGCGTCTGCCGATGGTCGAAGGCGATCCATCGTGGTGCGAGACCACTTACAGTGACGGCAAGACGTTCTATTTTAATGCCGATTACGTCGATGCGCTGGACAACGACCAAACCCAGTTCGCGTTGTCGCATGAAGCCTTGCATTGTGCACTGTCGCACTTTTACCGCCGCGGCCACCGGGTCAAACACCGCTGGGAACTAGCCTGTGACTATGCAGTCAATCCTCTGTTGATCAAGGACGGTCTGAAGCCGACGCCGGACGCGCAGTATTTGCGTGAGTTCGAGGGCATGACTGCTGAGGAAATCTATCCCTGTCTGGAGGATGAGGACAACGAGGGCGAGCGCGACCTGGAGCGTAAGAGCGATAGCTCTGATGCGCAGGATAACGAGAACGAAGAAAACAAGGACATGAGCGAAGGCGGCTCCGACAAGGAGCGGCAGAAGAACGATGCCAGTGACGGCAGCGGTAATGAAACCGAGGAACCGGATGGCTCGGGCGCCAAAGGCGCACCTAAACCGAACCCTCTGTCACCGCAGGAACAGGAGGACCTGAGCACCCAATGGCAGCAGCGACTCGCTGCCGCCGCGCAAACCGCGCTGCAGAACGGCAAGCTGGAAGGCGAGATGGCGCGCATGGTCGACTTTCTGCTGCAGCCGAAATTGCCGTGGCGCATGCTGCTGGCACGGTACATGACCATGACGGCGCGCGATGACTACAGCTATTCACGCCCTTCTACAAGACGGGGTGATCCAGCGGTCTATCCCAGCTTGAGAAGCCAAGAGACCAATGTGGTCGTTGTGATCGATACCAGTGGCTCTATTTCGGCCGACGAAATCCAGGAATTCATATCCGAGATCGATTCCATCAAGAGCCAGGTACGTGCACGTATAACCTTGCTTACCTGCGATTCCGATCTGAACCACGGTTGCCCGTGGAACTTCGAGCCCTGGGACGAGTTTGCGATGGATATCGAAATCCGCGGTGGCGGCGGTACCGATTTCAAACCGCCGTTCAACTGGGTTGCAGAACAGGACAGTTATCCGGATTTGCTGATGTATTTCACCGATGCCGAAGGCGTGTTTCCCGAGACAGAACCGATGTATCCGGTACTATGGCTGGTCAAAGGCAAAGAACCTGTACCTTTTGGTCAGCGAATTCAATTGAATTGATTTAACTAACCGCGGAGGCGCAAAGTCAATTCTTAGTCCGCAAATGAACGCGAATGAAGCTAATTTTTGTCCGCAAATGAACGCAAATATTGTTTTTGTTGCTCGGCACCAAACAGAAAAAACCAGATTTTACGGGCATCGCGTGAACAAATCAGCTAACCAAGCACAATTCCCCAACGCTTTATCGCGTTTGAGAGACAAGAAACCTGTGTGGAATAAGTCTCCAAAACAAAAAACATTTGCGTTTATTTGCGTTCATTTGCGGACTAAATTGATGCTGTGCACTCTGCACCTCCGCGGTTAAAATCGTGCTTATGGACTTATCTGCTGAAGACAACTTGCGACTCAACGTCTTGCTTGCGCAAAAACCGCATGCGGTGCGTATTGATGAATCGAAGATGGTCGTGTTTGCTTTGACCGACAAGGGCGAAGCAAAGGTGCCGCTGAATCCAAACTGCAAGGATGAAAAATACATCAAGCAGGTGAAGGCCGTATTGTCCACGCATGTGATGGGGTCTCCGGGCGGATATCCGGTGTTTTTGAAGCGCTGGACACGCATGGGGCAGGCGAGAGATGAAAGCCTGGCACAAATGCTGATGCTCGGTGAAGAGGAAGCCGTGGTCGCTGCTGTGCATGCACCGGGATTGACCGATGAGCTGGCGGAGCGCGCCTGGTGGGCTATGCCGACGGCGGAAAATGCCAGACGGATGCTGGAGAAGGAAGCGGTGGTCATGGGTAAAACCGGGCCAGTTTTAGCTGAATTCCTGATCGAGTTCCTGCCGTTTGAAGAGGAGCAGAGGGCGATGATCGAATCGGTGCGCCTGGTGTTGCAACCTGGCCTCATTAGTCAAGAAGCAAAACAGAAGCTGTGGAAGCGCGCCCGTACGAAACGAAGCCTATACGTAGGCTTCATGCACACCGTGCCGGAGGCTTTGCCTGAAGCAGCGGTACCGCATCCGATGTACGACGATGTTGGTCTAAAACTGAAGCTGCTATTGGACGCCGGTAACCGTTATGCTGACATGATCGTTCGCACCTTCAGTGACCGGGGACAGTGTTTTATCAATACCGCAGTGACTGCGCTGAAAAAGCCTACTGACCAGGAGGTCGTCGAGTCATTGTTCGATGCAATAGCGGCTTTCTTTATGCAAGTCAGGCCAAATGAATTCACTGAAGGTGATATCGGTGCTATCGCCGAGGAAGCACAACACCGCTGTGATACCGACGAAGCGATTCGGCAAGTGCTACAGCAATTTCCGGAACTTCGGCCAGCCATTCGTGCAATGCTGATACTCTCCTGCCTCAGCGTTAAACTGGTCAATCCAATATTTGCCAGAACGGATGCGATTGGCACGATGATGCGGAAAAAGATCCAGCCAATCACCGATCCGATTTTCGAGCAATTGGCCGTATTGCATGCGGGCTAGCCCGCATTTCTCACCAGGATCACGGGAGCAGGCGCCGGATTCGTGTTCGTAAGCGCCGCTCTGGAGCGAAAAGCGTAGCCATAGCTAAGGTTTGAGTGAAGAGCAAGCTTACGGACACGAAGACCAGCCTGAACCGTGATAGGCTCGCTTGAAGAACACACGACATTTCTGGTCATTCTAGCTTTACTCCAAAGTAGCAATGCTGAATCAGTATTCCACACCGCCTGGTGAGAAATGCGGTTTAGCTCTCGCCTGCCTGTGTGCAATTCAGTGCAAACGTCATAAACACTTATAAAGTTATCGATCATTGTGTCCAGTACTCGCGAATGACCCGGCTCAGGTAAACTGCGAAGAAATCGATATATCAAACCTGACCCAGTAGTCGATGTGGATGGCCTTTTCTCTGGCAATTCTCATATTTTTTTCAGCATTGTTGACAATGCGCTCAATTTTTCTAAACCGCTCAGGCTCCTTTAGCTGCATGTGCATCTTCCAGGCCTCCAGATTGTTGTTTATCGGCTCCAGGTTATTTTTAAGAAAGGTATCGGCCTGCCTGGCCACACCTGCCAGGACCAGCAGTTCAGCTATATCATCGCTAGTGTTTTCTTCGATCGCGCGATGGGTTTCAATTGCACTGCTCATCAGGGTTCTGGAACATTCCAGAAAATCCATGGCCTTATCGAAGTCTTTTGACTCCCGCGTTTTAAATAATGACAACATAGTCCGAAG
>JABDQW010000109.1 GCA_013042055.1 Gammaproteobacteria bacterium | reverse complement strand
GCGCAGTGGAGGTTTCCGATAACAGGGCCCATCAGCTAGTCACCATTACCGATATGGTAGGCGAAGAAATTACCTACCACTGGGTGCTCACACGCCAAACCGAGGGTGAGTTCAAGGATTGCTGGATGACCAATGCCGTTATCCCTGCGCCGACGCCGCCAACGGAGCGGGAGACCATGTAAAGCTAGCCCGCATTTCTCACCCGGCGGCGTAGGATACTGATAAGGCATTGGTCCTTCGTAGAAAAGTCAGTATGATCAAAAATACGGTGTGTTATTCAAGCGTGCCTATCACGGTTCATGCTGGTCTTCGTGTCCTTACGCTGGCTCATCAAGGGGCACCGGAGCATCACGAAACTGCAGTGCCGCCAGTCGCGCATAGAGACCGTTTTCAGCGACCAGTTCGTCATGGCGACCGCTGGCGACGATATGACCTTGGTCTATCACCAGGATCTGGTCGACCTTGCGCACCGTGGCCAGGCGATGCGCAATTATCAGTGTGGTACGTGCCTGCATCAATTGCTCCAGCGCCGCCTGGACCAGGCGCTCGCTCTCGGCGTCAAGCGAGCTGGTGGCTTCATCGAGCAGTAGCACGGCCGGGTCACGCAGGATGGCGCGGGCGATGGCGATGCGCTGACGTTGTCCACCTGACAGACGGATGCCGCGTTCGCCAAGATAGGTGTTGAAGCCCTCTGGTAATTGGTCGAGAAATTCGGCCGCGTGTGCGGCGTCGGCGGCACGGCGTACATCAGCATCGTTCACGCCGACTAATCCATAACGGATGTTTTCCCAGGCATCGGCGCCGAAGATTATCGGATCCTGTGGAACCAAAGCCATGCGCTGACGTACTTCTCGCGGATCAGCTTCTCGGATATCGATACCATCAAAACGAATCACACCGCTATCAGGATCATAAAAGCGTAACAGCAGCTGCAACACGGTGGACTTGCCGGCGCCCGACGGGCCGACCAGTGCAACTTTCTGACCGGGTTGCAAACGCAGCGACAACTCGCTGAGCGCTGGGCGATCCGGCCGCGACGGGTAATGGAAGGTGACACAGCTTAACTGCACCTCGCCACGCGCCGGCTCGGGCAGTGCAACGGGCGTCGCCGGCGTGGATATTGCTGGTCTGGTGTTGAGCAGTTCCAGCAAACGTTCGGCCGCACCGGCAGCACGCAGAAGGTCACCGGCCACTTCGCTGAGCGCACCCACCGAACCTGCGACCAGCAAGGCATAAAAGACAAAAGCCGATAGCTGGCCGCCGCTGAGACGCCCGGCCAGTACATCGTGTCCGCCCACCCACAATACAAGACTGACCGCGATAAAGGTAAACAGCATCACCGTGGCCGTGAGTAGCGCGCTGACACGGGTGCGTTGAATGGCGGCATCAAAAGCCGCCTCCACCTGCTCGCCGTAACGACGGCGATCAATGTGCTCGTGACAGAAAGCCTGCACGGTGCGAATACCGTACAGCACTTCGTCTACGAATGCGCCGATGTCGGCAATCCGGTCCTGGCTTTTGCGCGACAACCTGCGCACCCGGTAGCCGAGCAGCCACAGCGGTATCACCGTGATCGGTACCCCGAGCAATACCAGCAGCGCCAGCTTGCCGCTGGTCAAGATCAACATCACCAGTCCGCCGCTGATCAGCAGTGCATTACGCACCGCTATCGCCAACGTCGAACCGACCACAACCTGCAGCAACGAGGTATCCACCGTCAATCGCGAGATGACTTCGCCGGTACGGGTCACTTCGAAGAATGCCGGTTCCAGTTTGAGCACCGTGGCAAACACCGCTTTGCGGATGTCAGCCACCACCCGTTCACCGATCCAGGTGACCAGGTAGACCCGAGCCGCCACGGAAGCCGCCATAACGATGACCACCACCAGGAACAAAATCAGTGCCTGGTTCAATGCTGTTTCCGAGCCGCTGCTCAGGCCCTGATCAACCACCCGTTGCAGGACAATGCCAAAACCGAGCACCGCCATCGCTGCGACCAGCAGCGCAAGCGCTGCAAAAAGGAGCACACCACGGTAGGGTCGCAGAAAGGTGAACAGCTGCTTCAGAACACGAAGATCGCGGCTGGATGGACGTTGTTGAGCGAGTGTGTCCTGATTATTTCTGGGCATAGCACTGGATTTCCGGCAGGCCGTACAGCGGCTTGATGAGCCGGACCTGTGCAGCTCATTGTATTACATATAGCCGACTGCGGCTCAGGCTCCGTGCTGCGCCGGCTTCCATGATACTGGTGAAAAATGCGCGTTAAGTGCCTGCCTGAAAGGCTGAAAAAAGCAAACCCCGCAGTGCGGGGTTTGCCAAGACAAAGAAACGTTTCAGGTATTACGCCTGTACGTTTGTCGCCTGCGGGCCTTTGGGACCGTTCTCGACCTCATAGGTCACGGATTGGCCTTCAGCCAGCGTACGGAAACCCGAGTTGGCGATGGCAGAATAGTGAACAAATACGTCTTTACCGCCATCATTTGGAGCGATAAATCCGAAACCTTTGGACTCGTTAAACCATTTAACGGTGCCTGTTTGCATGATAAATACCTCATCAGTCTGTTTTAAAAAGTATTACTAATCTTACGAGGTATTCAACAGGAAAAATCTGGAAAGAATTACTGATAAAAACCAGGAAAGGAAATAGCAATGAATAGTGTAGCTGAAATTTTTCAGAAAAGCTGAACTAAATACTAATAGCCCCGGGAAATGATGATTAACGAACAATTAGTGTCAGTATTTGTAGCAGTGGCGACATCCCGTTTTATCGACACGGTCGTTACGGCTTACCAGTATAACCGCTGAGCTCCAAATAACCCCGACCATGGTGGCTGCCGGACACATCGACCGCACCTTCCCAGTAGTGCACGGTGTGATCCATCAGCTGATCGTCGAGCGCCGCACGCACTTCGAGATCCAGCTGGAATTCGGCCAGCTGCAAGCGCCAATCGATCGGATAACGCGTACCGTCATCACCCTGCCAGTAGCGCAACGGCGTTAGTGTCACCTGCCCCGGCAGCAAGCGGTGGATGCTGCCGTCCTGTTCCACCAGGCTGCCGCGGCTGTACGCGTGCACCCCACCGTCGCGGGTGCGCAGTTGGTAGAACATCAGTTCCCGGCCATCGTCGAACTGCAGCGCGAACCAGTCCCAGCCGACCTGGTCTTCGTCGAGTGCGGAGCTGGACCACTCGCGGTCCATCCAAGAATCGCCCTGCACGCGATAAAGCGAATCACCGATGCGCAGCTCGCCGTGTGTCGGCAAACGTGTGAAGGAGTAGTAGTACGAAGCGTTACCGGGCGTTGCGCTTTTGCGCGACAGGCCACGTTCGCCCTGCAGCACCATGGGCTTGTCGCCTGCCTGCAGTCGCAGTGACAAGCCCATGTCGTCGTGTTGTGCCTCCAGGATTAATGGAAACAGTTCGTCATTCGCGCGCAGCGACCAGGGTCCCAGCCAGACTTCAAATGGCGGCACGCGCGCACCGGCCAGACCAGCAGCCGCTCGGGCAAAGCGCTCGGCCGAATAGTGCCGAGTGCCGGCGATGTCGCTGATGGCCAGATGTCCCATATAGACCTGATGGCTTCGCCAGTCCGAATCCTTTGCCGCTTCACCTGGACGCAGGCCAACACGAAACAAGGTCAACTGGTAGCCGAAGCGACGCCCGTTATCAGTGAACAAATTACCCGTCAGGTACCACCACTCGGTAGCGAAGTCGGGATGCGCGCCGTGATCCTGCGGGAACTGAAATTGGCGGGGTTCAAATGCGCGCGCAAACCCGGGATCGGGCAGCGCCCCCATGGCCTCATCGACGCGTACCGTTGGTGCTGTCGCCGGCCGCTGTACATCACAGGCCAACAGCAGTAAGGCTGATAACATCGCCGGCAACAACCAACCGCCACGCATGCTCAGTCTTCCCTCAACTGTGGCGCCGGGTCACGGTGTGCGGAACGCCACGCCGGGTAGATCGCGGCCAGCCCTGCCGCCAACAGTCCGACCAACAGCGTCTGCAGCAGCAGAACACCATCCACGCTGAACGGCATGGTCCAGCCAAACGCGCGCCGTTGCACCGACTCGATCAGCACCCATGCCATCAGTACGCCGGTGGGCAACGCCACACAGGCGGCCAGCAGTCCCATCAGCAACGATTCGCCGCTGATCAGCCCGGCGATCTGGCCGCGGGTCAGACCCAATGCGCGCAACACCGCGTACTCCTTGCCACGCTCCAGCTGCAGTGCCATCAGGGCGCTCAACACGCCGATAAAAGCCACGATCAAAGACACCGCGCGCAATACCTCGGTGACGCGGAACGTACGGTCGAACACCGCCATGGATTCCTCCAGTATCGCCCCGGCGGGTGTAATCACGATCGTGTGGTGCGCGGCGAGTTCGCTCACCTCGCGGCGCATGGCTTCGACATCGCCATTACGTGCGAACAGCGCCAGGGTGTTGACCTGCTGATCCTGCCAGGCCTTTCGGTAGACGGCTTCGTTGATAAAGATACGGCCGTGTTCGCTGGCATAATCGCGAAATATCGCAGCCACCTGAACAGCCAACGAGCCTTCCGGGGTTGGCAATTCCAGGCTAGCGCCGGGCGTCAGGCCGAGGTGATAAGCCAGCGGTTCCGAAACCAGCACAGCGCCGGCATCGAACGCCTGCCATACCGACGAGGCATCGCTCAACAGTTCAAAGCCTTCTCGCGACGGCGTGGCCATGTGCGCGCCGGTGACGAGCACGCGTCGACCGGCGATCGGCAATGTGCGATCGCGATAACGACTCAACGCCGCGACGCTTGGCAGTTGGATGACCTCTTCCACGAGCGCCGAATCCAGCGTCGCACCCTGGTCAAAAGCTTCAGCGGCGACATAAAGATCAGCGCGCAGCAGGTCGCTCAACCAGGTGTTGACCGCACCACGCATGCTTTCTACCATGACACCTACACCCACGCTGGCCGACAACGCCACCATCAAGGCCGCAACCGCGATACCCAGGCGCGATAAATGCCGATTCAGGTCACGCACGCCCATACGCCAGATTCCCGGCAGTGCCGCGCGCGCCAGTAGACCGTGCAGCACGCGGATCACCATCGGCGTCATCATCGCAGCACCCAGCACCAGCGAAAACAGGCCGACAAAGCTCATGATCACACCCCCCGGCAGCACCAATGCCAGCAACAGGCCCGCGGCCAGTAACACCAGCCCGAGCAACGCCCACAGCGGCACGCCGCGGCGTGCCGCCTGTTCCAATGCCGCCCTGGACAAGGTCGTCAGCGGCGGTGTACGCGCCGCGTGCCAGGCTGGTATCAGCGTTGCGGTTAACGTTGCCAGCACACCCAGGCCGATGGCGATCAGAAACGAGCTAGCGTCCAGGTTGAGTGCGGTTACGCTGACATTGTAATAGAGCTCACTGACGGTGGCCGCGACCAGTCGGGTCAGGCCTTGTCCCAACCAGACACCGAACACCAGTCCGACGATGGTACCCAATACGGCCAGAATTACGGCTTCCAGCAAGATCAGGCTAAACAATTCACGCGGCGTTACACCGATAGCACGCAGCCGCCCGAGCAGGGTCCGCCGCTGCACCATGGAAAACGTCATTGCATTGAAGATAAGAAACATGCCGACCAGCAGCGCCAACAGACTCATCGCTGTCAGGTTGAGTTCAAACGCAGCCGACAGGCGTGTCACGCCCTTGGCCTGTTCGGCAACCGTCTGTAATTCAACGCCGGTGGGGATACGCTGCCTGATCCACTGTTCGTCATCCGCATCGAGTATCAGGTCCACATAGCTCAACTGGCCCTGCATACCTAGCACCGATTTGGCGGTGGCAATATCAACCAGCAGCAAATCATCAGCAGCCGCGCTGTCGTACGTTTCGATCTGCAGTGCGTTCAGTCTTGCGGGTCTACCGCGGTAGACAATGCTCAGCGTATCACCCTGAGCGACACTCAGCGCGCGTGCCGCCGCTGCACTCAGCACCAGGGCGCCGGGTTGGGTCAGCCAGTCAGCGGTGAAGCCGGTGCGATTAGACACCAGCGCAAGTGCGGTGCGAAAAGGCGCTTCGGCAAACAGGTCAAATCCCACCAGCTGGTAACGACCCGGCATGCCATCAACGCCAACCCAACCATTGACCACCGGTGCCATCGGTGGTGCACCGCTCTGGCGTTGCAGGCTGACATACACGTCATCGGGCAGCGTCGCTCCGGGTACGACCAGGCGGTGCGTCGCCCTGCCCTGCAACTGTTGTGCCGACAACTCGAAGGCGGCGCGCGCACCGCTATTGGCCAGATCAACGGCCAACACCACCGCCACGCCCAGCGCGATGCCGGTCAATGCCAGCAGACCTTGCCAGCGATGACGCAGCATGTAGCGCAATCCGGCACGCAGCAGCATGGTGGAGATCACACTCACGGCATTAGTTCTGACTTGACCTGTCCGTGGCTGAGTCGCAACACCCTGTCGGCGGCCCGCGCGACATGGGTACTGTGCGTGACCAGTAACAGTGTTGTGCCCTGGCGCCTGGCAATATCGGTGAGCAATTCGATGATTAGGCCACCGGTGTCTTCATCGAGGTTACCGGTGGGTTCGTCGGCCAGCAAGACAGCAGGCTGGTGTGCCAGCGCACGGGCAATGGCCGCGCGTTGCTGTTCGCCACCCGAAAGGGTTTCCGGATAACGCATGGCCAGACCGCCGAGTCCGACGTCCTCCAACAACGCAGCGGCGCGTTGTTGCGCGGTGCTATCATCTGTACCCAGCAACTCCAGCGGCAACGCCACATTTTCACCCACCTTCAGCGTCGGGATCAGATTAAAAAACTGGAACACGAAACCAATCTGCCTGCGTCGCAACAAGGTTCGCTCTGGTTCAGCCTGTGCGTGCACATCGACACCATCGAGCAGCACGCGGCCATGGTCAGGGGAATCAATACCACTGACCAGATTGAGCAGCGTGGTTTTGCCACTACCGCTTGCACCCAGCAGGGCCACGGTCTCGCCTTTCTCGACACTAAACGAGAGCGCATCGAACACGACCTGGCGGATACTACCGGTGTAATAGACCCGGGTTAAATTGTCGACGTTGACCATACTCACACCACTTACCTCATCAAAGCAGACGCCGCCCCTTGAGAAGACAGGTTTGGTTTATGCAGTCATTACTAGGAACGAAGCATTCTCCTTAATCGCGCACTACATAAAAATTGCTACGTCGCTGTCGCTGCTCGCAATGACGTTACCCTTTTGCTTGAATCTGGGCAAGTTTCTAATGACTCATCAACTTGTCAAGCGTTGATTGCACAAAGCACCTTCTTTGATTTCTACTCACCGAATTTTCCCTGCCATTGTGTATTGTCGTAAAGGATCTGTCAGACATTGAAGCATCAATGAATACGCACCAGTGCATGTCCGCCTTCGTGCAACATACGGGCTTAGGGTTTATCGAGTATTACGTAATTTCGGTAAGGATATGTTTAGGAGGGATGCATTTCACTCCCCGAACGCTGTTATGTATTTTGTTCTCAGAACTAATTCGCGAATACTGCTTCCAAAACAGTATAGTCAGTCCGGAGGAACCAGTATGCCTGAGACCAGTAATACGCAAATTTTAGCCGCCACCGCGATCGCCATAGTGATGGGCGCAGGCATGTCGTGGGCGGGCAGCGATGGCGGCGACCGCGTCGGCATCATACCAATATTCGCGCTTTGCGGTGCACTGGCGTTCGTGATCAACTGGCTGGCATTCATCCCGTCTGCGCTGACACAGACGGAACGCTACTACGACCTGGTCGGTGGCATCACCTACGTCACGGCGACCGTGGTCGCCGTGCTTCTGGCCGGCGAACTCGACCTGCGCGCGACGCTGGTGGCAGCTATGGTAATGATATGGTCGCTACGACTGGCGACGTTCCTGTTCCAGCGCATTTCGAGGGCCGGCAGCGACAGCCGCTTCGACAACATCAAGAACCGGCCGCAGAAATTCTTCATGGCGTGGACCCTGCAGGGCCTCTGGGTGCTGCTGACTGCTGCGGCTGCGCTGGCCGTCATTACCGGCGGTGTGCGCGAGCCGCTTGGGCCTATCGGTATCGCTGGCATCGCGCTGTGGTCGTTCGGCATACTCATCGAGATCGCAGCGGACCGGCAAAAGACGAAATTCAAGGACGACCCAGACAATGAGGGGAAGTTTATCAACGTCGGCCTGTGGGCCTGGTCGCGTCACCCAAATTATTTCGGCGAGATCATGCTGTGGACGGGCATGGCGATCGTAGCCGTGCCGGTACTGCAAGGTTGGCAGTGGGCTACACTGATCTCGCCCGTATTTGTGGCGTTTCTGCTGACCAAAGTCAGCGGTGTCCCTGCACTGGAAGAAAAAGCCGACAAACGTTGGGGTGGTCAGGACGAATATGAGGAATACAAGCGCAAAACGCCGGTGCTGATTCCGAAACCGCCTGCCCTGCAGACCTAGCGGGTTGGGTGCTGCCGTCGCGGCGTTGAATAGCATGATTGCCATGCGAAAAAGACGACTTGCTCGGCAAACGCATAGACTGGCGCCGTCAACCAGTTGGCTTCACCTCGCAATGTTGTTGCTTAGCCTGGCCTTAACAGACTGCAGTCCCATTCAACTGGTCAATGAGCTGAGCCCGTCGAGTCATTATCAACTGACGGCTGATCTCGCCTACGGCAGTATCGAACGTCAGAAACTCGACGTCTATTCACCAGGTTCAGCGCCTGGCTCGTCACCGTTGATTGTCTTCTTTTACGGCGGCGGCTGGCAAGATGGGAACAAGGCGGACTACGAATTCGTCGCGTCATCGTTGACCGAGGCTGGTTATGTGGTGATTATTCCAGACTAAGGCGTGTTTTAACGAACGGATAACAGAGGCAGACTATCAAAAGCTACAAAAATGTGCGAAAAGATTATGACATCCAGCCGCAACCCATTGACAAACCGATCCAGGCCTAAGGTGACTGTGAGCTGCGTGATGACCTGCTTCAAGAGGAAGAAGACGAACCAAAAAAGCATGCCGCTGTTGATGAGCGTGATTTTTGCGTGGCCTTATTGAATGATTATCCAACGATTAATGCCAGCGGCTAAAGCGCTGATTTGCAGCCTGCTTGCCACACCCGCTCTTGGCTACGATATTAATCAACAGCTCACTATCGGTGGCCTGCTAGCCAGTGCTCTTCAGTGCCAGAGTGTGAGCGATGCTGCGGGCATCAGCGATACCTGCGCGGCTGCGGTGCCGTTTCAGCCGACTGTACGCTTCCGTCCAGGCAATCCCGACGAAGTGTTTGTCAAGTTCGGTTTTGCAGCCGGCAACGGACTGAATGACGAAACGCCGTTTGTGAATGCACCCTGGGCAGCAGATCTGGAGGACAGTGTTAAGGACATCAACGGACGTAATCGGGATTATCTGCTGACTGCATGGTACAAGCACACTTTCAACTTTGGTCACGACCACAGCGTACGCACCAGCCTCGGCATTATCGATGCGACCGACTATCTCGATGAGAATGCTTATGCCAATGACGAATACACCCAGTTCATGAATGCCACACTGACCAACGGCCCCAACGTGTTTCTGCCTTCATACGATATCGGCGCCGCTCTGGAATGGCGTAAAAAATCATGGTCGTTCAGCGGCGTGTTGATGGACATTGGCGAGAATGATGACGGCAACAACTACCTGTTTTATGGATTGCAAGCCAGCTATCGCGTCCACAACAGGCTGGGAGCCGGGCAATATCGGGTGGTGATTACCGGCAGCAGCGAGGACTTCCTCAACCCGGCCGGAACCCAATTGGAACAACGCGCCTCCAATCTCTATTCATTTGATCAAGCGTTCGGAAGTGCAATCGGCGGCTGGGTTCGGTTTGGCTGGCAGAGCCAGGAGGCAGCCATTAATTACCATGGCATTTTTTCGGGGGGTATCGACATCAAAGGTAGCTTGTGGGGGCGCCAGCGTGACAATATTGGCATTGGCTATGCCTACCTCAGCGGCGGTAACCTCGCAATCGACAGAACCAATGTAGCCGAAGCTTATTACCGTTGGCAACTAGACAAGACGTTCGGACTTACCGCGGACATCCAGTATCAAAGTGATGACTATAAACTCCAAGCGAGCCCGAGAGGCTGGATCGCTAGCTTGCGCGCCGTTGCCGGATTTTGATATCAAACCAGCTGTTTCTTGCATAAGTAAGTGCCGTTTCAGTCCGACACCGATTAACTCGTCAAACGAGACGCAGCTCCGCGATCAGCGGCAAATGATCGGATGCATGTTTTGCAGCGGCACTCCTGTGCGCGCGCAGGCTGTCTATGACCGAAAGCGGCCGCACCCACAAGCGATCAAGCGCTAGCCACGGCCAGGTCGCCGGAAAGGTTGCTGGTGCCGGTGTACGGCCGAACACGCGACGCAGCCTGCGCAGCGGCCGCCCCCATAAGAACCATTCATTCAGGTCGCCCAGCAAAACATGAATGTCTGCCGTTGAAGCCGCGAGCAAGCGCGTCAGTTGTTCGACCTGATGACGACGCTCGCCTGGGCGCAGACCGAGATGCGTCGCAATTATCTGTACCTCGAAGCCGTCTACGGGCAGAGTCAATTCGATGGCATTACGCGGCTCACGACCGACCACGCTGATATCGTATAGCAGGATGCGGTCAATCGGTAGACGACTGAGTACGGCATTGCCATAGTGACCGCGCTCATCCTGAAACGTGACACCCTCAATGACTCGGGCCTGTATCGACTCACCCAGGTATTCAAGCACGTTACCCGGTATTCCAGACGCGTAGCCGACTTCCTGCAAAGCAACGATGTCGGCGTTCAATTCACGCAGCACCGCCGCGATTCGTTTCGGATCCTCGAGGCCATCGCTGCCGATAGCCCGGTGGATATTGTAGGTCGCGATGCGCATGCGCCTCTATTATCTACGCGTTCTTGTCATCGCGCTTGCGGTTTATCCAGTAACGCAGGCCGGCCAGGCTCACCACGACCAGTGCAATGACAGCGACGAGCACAATAATGCTGGTTGTGCTCGGGTTTTTGAGTGAGGCAATGATGCGGTCCGCGAGCAGCGAGATTGCCATCACACCGGGCAGCATGCCGATGAAACTGCCAATCGCGAAATCGCGCAACCTGATGTCAGAGATGCCGGCGATGATGTTGATAACGGTGAACGGTGCCACCGGAACAACACGCAAGGTCGTGATCGTGAGTACACCGCGCTCGGACAGCTTGCGGCTGAGGCGGTTGACGCGGCTGCCCGCAATCCGGCTGACGATGTCGCGGCCGATCGCATGGCCGACACCAAAGGCAGCCAGTGCCGCCATTTCGGCACCGACCAGGGCATAAACAGCCCCAGTCCATGGACCGAACACGGCCACTGTGGCGACGATCATCAGGGTTACGGGTACTGCCACCAGCCCGCCGATAACGTAGCCGACGAGCATCAGCACCGGTGTAAAGCGGCTGTCCTGGATCCAGTTGGCTGCGGCCTCGGCCCTGTCGATATCTAGCCAGTCGGACAACGGCGTCC
>JABDQW010000071.1 GCA_013042055.1 Gammaproteobacteria bacterium | reverse complement strand
GCATTCTGCTTGTCGATCTTCGCCCAGGTGTCGCGCAGGGTAACAGTGCGGTTGAACGTCAGCTCCTCGTGACTGTCCTTGACGAAATAACCCGTGCGCTCGAACTGGTAGTGCTTATCCGGATCTGCTTCCGATAACGAGGGTTCGAGTTTGCAGTGTTCGAGCTTGATCAAGGATTCCGGATTCAGGTGCTCGACAAAGTCGTCGGTGCCGCCCGGATTCGGATGAGTGAACAAACGATCGTACAAGTTCACTTTTGCATTGATTGCGTGCGCTGCGGATACCCAGTGAATGGTGCCTTTGACCTTTCGTCCGTCAGGTGAATCACCACCGCGCGTCGCCGGGTCATAGCTGCAGATTAGTTCGACGACTTCACCGTTGTCATCTTTGATGACGTCCGTGCAGGTGATGTAATAGGCATAGCGCAGGCGTACTTCGCGGCCGACCGACAGCCGGAAGAATTTTTTCGGTGCATCCTCCATAAAATCATCACGTTCGATGTAGAGCGTTTTGCTGAAAGGCACTTCGCGCGTACCCATCTCAGGGTGTTGCGGGTGATTCTGCGCAACCATCATCTCGACTTGATCGCCGGGGTAGTTCGCTATCGTGACTTTCAGCGGATTGAGTACGGCCATGACGCGCAGGGCGTGTTCGTTCATATCTTCGCGCGCGGAGTTTTCGAGTACGGCCATTTCGATGAAGCTGTCTTTTTTGGTGACACCAATGCGGTCACAGAAATCACGAATCGATACCGGGGTAAAACCGCGGCGGCGAAGACCTGAAATCGTCGGCATTCGCGGATCGTCCCAACCATCGACGTGGTTATCGTGCACCAACTGGTGTAGCTTGCGTTTGCTGGTCACCGTGTATTTGAGTTGTAGGCGAGCAAACTCGATCTGTTGTGGATGACACGGTGCATCGGCCTCATCAAGTACCCAGTCATAAAGCGGGCGATGATCTTCGAACTCCAGCGTGCAAATCGAATGGGTGATGCCTTCGAGGGCATCGGATAAACAGTGGGTGAAGTCATACATCGGATAAATTACCCAGTCATCGCCGGTACGGTGGTGGTGGGTACGCTTGATTCGGTATAGCACCGGATCGCGCATGTTGATATTCGGTGATGCCATGTCGATTTTCGCGCGAAGTACATGGGTACCGTCGGGGAACTCGCCGTCCTTCATGCGCTGAAACATATTCAGATTCTCTTCGATACTGCGATTGCGGTAAGGGCTTTCCACGCCCGGGTCTTTGAGCGTGCCGCGGGTGTTGCGAATGTTATCAGCGCTTTGTGAGTCGACGTAAGCCTTACCGACCTGAATAAGTTTGACAGCAAACATGTAAAGCTGATCGAAGTAATCCGAAGCGTGGCGTTCCTCGGTCCATTCAAATCCAAGCCAGCGCACATCATCCATGATGGCGTGCATATACTCTTCCTCTTCCTTGTCCGGGTTGGTATCGTCGAAGCGCAGATTGCATTTGCCCTGATAATCGCGGGCGATGCCAAAATTCAGGCAAATGGATTTGGCATGGCCGATGTGCAGATAACCATTGGGTTCCGGTGGGAAACGGGTGAAAACCGAGTCGTGTTTCCCCGAGGCCAGATCGGTATCGATGATATTGCGGATAAAGTTGGTTTGAACGTTTTCTTTCTCGTCCATTTGTGTATTTTCTACTGGTTTCATATGGCGCGGTATTTTACAACATCAAGTCGTTTGCTCGTCATGAATATAAGCTTTTTCACGATAAAACTTTACAACCAGCAAAAACAGCACCGATGTCAACAGCATCAGCAGGGTAAAAAACCAGTAGTAATCGGCGCCGTCCAGCTTGCTGCTGCCGTCCGGATTCTGAATGAAAAAGTTAACGGCGCTGGTGAACAGGTTGCCGAGCGCGATCGACATCATGAAAAAGGCCATTATGAACGATTTCATTTTCTTGGGTGCCTGGGTGTAGGAGAATTCCAGGCAGGTGATCGATACCATGACCTCGGCTGCAGTCAGCACTACATAGGCCAGTAATTGCCAGCTGATGTGCGGTGACGCGCCCTGATCGATTCTCTCCTGGGCCATAGCGGCGATACTGAACGCGATCACGGTGACAAACATTCCAATGGCGATTTTTCGCAGCGGCGTCAGTCTGAGTATTCTATTCAGTTTGGGATAGATCAAGTAACTGAAAACGGGAATCAGCAACATAACCAGCAACGGATTTGCCGCCTGGATTTGCGAAGGCAGCAGCTCAATTCCGAAAATCGTGCGCTCCATGTTTTGCGCCTGCAATACCCAGGCGGAACCGGTCTGGTCGAACAACGCCCAGAACATCGCGACGAACACGTACAAAATACTAAGTTTGGCGATGGCATTGAAACCCACCCTGCTAAAGGTCTCCTTGATGAACTGCTTGCCGCCAGCGGGGATGTGTATAAAATGATAGCGCCCCGCCCAGAAGGCCAGGGTCGCGAGCAGCATTAGTACGCCGGGTACCCCAAACGCCACCCAGGCTCCAAAACGGTTCAGGAGCCAGGGTGTCAGCAAAGAAGACGCAAAGGCACCGAGGTTGATCGAGAAATAAAACCAGCCGAATACGCGAGGCAACAGGTGGCTGTTGGTTGCGCCAAACTGGTCACCAACATGGGCGGAAACACAAGGTTTGATCCCGCCGGCGCCGAGTGCGATCAGTCCCAGGCCGATTGCCAGACCGAGGCGGCTATCATCCAGTGCCAGCGCAAAATGGCCCAGGGTATAGACAATGGATAACACCACAATGGTGCGAAATTTACCCAACAAACCATCCGACAACAGTGCACCCAGCAGCGGTGTCAGATATACCGCAGAGACAAACAGGTGGTACCAGCTTTTGGCTTCCTCCTCGTTCATGACATCGACTTGATTGTCCGCGCTTATCAGGTACTGCGTCATGAAAACCACTAAAATGGCGCGCATGCCATAGAAACTGAAACGTTCAGCTGCCTCGTTGCCAATGATGTAGGGGATGCCGCGTGGCATGAGCGTACTCGCCAGCGGTGCTTGCCGATAGTTGCTCACAGATAGCTGCTCATATTTTTTATCTTTTGTTGCTGCGCTTTCTATTTCTCAACGCGGCTTCGATCGCCTTGTTTGCCCAGTCGTGCATCAGCGCGGGACTGTCCAGTATTTCTGCTGGTGCTTCATTGTAGGACATCTCGTAAGTTTTGCCGTTGCGCTGATAACTGAAAGCAGGCAAGCCGTGTTGCTCGAAATGCGGCCGACTGTCTGCATCGGTTTTGAGATATAGCACATCATCCGCAACCAACGCGAACATGAGGTCGTCGATATAGATACCGTAGCCGCCAAACATGGCTTTTGCCGACACCGGCCCCAAGGGTTGCATCAGTTCGAGTAAGAACTCAACGAATTCGTCGTGCTTTTTCATGGTGTTTTTTTGGGTAATCTGTTAGGGCCTGTAGTTACAATTTTATCTTTTTTTGTTAACTCTGCTTCAGAGGAGGCGGTATCGCATCTTATAATGGGTGTCTTCACGTCCCCGGGCTCTCGGCTGCTGCTTACCTCCATGTAAATGACCAATAAATTAGATAAACATCGCATAGTGCAAGCACTCCAGGATGGCCTGTTTCCAGGTGGTGTGCATGTGTTCGATACAATCGACTCAACCAATGACTGGTCGCTGGCGGAAATCAAACGTGGGCGTGAGCTCCCTTTTGTCTGTATCGCGGACCACCAACGCAAGGGGCGCGGGCGTAGGGGCAGACACTGGATGTCGCCATCCAACGCCAACATCTATCTTAGTCTGGTCTGGCATTTTGAGTCAGCAGCTCAAGGGCTGGGATTGTTGTCTTTGGCGCAGGGTGTGGCTGTGATCAGAACCTTGAACCAGATCGGTATCACCGATGCATGGCTAAAATGGCCGAATGATGTTTTGATCAAGAACAATAAGATCGCGGGTATTCTAGTCGAGGCGCGTGTTACCCCTGGCGGACCTTGTCGTGCTGTTATTGGTATTGGCCTGAATTATCATATGCCTGAGGCGGTAGCCGCCGAGTCCAAGGTGCGATGGACCGATGTCGTACATGTGATCGGCGGCACGGCACCTGATCGTAATGTCGTGGTCGCGGTATTGATCAACGAGGTGGTCACGATGTGTCGGCAGTGCCAGCACCGAGCGTCGACTTTGCGCGATGAGCTCGCGCTCGCGCTGGCTGCATTGACTGACAAGCAGGTGTGTGTCAGCACAGAAGCGGGTGATCGCGTTACGGGCAAAGTGCTTGGTATTAATGCGACGGGAGAACTTAGAGTGTTAGTTGATGGCCGGGAACGCTGTTTTAATAGCGCAGATGTTAGCTTAATTAGCCCGCATTTCTCACCAGGCGGCGTCGAATACTGATGAGGCATTGGTCCTTTGGAGAAAACCCTGGATGATTAGAACTACAGTGCGTTTTTCAAGCGTGCCTATCACGGTTCAGGCTGGTCTTCGTGTCCGTAAGCTTGCTCTTCACTCAAACCGTAGCTATGGCTACGCTTTTCGCTCCAGAGCGGCGCTTGCGAACACGAATCCTGCGCCTGCTCCCGTGATCCTGGTGAGAAATGCAGGCTAACGATCGACCCACTGCAACCATTCAAGCTGTAGGCGCCAATCAGGATGAGAAAGGGCGCTTTCTTGTCAGTGGTACCCTGAGTTTTGATACCGTTCCTGATTTGATGAAACAGGCCAAACGTCTGTTCGCATCGCTCGATACGGTGGTTGTCGATTTGTCCGGTGTTGGCAGCTGCAACAGTGCGGGTCTCGCTGTGGTTCTTGAGATGGCCAGACTGATGCGTAAACAACATAAAACCATCTGTTTCCGGGAGGTACCAGAGCAGATTCATACCTTTGCCAGGGCTTACAGTGTCGACAAGGAGCTTACGCAGGCGGGTCTGTTATGTTGAATAAGCTATTGATCCAGGGTGGCACCCGCCTGGAAGGCGAGATTCGAGTTTCCGGTGCCAAGAATGCAGTATTGCCTATTCTGGCTGGCACCTTACTCGCCGAGGGCCCTGCTACGATCGAAAATGTGCCTCATTTGCATGACGTAACCACAACGGTGGAGCTGCTCGGGTGCATGGGTGTGAAAGTTGTTATCGACGAAAAGCTGAGTATCGAGGTCGACAGTTCAACTATCGAAAACCAGGTGGCGCCTTATCATCTTGTCAAGACCATGCGATCTTCGATACTCGTGCTTGGCCCATTGTTAGCGCGCTTTGGTGAAGCTGAGGTGTCACTGCCCGGTGGCTGTGCGATTGGCTCACGGCCGGTCAATCTTCATATCAAGGGCCTGCAGGACATGGGTGCGATTGTCGAAGTGAAGAATGGCTATATCCACGCGAAAGCCAGTCGTCTCAAAGGGGCGCGGCTGGTGATGGATATCGTCACTGTCACTGGCACCGAAAATCTGATGATGGCGGCGACTCTGGCGGATGGCGTTACCATGATTGAGAACGCGGCTCGCGAGCCCGAGGTCATCGATCTGGCGAATTTCCTGAATGCGATGGGGGCAAAAATCCGCGGCGCCGGAACAGACACGATTACTATCGAAGGTGTCGACAGGCTGATTGGTAGCCGTTACCGAGTATTGCCGGATCGCATAGAAACCGGAACCTATCTGGTAGCTGCCGCTATTTCCGGCGGTAGAATCAAGCTCAAGGACACCGATCCTAAGTTACTCGATGCCGTCATCGATAAGCTGCGCGAAGCGGGTGCGTCTATCCGTTGTGGTGATGACTGGATCGAGCTCGATATGCACGGTAAGCGCCCCAAAGCCGTCAATATCCGGACTGCCCCTTTTCCGGCATTTCCTACCGATATGCAGGCCCAGTTTGCGGCGCTGAATTCAATTGCAGAAGGCACCTCGACCATTGTCGAAACCGTGTTCGAAAATCGTTTCATGCACGTTCAGGAGCTGCAGCGTATGGGGGCCGATATCGAAGTCGAGGGCAACACGGCGATCGTGCGCGGTGTAAATAAACTCACTGCAGCACCGGTCATGGCGACCGACTTGCGAGCCTCTGCAAGCTTGATCATGGCCGGATTGATTGCTGAAGGCGAAACCGAAGTGCAGCGCATCTATCACATTGATCGAGGCTACGAGATCATCGAAGAAAAGCTATCTCAACTCGGGGCAAATATCCGGCGAATACCCGCCTGACTCTGGCCCGCATTTCGCACCAGGCAGCGTAGGATTCTGACAAGGCACTGGTTTCTACACTCAAACCGTAGCGCTGGCTGTGTTTTTCGCTCCAGGGCAGTGCTTACGAACACCAGCCCGCAGACAAATTCCACAAAGAGCCTGGCTGGGTTAAGCTAGCACCCTTTTTACGATTTAAGTGACGCTGATGTTAAAAATAGCATTATCAAAAGGCAGGATCTTCAAGGAGACATTACCGTTACTCAAGGCCGCTGGTATCGAGCCGTTGGATGATCCTGAAAGTAGTCGAAAACTAATTCTGAATACGAATCACGAGGATGTAAAATTGGTCATTATCCGAGCAACGGATGTGCCGACCTATGTTCAGTTTGGAGCGGCCGATATCGGTGTTGCTGGCAAAGACGTATTGATGGAGCATGGTGGTGAAGGTATCTATGAGCCACTGGATCTTGGTATCGCGAAGTGCCGTCTGATGACGGCTGGTCTGGTCAATGCTGATCCAGTCAATGGGCGCAAGCGCGTGGCAACCAAGTTTGTCAATGTGGCCAGAAAGTATTTTGAGTCCAGAGGCGAACAGGTTGAAGTCATCAAACTGTATGGATCAATGGAGCTGGGTCCTATTGTTGGGCTTTCCGATTTGATTGTCGATGTCGTCGATACCGGAAATACCCTCAAGGCTAATGGTCTTGAACCCATTGATCATATTGCAGATATCAGCTCACGATTGATCGTCAATAAGGCTGCGATGAAAATGAAACATGAACGCATTCAGTCGTTGATCGACCGAATTAGGGGGGCGCTTGCATGATCGACATCGCCCGATTGAAAACCGTCGATCCAAACTTCGATGCTCGGCTGGACGAACTGCTGGCATGGGAGCAGTCAACGGATAGTGAAGTAGTCACTACGGTTACGCAGATTCTCGATGACGTACGTAAAGATGGCGATACGGCCCTGCTCGAGTACACCCGTAAGCTCGATCGTGTTGAGTTGAAATCGGCGGCTGAAATGGAATTGACCAGCGATGAGCTTCACGCGGCACTGCATGCGATTGACGACGGGCACAGACAGGCGCTGGAAGCGGCTGCGGCACGCGTGCGTGCCTACGCCGAACACCAGAAGATGGAGTCCTGGTCATACACCGAAGACGATGGCACGGTACTCGGCCAGAAAGTGACGCCGTTGGACAGGGTGGGGCTATATGTGCCAGGCGGTAAAGCGGCGTATCCATCATCCGTGTTGATGAATGCAATACCAGCCAAGGTCGCTGGCGTGCCCGAGCTGATCATGGTCGTACCGACACCCGGTGGCGAGCGTAATGATTTGGTATTGGCCGCTGCGGCGATTTCAGGCGTCGACCGCGTATTCAGCATTGGTGGCGCTCAGGCGGTCGCTGCACTAGCTTATGGCACTGCCACCGTACCCAAAGTCGACAAGATCACCGGGCCCGGCAATGCCTATGTGGCGACTGCCAAACGTCTCGTGTTTGGTGTGGTTGGCATCGATATGATCGCTGGCCCTTCAGAGATACTGGTGGTTTGTGATGGTCACACTCACCCGGACTGGATCGCCATGGATCTGTTTTCGCAAGCAGAGCATGACGAGGATGCACAGTCGATTTTAGTCAGCCCTGACCGCGACTTTATCGAACGCGTCAGCGCCAGTATCGACACGCTGCTGGTTGAAATGCCACGCGCCGATATCATTAGGAAATCACTAAGCCAGCGCGCTGCATTGATCGAAGCAGTCGATATGGACGACGCCATCGCGGTCGCGAATCGTATCGCCCCTGAGCACCTCGAGCTTTCAATGGATGATGCCGAACACTGGGCGCAGAAGATTCGCCATGCCGGTGCGATTTTCATGGGGCGTTACACGGCTGAAGCACTGGGCGATTACTGTGCTGGTCCCAATCACGTGCTGCCAACCTCAGGTACGGCACGGTTTTCCTCACCGCTGGGCGTCTATGATTTTCAAAAGCGTTCCAGTCTGATCGGCTGTTCTGCACAAGGCGCCTCTGCACTCGGGGAAGTGGCCTCGACCTTGGCGCGTGGCGAGGG
>JABDQW010000059.1 GCA_013042055.1 Gammaproteobacteria bacterium | reverse complement strand
CTTCGGTCACGCGTTTGCGTACGGGTTGCGTGCGTTGACGTTGTTCCGCCTCTACGCGTTTTTGATCTTTGCGGGCCTCTGCATTTTTCGCACTGCCGCCTGTTTTTTTTGTGTCTGAGAAATTTACTGCAGCCTGCTGATTCTGTTCGTTGAGCCACCTCGGATATTCATCCAGGCTGAGCGGAAACTCATCTACCTGCTCGTCGTGTACCAACATCAGTTGGTCGCAGGTGACGCGTAACAGGTGACGGTCGTGGGACACGATCAACATCGCGCCGCTGAAATCTTGTAATGCTACAGCCAGTGCCTGGCGCATTTCCAGATCGAGATGGTTGGTGGGTTCGTCCAGCAACAACAGGTTCGGTCGTTGGTATACCAGCATAGCTAGCACCAGGCGCGATTTCTCACCGCCTGAAAACGGCCCGACGGGTGCGAGTGCGCGCTCGCTGGCAAAACCGAAGCCGCCGAGATGGTTCCGCAGGTCGGCTTCGCGTGCGTTGTGATCGAGCTGCTGTAGATGCTCCAACGGTGTATGTTCCGGGTGTAGCTGCTCGACCTGATGCTGGGCGAAATAACCGATCTGGGCGTCCTTGTGGACGTTGCGTTCACCCTGCTGCAGCCGCAATCCATCCAGAAAAGCACCGGCCAACAGCTTGATCAAGGTCGATTTGCCAGCGCCATTGCGGCCCAAAAGCCCGATACGGTCACCCGCCAAAATATTTAGCTCCACGCCGCAAATGATCGTGTTATCGCCATAACCGACGTCGGCGTGATGCAGTTGTAACAGTGTCTGCGGCCGTTTCTCAGGTTCTCCTAACGAAAAATGGAAGGGTGAGTCAACGTGCGCCGGGGCGATTGTCTGCATACGTTGCAGCGCCTTCAGTCGGCTCTGTGCTTGCCGCGCTTTGGTGGCCTTGGCGCGGAAACGATCGACGAACGAGCGCATGTGCGCGATTTCTCGTTGTTGTTTTTCGTAGGCAGCTTGTTGGTTGGCGAGGCGTTCAGCGCGGATGCGTTCGAATGCGGAGTAGTTGCCTGGGTATAGCCTGATCACTTGCTGCTCGATGTGGGCGATGTGGTCAGCGACACTGTCGAGAAAATCACGATCGTGTGAGACTAGCAACAATGTACCGGGGTAAGCGTGTAACCAGCTCTCCAGCCAGATCACTGCATCCAGATCCAGGTGGTTAGTAGGCTCGTCCAGTAGCAGCAGATCGGAACGGCACATCAATGCGCGTGCGAGATTCAGTCGCATGCGCCAACCACCGGAGAACTCCGTTATGTCTCGATCTCCATCGTCACGGCTGAAACCGAGCCCGTTCATCAACTGCCCGGCACGGCTGCGCGCACTGTAGCCACCGATACTGTCGTAGTTACCATGCAATGTGGCCACCTGAAGACCATCGTCATCCGCTTCGGCACGTACCAACGCCGATTCAATCTGACGGAGTTCGGCGTCACCGTCGAGCACGTATTCGATCGCCCGACTTTGCTGCGTGGCCATTTCCTGCGCCACGTGTGCGACCACCCAGTCCTTCGGGTAGCAATAATCGCCGCTATCAGCATGCAATTGATCTAGTATTAATGCGAATAGACTGGACTTACCACTGCCATTGGCGCCGCTGATACCGATTTTTTGTCCTGGATGCACCTGAAAACTTGCATGTTCGAACAACAGACGATGGCCGCGGCGCAGCGATAGATCCTTGAATTGAAGCATGGACGCTATTATAACGTCTCGCAAGCACCGACGATGGATCCGAATTTTGTACCTTAAATCTGGACTAGCTCTTTAAATGACAACACGCGGATCAGGTAATATTGTGACATTGTATGGTTACAATAAGCATCATTGTGGAATATTTCTGTAAAAATCTTGGTGAATCAGACGCCTCATGAGCACACACCAGTACGATTTGTTAATCATTGGAGCGGGTGTTTCAGGCACAGCATTGCTGTATCTTGCCGCGCGCTACACCGATCTGAAACACGTTGGCATCATTGATAAGTATGCTGCTCCCGCTCGCGTCAACTCCCTGTCGAGCAATAACAGCCAGACATTGCATTGTGGTGATATAGAAACCAACTACAGTCTTGAAAAGGCGCTCAAGGTACAGCGTGCGGCCAACATGCTGAAAAACTACGCGCAAAGGCAGGCAGATTCACACCATATCATCTTCAAATATCCCAAAATGGTGCTCGGTGTAGGCAAAGATCAGTGCCAATTACTACGCCAACGCTTTGAAATCTTCAGTCCACACTATCCTGAACTAAAACTGCTCGATAAAAAAGCGATTTCGCGTATTGAGCCCGCCGTTGCCATGAATAATGGTCGCTTTCGCGACGACGAAATCGTCGCGCTAGGATCCACCGATGAGTATACCGCGGTCAATTACGAGGCTTTGTCACGGTCGTTTGTTCGTCAGGCACAGTCGATCGCCAACAAACACGTCGATCTACATTTTGACGAATTCGTCAAACATATCAAAATCGACAAACAGCGTTTTCTTGTAGAAACCCGACATACCTGTTATCAAACGCGTGCAATCGTTGTCTGCGCGGGTGGTCATAGCCTGAAACTTGCTCATGATCTCGGATATGGCCTGCATTATTCCTGCTTACCGGTCGCAGGCAGTTATTACTTCACGCCCGCTGTACTCAACGGAAAGGTCTACACTGTACAAAATGATGCGCTTCCATTTGCCGCTATTCATGGTGATCCGGACGTGCTCGTTCCGGGAAAAACGCGCTTTGGCCCAACCGCGCTCGTGCTGCCGATATTGGAGCGTTACAACCTCCGCACGCTGCCAGATTTTCTTCAAGTGTTTCGTTTTGATAAACGCGTTGCGAATGTTCTGTTAAACCTGATTCGTCATCGTGATATACGGAACTACATGCTCAAGAACTTTCTGTTTGAAATACCGCTTCTACGGAACTGGCTGTTCCTAAAAGACGCTCGCATCATCGTACCTTCACTACGCCTGCGTGATCTCAAATTTGCGCATCAGGTCGGCGGCATACGACCGCAATTAATTGACAAAGATCATCAGAAGCTGCTGTTGGGTGAAGCAAAAATCGATACGGGTATCGGGGCCATATTCAACATGACGCCGTCACCAGGCGGCACGTCCTGCCTGGAAAACGCCGAGATCGATTTACGCACGATCGTAGCGTATCTGGGCACGC
>JABDQW010000055.1 GCA_013042055.1 Gammaproteobacteria bacterium | reverse complement strand
TCTAGAAGTAATAGGCGAGATCGATCTGGGCAAAATTGTCGAAGCGAAAACTGAATAGAGGACGATCTTCTTCGGTTCCGCTGTAGGTGCGTAACTCAGCCTCGAGTAACCAGTTCTGCCCCAATCTACGACTGGCTTCGATGAATCCGGCCACCGTTCGTGTCTCGGCGTCGGTAAGCAAGCCCGCCAGCACCTCGGTTGATTGGGCATCGTTCAGTACAAAGCGCAGCGCGGTCGCGAGGTCATTATCAAAAATTGTATCGCGTGTGTTGCCGTCACTGTAGTGATACTCCACAACAAATCCTAGATCGCTCGTGCTGCCAGTGAATCCAACCCAGGTATATTCGAAGCCGACCACCGACTGGAAGGTATGTGATCCCTTGCGCAAGCCGGAGCGGTATTCTTTGTTGATGGCTTCGAGTTTCCAGGTCCAGTCACCGAAAAACACCTGGCCATCGATGCCGGCCTGATTGACCAACGAATAGATGGGAACCACGCTCACTGGCTGACCGCTGGGGTCTATTCTGTTTGGGAAGAAGTCGCTGGGCAAGCGATCGACACCGCTGAAATAGGACAGACCGAACTCCCATTCGCCGATATAGTGCGAATAGCGCACGGCCAGATCGATGTGGTCCTTGCCGGCCTTGAAGTCGTAGATCGCATCGCTGTCAGTGTCGACTACGATTTCAGGACGGGGACGGCCCTCGACACCGGGAAATGTGCGTTCCCGAAAGCCGGGCAGCACAAAAAAGTCAATCGTGCCCCAGTCCTGCACAGTACTCAACTTGACCATGGGCTGGCCCAGCTTGTCTTCACCATCGACGTTCTCGACCAGGTCGGTCTGGTTGATGATATCGACCAGATGCTGTGTTTCAGTAACGCCCCAGAACACCTTGCTGATACCGACAGTCGTTTCAAAGGTATCGTACACACCGGTCCAGGACAGTTCGCGGATGTCGCCATGCGTGCGATTGTCATCGTGTTGGTCGATTCGGTAGAACAATCGCATGTCAAAATTATGGTTGCCGCCTTGCCAGCTGTGGTAATAGCGGGGTTCGGCTGCGGCCGACAGGTAAGTATTGTGTTGGCGTGGGTCGACAGGATCTTCAAAAAAGCCGCGGAACTGGCCGGAGACAAAGCCGGACCAATCGCCAGCGATTGCCCCAGGATGCTGCAAGGCACTGCCAACGATGATACCGACGACGATGGCTCTCATTCTGTTGCCAGAAGAAATGCGGGCTAGATGGAGCAGCGAGTTTATCTGGCGCGTTTCAGGCTGTTTTTGTTGAAGTCCCTGTCTTTCAATCCGGTTTTGAACTGGTAGTCACTCCACGTCAGTTTGGTGCTCTTGCCGGTCTGGTGGTTTTCCATGAACATATCGTCAGCACGCCAGAACTTATCCAGGTATTGTCGATAACCGTCGTAGGCCAATGTCTTCAATAGGGTGTTTTTCCGGTCGTAGAATACGACTTTTTCGGGCCGGTATTCGGCCTTGTTGATCCAGACGACCTGCCGGGTATAGCCTGAATGCTTGTAGGCCGGATAACGCTCGATGACAAAACAGTCGATGCCGTTCAAGGTTTCATCATGCAGATATTTATAGGTGTATTTCTCGACTTCCTGGGAGGCGATGTCTTCGTAGGCGAACTCGCTGCCCATGAACGGACCTGATTTATTTTTCGAATTGATTCGTTTCACCCGTTTTAGCGCCGGTAGATACAACCATTGTTCATCCGGTTTGACAGCATGAGAAAATGTCAGAAAGGCGGTGCCTTTGACGTCTGCTGGTTCATCAAAGATCGACATCGATTTGTCGCCATCACCGATGATTTCAAGCGTTTTTATGCGGATATAACGAATACTGGAGTCGCCCTGTTTGTTTCTCAGCTCCATGGTCATGTTCGCTGTGGAATCGTCAAAGCCTTCATCGCGTTTGTCCGCCTCAATAGCAATAGCCAGTCCTTTATCTTCGGCAGTTTCAGCCAGCAAGGATACCGGCAGCATAGTGACAGTGATTGCTGCCAGCATGGTTCGAAGTATCATAATGTTCATGCTCTTATCTTCCCGTTTTCTTCGAGTTTGATTAGCAGTGGTGGCAATAACATGAAATCGATTGCAAGTGCCAGGGTAATGACCACGCTGGTGAGCAGGCCCATACCCGCGTTTAATTCGAAATGGGATTGCGCCATGATCATGAAGCCGGCAACCAGGACGATCGATGTTACCAGCAGTGCAATGCCGACGCTATTGAAAGCATAGTGCACGGCTTGTTTTGCATCGAAGCCTTTTTCTCTGCGGGCGCGTAAATATTTACTCATGAAATGCACCGTGTCATCGACCACAATACCGAGAGTCATGCCGGTGACGACTGACAGTGCGATGCCGACCTGTCCGACGAATAGCCCCCAGATACCGAACGCGGCCGCTGCCGGTAGCAGGTTAGGTAACAGACTGATAAGGCCGTATTTAAATGAGCGGAAGAAGATGATTAACACCATGGAAATCATGAACAATGCGATTGTCGTGCCGATCAGCATGCTGTTGATATTGCGTTTGCCCAGATGCGCGAACATGACAGTCGGTCCGGTACCGAAACCCGTCAGTTCCGGCATGTTCTCCTGCAACCAGGCCGATGTGCGTTGTTCGAACGCAAGAATTTCATTGGAGGAAAGCGTCTTCAGTGTGACAGCGATTTTAGTGGCCGTCTTACCGACATCGATCTGGTTGTTCAGATCAAGCCCATACGGCAACGACATTTCGTAGAGCAGCAGATACTGCGCAGCCAGGTTGCGATCATCCGGCAGTTTGTACCAGGCAGGGTCATCGCCATGCATGTTCTTGTTGAGCCGTTTGAACGTGTCGGTGAGGGAAAATACGTGCATAACTTCGGGTTGTGCGCGCAGATATCGTACAAATTTATCGGCGTTTTTCAGGAACGCGGGATCGCTGATACCACCCGACTCACCCATGCCCAGCGAGAAGTCGATATAGTAAACGCCCGTCAGGTGTTCAGCCGTGTAATCGGAGTCCTCTCTGAACTGGATCGCCGTATCGAAGTATTCGACAAAAATATCGTTGAGTTCGTTTTTCGGTACCAGGGTTACCAGCATCAGCACGACGATTGAGCTGCCGATAAACAGGGATTTATAATTGCTGACGACAAAATCACCAAAACGTTCCATGGCGTATTTACCGGTCACTTCGCGTCTGGACCTGGCGGGCAGCAGGGTGATGAGCGCCGGCAGGAACGTTATGGAGAATACAAAGGCGGCAGCAACACCCATGGCTGCAATATTGCCCAGGTCATGAAACGGCGGTGCGTCACTGAAGTTAAGGCTAAGAAATCCGAGCACGGTTGTCAGCGAGGTGACGAAGATTGGCCAGAAATTGATGCGCATGCTTTCAACCATGGCATCGACTTTGTTCTTACCGAGATGCATTTCATGTTTCATCGTCACTAGCAAATGCACCGCATCCGCGATTGCCATGGTCATCACCATGATCGGCGCGCTCATCACCGGCGGAGACAAGCGGATGCCCAGCCAGCCGGCGAGTCCCATGGCGGTGATGATCGAGAAAACGATCATCAGAAATGTCGTCAGCGTGCCGCTGACGCCTTTCAACATCAACAGCAGCGCAACGATTATGAATCCCAGCGCGATTGGGTAGAGGTTCTGGGCGTCACCCTGGCTGGCTTCGGGAAACGCGTTATTCATCATGGTCAGGCCGACCAGGCGTATGTCCAGCTCTGGGTATTTGCCCATGTAGCGGTCTCTCATATCCCGAGCGTACGCGACCGCTGTTGGCACTTCATCCAGCCTTTCTCCGGGCAGCTGCACGGTGACATTGATGCCGGTGTATTTACTGTCCGGCGAAATCAATCGGCTCACCATCATCGGTTCGTTGATAGCGATGAACTGGATTCTGGCAAGGTCTTTCCGCGTTAGTATCGTCGGATCTGGCACTAGATCGTCGACGATCAGATCATCCCCCACTGCCGACGTATGCTGATGGTTGGTGACGGAATCGACGCGAGTGGAGAACGGAATTTGCCAGGCTTCTTCGGTGATGTCTTTAATGGCCTTCAGCGTTTCGACCGAAAACACTTTACCGTCACTGGGGGTGACGACAAACATGATGTTGTCATTCTTGTTGAAGGTGTTCTGCATTTTCTCGAACGCCAGCAGCTGAGGGTTATCTGGGCCGAAAAACATGCGGTAGTCATTGCTGAAGCTGAGTCGCTGTGCGCCGTATCCGGCGATCAAGACGAAGGCAATTGTCAATAGAAGGACGACATAACGCCAACGAATAATAAAATGCGTATACAACTCAACCATGATGGTTCTCTTCTTGAGTCAGCTTGCAAACTTCCTCCGAAAACAGTGCAGAACATAATCGCGTGAATAATGCATCAGTATCGGTGATTGTGCTCAGCGGTTGCCAGCCGTAGGCATCGAGCAAACGCTGTGAGTTGTTCCACAGCATCGTGATGCCCGGGTGGAAACCGAGCTGGTCCAGCGGTATGTCTGACTGCGCCAGCAGCATGCCGCCGTAGAGCTGCGACCAGAAGCCGAAAACGATAGTGTCGGCGGTTTGGGTATCGACGCTGGGTATATCGCCTGCCTCGATCGCGTCGCCGACCAGGTCCATGCATAACTGGATAATCGTGTGTTCAAGCGCATTCAGTTCCTGCACCTTTTCTGCACTCAATTTGTCGCGTACGGCATTGGTTTTGACGATTAGGATATTCTGCGTGTCCAGCGGGTTTAAATGGTGATACAGACAATAAGCGATACCTATGGCGGAGAATCGTTCGCGGGTCGTGCCTGGAAATCCAGACGCGCGCTTGAATAGTGCGATCAGGTTGTTGACGCAGCGGCAACACAGCGAACAGACCAGATCCTCCTTGCTGGAGAAGTGGTTGTAGATCGTGCCCTTTGAATACTCAACCGCTTCGGCTATGCGTTCCATGGTTAACTGGGCATAACCGTGCTCGTGTATCATGGCTTGTGCCGTATCGAGGATCAACTGCTCGCGCTGAAGTATCTCGCGCTGCTTTCGTGGTAGTTGATCGGCTTGAGCGGACATGCCGATAATCATATGACGGAGCGTCAAATAATGTCAATATGTTTAAAAGTAGGTCAAACGTCTGACAGTCAGATGGCGTCGGCGTTCTTCAACATGACAGACAGTCGTTCCGCGATGACCGCGTAGCCCTCGCCATTGGGATGAACCCGATCAGCTTTGAGAGCGGCTCGTTTGAGTACATCGCTGATGACGTCATTCTCGATCGGCAGCCGATTCGCTTCGGCAAGTTCCGTGTAGAATGCAGCGCTCGACAGGAAAACACCGTATTCGGGTACCCCGACCAGCACCACCTGGGCGCCGTTCGAATGGCTGAGTTCGATCATTCGTTGGATGTTGTCGCTGGTTTGCTGCAGATCTAGTCGTCGCAGGATATCATTGCCGCCGTGACAGATGATCACCAGATCGGGTCGATATTGTTTCAATAGAGCAGGCAATCGTCGTAAGCCCTCCCGGCTGATTTCGCCAGGCACACCGGCATTGATTACTGTGCGTGAAATCAGTGTCTGCAACAGCGCGGGGTACGCCTGCTCTGTGTCGGCACCATAACCCGATGTCAAACTGTCGCCAAATGCCAGTACGGTGGCGTTGCGATCCAGGGGCTCGAGTCTGACTGATGGTTCGCAGCCGGCAGCAACGAGACACCACAGTAGGGTCAGGGTCAATAGTGCGTTGCTACGAGCGTTGATGGTATACCGCATGATTATGAGTTTAGCCCGCATTTCTCACCAGGTGGCGTCGAATACCGATAGAGTATTGGATTTTGGAGAAAAGCTCGGATGATCAAGAATACAGTGTGTTATTCAAGCATGCCTATCACGGT
>JABDQW010000054.1 GCA_013042055.1 Gammaproteobacteria bacterium | reverse complement strand
CCTCTGAACACGCCTAGCGCTTGTATGCAAGCGGCAAAATTCCGTCACAATGTTAAACATGCAATGTGCATGCCAGATCTAACCCGCATTTCTCACCAGGATCACGGGAGCAGGCGCAGGATTCGTGCTCGCGGCGCATACGACGGCCCTCTCTTTCAGCTGCCAGTTTGCTGATCTATCGGATAAGATCCGGGTCACTACAGGTGTGTCTTTAACGATCGATGTCCGCCTTGGTACCCTTACTCATTTTCTTCTAATACACCCTCGAGCGCTTCCTTCACTGCGGAGTAGTATTGTGGCAAATTCTCGATCAGTACATCTTCGATCTGCCCGTCTGGGCCATGTTCTTCTAACTTTCTGCAAACCTCGGCAAGCCTCATCGCACCGACAGTAAGACTCGAGGATTTTAGCGTGTGCGCAATATGTACCAATGCCTCGTTGTTTGACTGCTTATTAGCATCTTCCAATTCCTCGAGCATCTTTGGTGTTTGCTTCAGGTACAATTTCACTACCCTATTTACAAGGTCTCTCTCACGATACTTCTGTTTCGTTTGCAGCTTGTCCAACACATTTTTGTCAAGCACTAAAGCCTGAGTTTGTTGGGAATTAGATCGGGTAGCATCATGCTGATGCTCGGCTTGAACGTCATTGTTCAAGGCTTCGTTCCAATTATTCTCCTCTGGTTTCATAACTGAACAATGGTTCGAATTCGCACTGGCCCATTGTGTAACTTTTGTCGTGATATCGTCATAGCTAAAAGGCTTTGCTAGAAAATCATTCATTCCGTTGGCAATACATTTTTCTCGCACACCTTCAACAGCATGTGCAGTCAGCGCTATGATCGGTGTTTGCGGCAGCTTTTTCTCATTTTCCCTTATACGGAACAACGCCGTTGCAGTGAAACCGTCCATAACAGGCATTTCACAATCCATAAGTACCAGGTCATAGCGCTCTTTCGCCAGGGCCTCAAGTGCTTGCTCTCCATTATTAGCCACATCGACTTCAAAACCTGACTGCTCAAGCATCTCAACAGCAACCTCCTGATTTACCAGATTGTCTTCGGCTAGTAGTAGTTTTACCCCATGCGCTGGTGTTGGTTCATTGTCTTCAGATACCGACTGGCTTAAAGGCACTGGGCGATTGAGCGAGTTTTCTGGCTTTTTCGACTTTCTCAGCTCTATCCAGAAGCAACTACCCTGTCCCTGCCGGCTTTCCATTCCGATTCGCCCCTCCATCAATTCGACAAGCTGCTTACTATAACTGAGGCCTATACCAGTTCCCTCAATACCCATATGCTCGGCATTCAGTCTAGAAAACGGTATAAATAATTTGCCTTTCAGATGGTCTGGAATACCATAGCCCGTATCTGAAACCGAGATCCGAATATGCGACCCGGCATCACTCTTGAAGCTAACAGTTACTGACCCACCCTCTTTGTTATATTTCACAGCATTGTCAAGCAGGTTAACCAAAACCTGCTTCAACCTTGTATAATCTGCCAAGACCCAGTTGCATTTGGCGGTTTCTTCTATGTAAAACTTTATCTTCTTACTCTTCGCCTTACCTTCGACCAGCTTTAAAGCATCACGCAATACGACTTCGCTATCAATCGCGCTCGTCGTCACTTCAATTTCACCTGTCTCAATTCGTGAAAAATCAAGCACATCGTTCACTAGTGACAACAAGTGATGCCCAGCATCATTGATCTTAATTGCGCGTTTTCGCTGTTTTGCTGTCAGTGGGTCAGCTCTGTCAAGTAATTGCAGTTCGTTCAGCCCCAGCACCGTATTAAGAGGTGTACGCAGTTCATGGCTCATCAAGGAAAGAAACTCTGATTTTGCCTGGTTTGCCAGCTCTGCCTTTTCTCTTTGTATCAAAAGCTTGTGACTATTTTTAATCGATTCTTCCTGTAGATAAAGCATCTTTTCATTACTATTGTAGAAGCCGGTAGAAGTTCTGAGCAGGAATATCATGTAAACGAGCATAGCGATCGATATTGCGAAAGAATTGGGAAAATCGCTGATAATTACACCAAGCACCATTGGCAATATCACTAGTCCAGTAAATATATAGACAGGGGAACGCCGATATATCATGGTTGTGTTAGAAGCTGCTGCTATAGCTACTATAACAATAAACAATAGTATCTTTCCTTCCAGATCAACTTGTGGAAACAGCCAGAGACCTACACTTCCCCACAAACCTCCGGTCAAGATAACGCCTATTACATAGAACGACTCAGCCTTTTGATAATTTACCCTGTTTCTTTTCTTCTTCGATGAATACATCCAGCTGGATATCGCGCGAAAAACAATCACAATGCAGAACATTGAAAACCAAACAGTAAGGCTTGGCAGGCTGCCCGAATCGCTCAAGAACAGAAATAAAAGAAATACCACGACCGCCGTTGACAAGATTGCGAATGGCATATCGTGGTATAGCAAGTCAATTTGTTTTTTGTAGACCCATAATGATTGATCAGGTTTATCGCTACTTTCTTTAAGAAGTTGCATAAAATTTTAGCCAATGGGTTGATGCATTTACACAAAACCTAACAGCATATTACGTAGAAATCTGGACATGACTAGACGCTTCGTTGTGTTGGTCGTCGCAATCATATGACAGACCCCGATAGCCTTAGCCCGCTATTCTCACCAGGATCACGGGAGCGCAGGTGCAGGACAGAGCCCGCCTGTCTCCGTTGCTGTCTTCCTCCCTTGTCATTGCCGCATGTTTCCGACCGTATCGAATCTGCTGAGAGCCACTGATTTCCCGTACAACCGTCATTCCGGCATCTTTTCAGCCGGGTGAAATCGACCTGGAGCCGATGTAACCGCCAGAGGCTGGTGCGCCGTGAGCAGAATACATCGATGTAATCTGTAGCCCAGTGAGTGAAGACGCCGGATGCTGGTTACTTCGGGCTGCATTTCGTGCATTCAATATCGTTCCTGGCGATTTTGTCGCAGGGAAGACGAGCATATTATGGATTTCAGTACGCAATGTGAATGCAACAGTCATGCTCTTTTCAAATCCAAGTCTCGTCGTCGTTTAATATCATGAATTCACAATATTACTAGCGATTAATATAAGTTCCTAATTGTGAACTAGGCTCGCAGTGAGTTGTCGTTCATCGTGTTGTTGGCAGACGCCGCAAGAATCGGTCAGTAAGATCGGATCTAGCTCCATAGTGTTAACAGGCCCTAGCAGGATCAAGTACCTTTCACTGCCACCGTATTACTTTTATTATTTTATTGATAGCGGTTGGTTATACCCACTCCCAGACGGCCGATCTTCGCATAAGCACATACGCCGGAAATTTGTCAACACTTTTTTAAACTGCTAATATTCAGTGCGGTTCAGATAGTCAATCCTTTGCATTATCATTTACAGACAATAATATATCGCATTGGCCACCGAGAACCAATTTTCTGCGGCGCTTACAGCCTGTACATTCTAATAACACCGATTAACAGGTAATCGAATAGTGCAAAACGAGCCCAATATCACCGCCAAATCACGAATACTCGTCGTAGATGACGATGCAACCATGCGTCTCTTGATGACGGAGACACTTGCCGAAGATGGCTATATCATTGATGAAGCCGAAAATGGGCCGGCCGCACTTGATATGCTTAAAGCAAATGCGCCTGATATGGTTCTCCTCGACGTCAAAATGCCTGGGATGAGCGGATTCGAGGTATGTTCTGAGATACGCGCGCTCACTGGCGATACAAGTATTTCAATTGTCATGGTAACAGGGCTCGATGACGCGGAGTCGATAGAAAAAGCATTTCAATTGGGTGCTACTGCGTTTGTCACCAAACCAATCAACTGGGACACGTTTCCGTATCGCATACAATACCTTATTAAAGCCAGGAACGCGATTGTTGAGCTGCAACAACGCGAACAACATCTTCAACACACAGAAAGAATATCTCGCATACTAACTCAAGGTAAAAATAAGGATACGATAATACTGGATGTATTACGTGAGATGCTTGACATCTTCGCAGCGGATCGTGCCTGCATCTTAACCGCCCAAGATAACACTTGCGCCAAACTCGATATCGTTTGCGAGGCCCTGCGTGAAGATTGTTGCAGCATTGGTAGGAGCATTGGTAATGCTTACGAGAATAATAATGAGATACTGCGTTGGTGCACTAGCAGCGAGAATCCAATCGTATCAACATATGTTCAGAAGGAGCAGAAATCCGCATCGAAGACTGCAGATCAAACATTCCATCAGATGTTAAAATCGCTTCAGGTCCATAACAGCCATCCATGGTTTCTTGTGTTACATAGAAACACTGCGTCTCGAGAATGGTCTGCGTCCGAGCAAGAAACTTTTTACATCATAAGCCTGCGTTTAGCCGGTATTTTGTCACGCTATTTACTCATGGAAAAGCTGCATAATAGCGAGAACCTCCTCCGCCAGGCTCAACGCGTCGGCCATATTGGCAATTGGCATTGGAGCGTGAAAAAAAGCGAAATGTCATGGTCAGACGAGCTATACCAAATCTACGGGTATAGCCCAAGAAGCTTTACTCCTACGGTTGACAACGTTCTTCTTGGCGTCGCAGAAGAAGATTTGAGCAAGCTTGATCAGTTCAGGTCAACCATTTTCCACTCCGAAGAAAGTTATAGCGTAGAACACCGTATACAGTTGCCAAATGGCAGGACCCGATGGCTCTATCAACAAGCCGCCGGCAAACTCGATAGCAGCGGCAGCCTGATAGAAGTTAACGGTATTGTTCAAGATATTACAGATCGGATAAAAAAACAGGCGCAGGAAGCCCAAAACAATAAGATGGAAGCTATTGGTCAATTAACAAGCGGAGTCGCCCATGATTTCGGCAATCTGATGACAATAGCCAGAGGCAACCTTGAACTGCTTGACCAGGCATTTCTTGACGAATACGGCATTAGCGCTGAGTATCGAGAAATCCTGGAGGATGCATGTTCCGCCGTACACGATGGCGTTGAACTAACAAAACACTTACTGGCATTTTCCAGGAAAAAATCTCTGGCTCAGGAGTTTTTGAATATTGAATCATCGATTACCCAGTACGCCAAGCTGTTTAAGAATATTCTTGGCGACAAAATAAATCTGGCTATTCACGTTGAAGATGGACTACCGGACATTTTAGTAGATACAACACAATTTGAGAGCTCTCTCCTCAACATAATTATTAATGCAAGAAATGCTATGCCAGATGGAGGATTCATAACAATTAAGGCAGAGTTGAAACGGTATCCAGATGGGCAAGACGATCAAAATGACGATACTGATATATCTGATCAGGCCGTTTCCTTATCAATAACGGACACCGGTATCGGCATGACTGAAGATGTTCTCAAACATGCTACAGAGCCATTTTTTACAACAAGGAAAAACGAAGGTACCGGCCTCGGTCTGAGTATGGTCTACGCGTTCATGCGACAATCTCGTGGTGATCTGGCAATAGATAGCAGGCCAGGCCATGGGACCGGCATTAGAATGCAATTTCCAGTATACAGCGGCAAAGAAAGCACGGTATCCAGGAAAACTCGAGACATGGCAACCGAAAAAACTCGAGAGAGAACCGCACCCATGAGTGATGCAACGATACTGGTTGTCGAAGACCGTCCAGAGGTTCGACAATTTGCCGTACGGTGCCTCGATAAATTACAGCTAAATGTCCTGCAAGCGGAGGATGCTGCGTCTGCTCAAACGCTATTGGAAAAACATAACGATATTGATCTCCTGTTCACTGATATATTGATGCCCGGTGAAATGAATGGACGCGATCTTGCGAGCT
>JABDQW010000053.1 GCA_013042055.1 Gammaproteobacteria bacterium | reverse complement strand
AGATATTGTAACCAGGCAATGGATTTCAATCTTGATACTTCGGGCCAATCGATTGACATACTCCGCCACGCAAACAAACGCGTGGCCGGTCTCACGAATTAGCTCCCTTTTTTCCATTACCAACAGTGTCCGGCGCCAGCCACTATCAGGCTTGTATTACCGAAATAAATTCAACACACTATCCACATGCTGACACTTTCACAGGTTTCTAAACGCTATGGTGATACCGAGGTGCTGGCGCCGATGGACCTGCAAGTACCGAGCGGCGAGACCCGGGTGCTGATCGGTCCCAGCGGCTGTGGCAAGTCCACACTGCTGCGTTTGATTGCTGGCCTGATTCAACCGGATTCAGGCAGCATCCGCTTTGAAGGCATTGTGCTGACGCCTGACAACATCCTCACGCTGCGGCAAAGAATGGGCTATGTGATTCAGGAAGGCGGCCTATTCCCCCACCTCAACGTACGCGACAACGTGACGGTGATGGCGCGCTATCTGCGACGCAACCTTGGTTGGATCGAAGCCCGACTGGCAGAACTGACCAAATTGGTGCAACTGCCAACGGAACTGATGCAACGCTACCCTGCCGAGCTCTCCGGCGGCCAGCGCCAGCGTGTCAGCCTGATGCGCGCACTAATGCTCGATCCGGACCTGTTGCTGCTGGATGAACCCTTAGGTGCGCTTGACCCGATGATCCGTTACCAGCTGCAGCAGGAACTAAAAGCCATCTTCGCCCGGCTCGGCAAATCGGTCGTTATGGTCACGCATGACATCGCCGAAGCCGTGTTCTTCGGTCAGAACCTGGTGCTGATGCGCGAGGGCCACATCGTACAAACCGGCAGCATCAAGCAGCTCGCGCGCTCACCCGCCGAGCCTTTCGTCGAAGCGTTCATTTCAGCGCAGCGTGAACCCATGGCGCAGCTCGCCGAGTCGCTCGAATGAAGCGACCGTGCGCCTGGCAGGCAGCACTGCTGGCCATGGCCATCGCATCGCTGACGCTGCCGGTCTTAAGCGCCGAGACACCGGCGCGTATTACATTCGGCTCCAAAACCTTTACCGAGTCGGTCATCCTGGGTGAAGTGCTGCGTCACCTCGCGTGGCACGCTGGCGTCGAAGCCGCACATCGACGCCAACTGGGCGGCACCCGCGTGCTGTGGAATGCACTGCTTAAAGGCGACATCGATGCCTATCCTGAATACACCGGCACGCTAGTGCGGGAGATTCTGGTCAGCGACAACCTGCGCACCGATGCCGAGCTGCACCAGGCACTCGCGGCACGCGATCTGCGCATGACTGCCCCTCTCGGCTTCAATAACACCTACGCCATCGGCGTCAAGCAAGCGCTGGCCCGGGAATGCAATCTGCATAGTATCTCTGACCTGAGAAACCATCCCGGGCTGGTGTTCGGTTTCGGCAACGAGTTCATGGACCGTGCCGACGGTTGGCCGGGGCTGCAGCAGCGTTACCAGTTGCCCCAGCAGAGCGTGCGCGGGCTGGATCATGATCTGGCTTATCGCGGCATTGACGCCGGCACGCTACAGGTCATCGATCTGTATACGACCGATGCGGAAATCGATTATTACCAGCTGGTCGCGCTCGAAGACGATCTGAATTACTTCCCCGTCTATGACGCGGTCATCGTCTATCGCGCCGACCTGGAACAACGCGCCCCCGAAGTCGTTACGCAGTTCCGGCGGCTGGACGGCACTATCGACGCAGCCACCATGAGCACCATGAATGCCAAGGTCAAATTGCACGCACAGCCCGACTCCGTCGTCGCCGCCGCGTTTCTGAAACAGGCATTCGATCTGGACTTGGACAACCGCGTGATAACTGCTTGGCAGCGTTTCTGGCAGCACACTGCGGAACATCTGATCCTGGTCAGTATCTCGCTGAGCGCGGCCATCGTTCTGGCGATACCACTGGGCATCCTTGCGGCTCATTCGGCGCGCACCGGCCATATTGTGCTTGGCGTAGCCGGCGTCATTCAAACCATTCCTTCATTGGCGTTGTTTGTGTTTATGATTCCGCTGCTGGGAATTGGCGGGCCGCCGGCGGTGGTGGCATTGTTTCTCTATAGTCTGCTACCGATCATTCGCAACACCTATTCCGGCCTGCAGGATATTCCGCCGGCTATCGTGGAATCGGCGCAGGCCCTCGGCTTGCCGCCGCGAGCACGATTACGCATCGTCGAGCTGCCGCTGGCAACCCGCTCCATCCTCGCCGGCATCAAGACCTCGGCTGTGATTAATGTCGGCACTGCAACACTGAGTGCCCTGATCGGTGCCGGTGGTTACGGTCAGCCCATCCTGACCGGCATCCGCCTTGACGACATGGGCCTGATCCTGCAAGGCGCGGTCCCCGCCGCCGTGCTAGCCCTGCTGGTTCAGGGCCTGTTTGAACTGGTAGAGAGGGCTCTGTTACCCAAAACGCTGCGCGTGCAGGCCGAGCAGAAACAGTCCGTGGCTCGTTGAAATATCAATCGCGTGTCTCATAAATTCTCAACAGTGCGTCTTTGTCTGAGGGTTAGGCAGGTCCGGGTCAGTTGTTTGGCGGTTGTTTGGCGGTTGTTTGGCGGTTGTTTGGCGAGTGTAGATGGTTATAAAAAAGGTATTGGAAAAACTCGGGATAGAGCGCAAAATCGCTAGCTAACAGAGCCAATCGTACTCCGAGAAACCAACTTCCACAGGGAGCTCTCAATGAAAGTCCTTATGATATTAACATCACATGACCAACTTGGAGACACTGGCGACAAAACCGGGTTTTGGCTCGAAGAGTTCGCCAGTCCATACTATGTGTTCAAAGACGCCAATGCGGAGATCACACTGGCCTCACCGAAGGGAGGACAACCACCGCTGGACCCCAAAAGTGACCAACCTGATTTCCAGACAGATGCCACCGAACGTTTTAAAAATGACGCCGAGGCGCAAGCCGAATTAGCCAACACCTTGAAGTTATCTGAGGTCTCGCCCGAAGATTATGACGCTGTTTTTTATCCCGGCGGTCACGGGCCGCTATGGGATTTAGCGAACGATCAAAATTCAGTCGCCCTGATTGAAACCATGTATGCATCGGGCAAACCCGTTGCCGCCGTTTGCCATGCGCCTGCCGTGCTGCGTAACGCCGTCTCAGAGGATGGCAGCCCACTAATCAAAGGAAAAAACGTAACAGGCTTCAGCAACACCGAAGAGGACGC
>JABDQW010000051.1 GCA_013042055.1 Gammaproteobacteria bacterium | reverse complement strand
ACCGCGGTGTTTGCGCTGGCTACCGGTTCGTATTTCAGACTCTGTGCGTCGTACATTGCCTTGAAGGTCTGTACCTGTTCCAGATGCCCTTCTTTGTACAGGTCCTGGACGAAACCATGTGCAATGGTTTGATAATTCAACGACACACTGATATCGAGCTCGCCGGTTACATTGACAGGGATGCGATAGACCAGCTCATCGACGCCCAGATTAAAATTGCTATCGTTGGCAGCCTGGCCATGCACAGCAATATCATATGGCACCGCGTACTTATCGAAGCCTTGCGGCGTCAGCCGGTTATCTTTCAGGTATTGCGCGCCCCGCAACAAGGTATAGGTGATGTTGCCAGCTGAATCGCCCATCACAGCCTCATATATTTGTACCTGGTCTGCTGAGGTAATCAGATCATAATGCGGTTCGAAGATCGCCTGATCGCCATCGTTGTCGGCGCCAACGATAGAGCCGTCCGCATTGATCCGGCCGGATTCGAATACGATATTGTTCGCGCTGTCCGTCAGTTTGAATTGGATCCACATGCGGCGTGACGGGTAGGCGGTGGGTGCTTTGTGCCCAGAGTTGTTCTGTACCCTCACGCGGGCTGCTAAAACACCCTCAGTCACTGCGACCGACACAATCTCGATGTCCGCGGCGCTTTGCAGCATCGCGCGGGCGCGGTCAATACCTTCATTCAAATCTGTACTGGTAACGTCTAGCTGTGCGGCGTTATCCCTGAGCATAGTCAACATCGTGGTATTGGCGCCAACGAGGTGATGTTTGGCGAAACCGTTTTTTGCTGCCAACCATTGCGGTCGGTTAGAGACTTTTGCAGTCGTTTTCGGCATATGGCAATCCTGGCAACTTTGCGGATTGCTGCCGGCATCATCAAATATCGAATGCTGCCATTCGGTATAAGGCATCTGTTCAGGGAACTCGGATTCCGCTGATGTGGTCAGCACCTTGCCGTTGTTGTCGACGAACGGCGTTTTCAGATTATGACAGCTGGCGCATAGAGCGGAGTCAGAAACGTGGCTGCTATAGGCGGGGGTAAACCCAGTGCGCTGGACCATGGGTTGGCCGAAAATGTCGCTGAACGGACCGTAAATGGTTTTCGTTTGGTTTATTTTGTACTGCCCAGAAAATCCCTCCAGTGTCCCCATGGTGGCATCGTCACTGATCTGGTGGCATACCGTGCAGCTGACACCATTCATGCCGGCATCGTGCAGGGCCTGGCCGGGTGCAAGAATTCCGTTGGGGCCGAAAAGCTCGATATTTTTACCCTGCACCTTAGTGATTTCATAGTTTGCCATCGGCGCATGACATTTGGTGCACTTATCCTTTATCAGTGTTGATAAATGTGGGTTACGTTCCATCTCTGTCGCTACCTTTGCACGCCAGAGAGGGTCCTTTGTGGAATTAGCCATCATCGAGGCGCCCCAATCTTTGACTATGGATACATCCTCACCCGATGTATCGGTCAGTGCGTCGTGACACTGGGCGCAATTGCCGGAGCCGGAAAAATGTGATGTTGTGAAAGTGGTGTTTTCTCCAAAGACACTCAATGACAACAGGGAAAACAGATTAATTAGCGTTATGCTGAACAGATTTTTTAACATTTATGACCTCCCGAAAGATACTGTCGTGCCGCTATCTACAAGCTGCACGTACAAGATACTCCTCTAGGAATTGCTCATATAGCCGTACAAACGGAGGTTTTTTATCGAAAAAAAATCTTTTAGCTATACGATAAGATAATCAAAATATTATGTTTAACTAATATATAAGAAGGTTTTTTTACACGAACCAGGAGTACAACAAATCAGCGCAAGGGATCAGGGATCAACGGCAATACGCTGGCGTTGCTACGCTGGCGATCGAGGGTGCGACGAAAAAGCTTGATCATATTGGTGACCGGACAGACGCGCTCAAATGCGTGCAAAATCAGTTGAGATCGATTATTCGCATCAAACTTTTTGAATAAGCGGGTCAGATGCTGTTTGACTGTAGGTTCAGACATGTGAATCTGTGCAGCGATCTCTTTGGTCGATAGGCCCTCCATAACCAAGGAGAAAACATCACATTCGCGTTTGGTCAGTTGTTGATGAAGAACGCTGATGCGATCTCTGATCGATCGCTCTATCAAGCGCTCGAGCTCGATGGCATCGATCACCATCTCATCCAGCACTGATTTATTGAACCATAATTGCCCTGACTTTACCGCCAGGATGGCGTTGCACAACTCATCAACCGAAGCATCCAGGGGCACAAATCCGTACACTCCCGCACGCATGAGGCTTTTCAAGTACTGGTGATCGGCTTCAGCGGCAAAAACGATAATTCGTGCCTGCGGACTCTTGTTCAGCAGTTGTTTGAAAAAATCGGCCAGCGG
>JABDQW010000049.1 GCA_013042055.1 Gammaproteobacteria bacterium | reverse complement strand
AACCAAAGAACAGGAGACTGAGATGATGAATAGAAATCCGTTATTAAAAGCGACACTGGCAAGCGTTATGGCTGTTGGTGCCACGATGATGACCGCAAATGCTAATGCCGTACCAGATAATCCCAAGCAGTGGGAGAAGTGCGCCGGCATCGCCAAGAAAGGAATGAATGACTGCGGCGCCTTGGACGGTAAACACGGCTGCGCTGGCCAGGCCAAAATCGACAACGCTGATAACGAGTGGGTCTATGTACCTGCAGGCACCTGCACCAAAATAACCGGTGGTTTCGTCGCCGCGGTTAAACCGGCGAAATAACAATGAACGCACAGTCTGCCAGATTGCCTGCAAACAGAGTCGGCCTGGGTTTACGCACTGCACATATCGATCAGATAATCAACGAGCTGCCCGATGTGCCTTGGTTCGAGGTATTATTGGAAAACCACAGTGCAAAAGGCGGGCTGGTACCCAGGCAGCTGGCGGCTGTACGGGAACATTATCCGTTGAGCCTGCATAGTGTAGGTATGTCACTGGGCGGTGTTGAGCCCCTCGACATGGACTACCTAGCCACCATCAAGCGCATGGTAAAGATGTTCCAGCCATTGCAAATATCCGATCATCTGTGTTTCACCCATTATGGTAATCACTATTTTAATGACCTCTTACCTATACCGTTCACATCCGAGTCCCTGCGTCATGTCTGCAACCGCATAGCAGTCGTTCAGGACTTTCTCGACAGCAGAATACTGGTTGAGAACCTGTCCTCGTATTTGCAATTCGAGGCGTCGGAGATGAATGAAGCCGAATTCATCAATGAGCTGGTGGCGCACACCGGCTGCGGTATATTGCTAGACATCAACAATGCCTATGTCAATGAGTTCAACCATGGCTGTTCGGTCCGGGCGTTTATCGATACGATTTGTTTCGAACATGTTGGCGAGGTGCATTTAGCAGGTTATGAAGACAGGACGGACTTCCTGATCGATGCCCACAACAACAGAGTCAGCGATGCGGTGTGGGCTTTGTTCGAGTATTATGCAAGACAGTCAACCGGCGCGCCGGTTTTGATCGAATGGGATAATGACATCCCTGCGCTTGATGTACTGCTCTCTGAGGCGATAAAAGCGCGCTGTGTAATTGCCGAAAGCACAGATTCTGAATTCACCGATGCGACATGTTAGACCATCTACAACTATATGAGTCGGAATTCGTTGCTGCGGTTAGCGGGCGTGCCGACGAACAGCGCCGAGAGTTCCTGTCTAAAATAAAAAAGAAATCAAGAATCTCGCCGCAACTCGCGGTCGAAATATACAGAAACAATACACAAGGTGTCCGCGTTGCCGCGCTCGAGCAAATTTATCCAGCATGTGCAAGTGTTGTCGGAAGCAGCGTATTTCGTGCCATCGCTCGTGAGTTCGTCGCCAACGACGAATATGGCAGCGCTGACCTGAACACCTATGTTGGAGCTTTTCATCGGCGTCTTCAGCATTTACTGTCAGGTGAACGCCTGCCAGCGGATCTCGTCTACCTGGCAGACCTGGCCAGACTCGAATATTTGCTTCATCAGGCCTATTATGCCGATGATGATCCATTGTTTGACTTCAACGATTTCGAGCAGACGATTAACGACGGCATCGACATCAGTTTCCACGCTAGCCACTCGCTGGGTCTGATCGACAGCGGGTACCCACTGCACCAGATATGGATGAACAACGTGACTCAGCAATGCGCTAGCAGGGTCAATGCTATCAATGCGACACAATATCTGGTCGTATACCGTGACGGCTTCAAACCCCATATCGAGGCGGTCGACGATTGCACTTACCTTACGCTGGTGGCGATAACGAAAGCATGTTCTTTACAACAATTAGTCGAACGTAGCGGCTGCGAAATCACACGCATACTGCCTGATTTGATCAGCCGCGGGTGGGTGACAGGGATAAGTAAACATGGCTGACCAGAATATCTTTGACAGGCCTGTTCTGCAACGGCTTTACCGCTACGGTTGTGCACTCTGCAAGGACCAGGACCAGGCATACGACCTGTTGCAGCATGCACTCGAAAAATATATACGAGATGGCGGCAAGCACAACTACCATCATGACGTCGCCTACGTAAGAACCGTCATGCGAAACCGGTTCATCGATGAATACCGCCGATCGAAACGCATACCTGAGGACAGCTACGATGATACATCACCGGTCGCCATCAACGAAGCCTCGCTCGAAGATATTGTTATCGCGCAGATAGACCTGGAAATTGTCTGGCACAAGCTTGACCCGTTCGAACGCGAAATCATGTATTACTGGGCGATAGAAGGTATGACAGCAAAAGAAATAGCGATGGAGATTAACGTACCGAGAGGTACTGTATTGTCACGCATTCACCGTTTAAGAAAGAAGATTGAGGCAGCGTTTGATTCCAGCCAGTATTCGAGGAGTAACAGGCCATGACAAGGAAACTGAAACAATCCGTGCGTAACCAGTTCGAATCCTATGCTTTGAATGACGATCAGTTGCGCAATCTTGAGTCGCTTGGCAAACAGATTAAAACACGCAGAACAGGTCAGGTTTCGATCTGTCGCTGGTCACTGGTTGGTGCCGTGGCAGCATTTATACTGGCGTTCTTGTTGACACCACTGATCCTCGATCAGGGTGATATACATGAACGTGTTGCCCTTGAAGTTGCCACCAACCACCTCAAATTAAAACCGCTGGAAATCGAAACCGCCAGTATTGACCGCATTCGCGAATACTTCGACAAACTCGACTTCATGCCGGTCAAGAGCACGCTGATCAATGAACTGGGATTAGAATTGGCCGGTGGCCGCTACTGCTCCTTGCAAGGCATTGCTGCAGCGCAGCTCCGGGTCAGACAGCCTGGTAGCGATAGCGTACAAACCCTGTACCAGACTGAATACCGAAAAGATGTGTTCAAGGATATGCCGGTACTGGAACAAGGTGACGCGCCGGTCGAGGTATACGCGAAAGGTATCCGCGTCAAAATATGGTCTGAGAAGGGTTTGGTGTTCGCGCTCACCGATGTACCGCAGTAAGCCGAATCCGTCCCAGATCCGGGCTAGGCGTGGTACTTTCCGTAGCATGCGTATTAGCTTAGCAGTACGAATCTAATCGACTCGTGTCAATTATGATGTGTGGGAGTCCTTAATCATCCACTTGATTGCCTCTTCCGCCTGCACCGACAATGAGTGATTAATAGTCACGTCTATTTATGTCCGATCATAACCTTTTCAGTTGGAAGTTCTCTTTGCTTCATATCCTTTATCGATTTTAACGTGTGCTGCTTATTCTGATATCTCATTTTTGAGGACGCTGTGTCTACTTCTTCCGCAGTCGTTGTGGTCATTTTGCCAAAATCCCTTGTTAGACTCACAGAGCTGCCATCTATGGATACCCAGTAATATGCTTCGATGAGGTTATTTGTTAATGAAATATATCTGTATACTACTGGCTCACCTAATGACTGTTTATATTGATTCAACATATCTTTTGGTTTGATGTCGACTGAAACATCGATACGGCGGACTTCGTTTTGATCCACCCAGACCATTAAATTGGCTTCCTTACCCAGTAAAGTCTCATTGTTCTTCATTCCGTAGTCCAACCTGCAAATCGTTTTACTATAATTCGGGCATTTATAGCCCATACTCTTTAATTCGATTACATTCATTCCAAACTTTATGGATTTGTATCCATCAAGAACAAAGCCATCTCCAGCAGATGTAAGTTGTGATGTAGTAGGGCTAGCACCATCGCTATCATTGCCAGAAGCGGAAGCATAACTGGCGCTACTGCAGCCAATCAGAAATGCCGCAACTGCTAGAAAGCTAAACAGCCCGAAAGAAGATTTTGAATGATGATTTTTCATGTTTTTACTCCGGTTAATTGACAGCCAGCGCGAAAGTTCTATCACTGTGGGGTCGAGCATGATCGTTTCTCTTCTTGACTGTAAATGGGTTGACCTCTTGTTTAAGCGGCCGTCTTATTTGCTACGACATTGATCCCGCTCTCCATGATCTCGTTTACTATCGCTATCGGTGCTTCCACGAATGAAATAGTGAAACCGTTTTCTGTTGCTGCAATACTGATTGAGCGCGGTCTAACAGCCAATATCTGCGGTACCGAAACAGAACACACCATGCGTGTATTGATAGATTAAAAGGCGACGAGAGGGGATCTGATTTTGAACAATGTAAATACCTGGCCAAGAAAAAATTCCTTCGCCACCTTTACGAAAAATTATAATATAAGAATAAACTAATATACATAAGAGGTTACCATTCTTTACATGTTATATATAAGACTGCAATCTTGGCCGTAATCAAGCGTAATCACGTAATTATGGACATCCATTAATTAGAAGAATGGAAACAGAGCAAACATATCTAATCGGTGGTCTTGTTGATCAAAAAATTGTTTTCTTTACAGATTCAGTCTGAGTGACAATTACCAGGTGTGATCAGTCAAATCTTGGTTTGTCGTTTTTTCGAAAAAGGTGACGTAGGCAATGGCACTTACTTAAGCAAAATACGGACTCTGGCGTCATTGCGAGGGACGAAGCAATCTCTTTGAGGGTGACGCAAGCGTGCAAAAGATCGCCGCGCTACCGCTAGCGATGACGCGGTTTTGCGCGTTTTCGTGCTTAAGTAAGTGCCAGTCGTGACGTAGGAATTAAAATTTGATCAAATTACTGTCTGGTCAATGAATAATCCCACCCTTACCATTTAGTGGAGAAGGCACTCCACGTCTGATAAATCCTAACATTGGAGCTGGCGCAGTAGTTTTGGGCTTGCCATATCCACTGAGCCGAATCCCTCAGCCAGATCCGGGTTAACTACCAACGCCAGTAAAGCCGCGTCATCGCAAGCGGTAGCATGGCGATCTTTTGAGCAATGCGCGAGTGCATCCAGATCGCCGCGTCGCATGCGCTCCTCGCGATGACAGCATTCTTGAGGGTTAATCCGTTTTCTGGAATTGTCAAGAAATCAAGAATATTGACGGATATTCTTACAGAATTAGTTCAATATATAGTTTAAAAAGTGTTGTTAACTTATTGAATTATGGAATTCAGTGAAAAGTTAGTACATTACTTGCTTATAATAGTCATCAACGAAGCGCGTTGTCTTGGCTGCAACTAACCAAGCCTGTCGGTAATCCCAAAGGGTTCGGCAACGTGACCACGCCAATTGTGGTGGCTGTCGTTTGAATTGAGTGAAAATGAATCGCTATGCAAGACAAAATTGAAACACAAAAGACGGAGCTTGAGCTGTTGAATCTGCGCCTTGCAGAACTAGAAGCTGAGCGTGACCGAATTCAAAAAGAGGTGCAGATCCTCAAGTCATCACTGACGAAGGACAGCCCGACAAGGCTGTGGAGCCGTGCAACCGTCGCCGCTGCAAGCGTCCTGGCCGTTGCATCCCTTCTCACCACCAGCGTTTTCCACGACGCGCAGAGCAGTGTGAAAAAGAACGGCCAGCCTGAGACCTCTGCAATGAGTGCACTGGAGACTGGGCGGATCGCGCGCAGTGAGTTCCAGTCCACGAGCGTTCAGCAGCGGCCATCACGAGCTAGCAAAGAAAAAGCCCGTTTCGTTAGTACAAAAGCACCGAGTCAGCGGCAATGGGGACCGCCATTGGTGATGTCGGAGCCAGAAGCCACCAAACGCTATTATGGCTTTGACCCGCGGGTGAAGGAGCAACAGGAAAATCTGCTGACGCTGGGTTTTGACCTGGGAGAGGCGGATGGTTTCAAGGGGTTGCGTACCCGGCAGGCCATAGCAGAGTTCCGTGCCTTGTACCTGCCGGATTCCGCCAAACAGCTGCAGGATGCCGAACTTGCTAGCATCATGGAAACCTATGCGAACCTTGCCCGCAGCGATGCCGCCAGGTTTGGCGTTGATTATGGCATCGTTGCTGCGATCCGTCTGAGTAGTGTGCGTACCGGCGTGGACTTCTCGTACCTGATGAAGCTGGCCGCCACCGAAAGTAACTTCAAACCCGCGAGCGAGGCGTCGACTTCGTCAGCGACGGGCCTGTACCAGTTTACCCGCGATACCTGGCTGAGCACCCTCAAAATGCATGGTGCAAAGTATGGCCTAGTTGGCGATTACGCGGCGAACATCGAGTATTACAAGACCAGGAGCGGATACCGGCGGCCCATCGTGCGCGACGAAGCAATCTACCAACACCTGCTTGCGTTGCGTAAAAATCCGCGCATATCGGCAATCATGGCCGCGGAGACGGTGCGTGATAATCAACAAAAACTGGCGTACACTCTCGATCGTCAACCCACTGAGACCGATCTCTACCTGACCCACTTCCTGGGTACCGACAACGCCATCACTTTCTTGCAATCGCTGGAGCAACGTCCCAGCGCTCATGCCGTGGAACTCTTCCCCGAGGCGGCAAGCAGTAATCATTACATCTTCCACCCCAAGACTTGTGCACCGCGCACCGTTGACGAAGTTTATGCGCTCTTCGGGAAGAAATTTAGTACCCGCCGCTACGACGACTTCGTCACCAACTAACTAAACCGGCTGTTACACGAAGGCGGACGCATTACGCGTCGGCCTTTGTGTAACGAGCGGATTAGCTCTCCCTTTGATCG
>JABDQW010000047.1 GCA_013042055.1 Gammaproteobacteria bacterium | reverse complement strand
AAAAGCGTAGCAATGGCTACGGTTTGAGTGAAGAGCAAGCTGACGGACACGAAGACCAGCCTGAACCGTGATAGGCATGCTTGAATAACACACTGTATTCTTGATCATCCGAGCTTTTATCCAAAATCCAATACTTTATAGGTATTCGACGCCGCCTGGTGAGATATGCGGGCTAGCGAAAGTATGTGTTAGCTGCCGCTGATGGAAACAGAGCGCAAGTTTCCACCGTTCTCTCCCTGATCTCGAAAAAAGAATATGTAGCCGCGAAAAACGCCAATAACGCAAAGAGAGCCTTTGTTTTTTTGTAACTATTGTTTGCGTGTTTTGCGTTATTTGCGGCATCTTCATCTCACAATAGCACCTCAAACCAGCGCTGGCGGCTTGGCCGGCGTTACAGCGACAACGGTCGACTCTGAAAAAGCAGGCAGTTCAGTCCGAACGTCTACAGATGGTCACCTGATACCAGTGCGCCGGCCTTGACTTGCTCGTGCGTATAGACGCCGCTGTCGAGTATCCAGCCGCTTACCAGTTCAGCGGGTGTGACGTCGAATGCCGGGTTGTAGGCCGCAGCGTCTGTGGGCGACCAGGTACACGAGCCGAAGCTACCGCTCGCACCGCGTACTTCGTTGGCATTGCGAAGTTCGATAGGTATAGTATCGCCGTGCATACAATTCAGATCGACAGTGGTTTGCGGTGCCACGACATAAAATGGAATACCATGGTATTTAGCTAGTACCGCAACCGAGTAGGTGCCGACTTTGTTGGCGAAGTCGCCGTTGCAGGCAATGCGATCAGCCCCAACCAGTATGCTGTCGACTTTGCCCTGAGCCATCAAACTTGCGGCTGTGGAATCACAAATTAGGCGGTAGGGTACGCCGGCTTGCTCCAACTCCCATGTGGTCAAACGCGCGCCCTGTAATAGAGGCCTGGTTTCATCCACCCAGACACTGATATTTTTACCTTGTTGGTGTGCGGTGATGATCACGCCGAGCGCGGTGCCGACGCCAGCGGTCGCCAGACCGCCCGTGTTGCAGTGCGTCAGGATGTTGTCGCCGTCTTGGAGCAGCGCAGCGCCGTGTTCAGACATTGCAACACACAGGGCGATGTCCTCATCAATGATAGCGATGGCTTCCTCCACCAGGGTCGCGTTGTCTGCTCCTTTGTCAATCTGGTTAAGCAAACGGTCCAGATCGTTCATCAGGTTGACCGCAGTCGGCCGAGATGAACGCAATTGTGAAATCGTAGCGATGAGTTTATCGCGCTCATCATCACGCTCAGCACAATGACCGACCCAGAGAGCAGCGGCGACACCGATCAATGGCGCCCCGCGAATTGCCAGCCCCTGAATCAGAGCAACCAGATCCTCGCCATCCTGACATCGATGCCAGTGTACTTCACCTGGTAGCCTGCGTTGGTCGAGTACATCGAGTGCGCCGTTGCTATAACGCAAAGCGGTGGTTTCCAGCTGTTTCATTCGTTAGACGCTCGTAGTTACTGAATCTGGCTGACTTATAACCTGCGTCATCAACGAAGGCAAGTCGTCCGTCAAAACTGCATTCTCCCAGACCAAAAAAGCTGAGTTTACCGGAGAGACGCGGAGGCACAGAGAGCGCTTTGTGCTCCTACATCTATTGTGAATTGCAATAATCCTAGATTCCGCAGTTGAACACAGATTTAGCGCTGTACCTCTGCGGTTATGAAACTGCCATTTGCGCCAGAATACGCTGCGGCGTCACGTCAGTTCGAATCGAGTCTCTGCCACTACATCGGTGCCTGGTCAAACCGGAAGAAACAGTCTAATCACCGATTTCACGGCAAATCCAAATACGCCTAACGCCAGCGCGAAAAAAATCACGAATGTGCCAAACCCTCCAGCCTTCGATTCTTTACAAAGTTGATAAAGAATGAAAACCATCAGCAGAACCAGACCGCCGATTCCCAGTGTTAGCGATAATTCTTCAAATTGCGCAATGCTCATAAGTCGGCCTAACGAAGTTGATTAATCGATCAAAATTCAATGAAACCCGCAGCATAAGACAAAGCTAATATACCCCTTTACTAGGTTTGTCGTGTGTTCATTAGGTTATAACGCATCAGCTATGGTTATCGTTGACAGCAGCGGGCTAACGCAACACGGCGAAAAGTTTTGATTTTGTGTTGGCTGTTCGTAAACTGGGTCAGTAACCGACATTTCACGACTATTTTCGTGCATCATGTGGGTCATATAAATCAAGCCTATGGAGGCAAGGTCATGAGCAAAGAATCAGTAACGAACTACCCCGGCAAGAACATCGAAGTGAATTGGGATAGCCGTCTCTGCATTCACATTGGTGAATGCGGTTACTCTGCAGGTGATTTGTTTGTCGGCGGCCGTGATCCGTGGTGTCAGCCGGACCTTGACTCGGATGAAAACGTCAAAGAGATCGTCAAACGCTGCCCGTCGGGTGCTTTAACGTATGTCGATAAGAACAGTGATGACAACGAACAGGCAGCCGACTGCAATACCGTGCAGATCGTCTACAACGGCCCGCTCTGTATCCAGGGTGAACTGCACATCGAAAATGCCCCCGAGGACATGCCGAGTGTCAACTATCGGGCTGCTTTGTGCCGCTGTGGCCAGTCAGCGAATAAGCCGTTTTGCGATAACAGTCATCTCAAAGCAGGATTTGAAGATTTTGGTGCGGTAGGGGAAAAAGGTGATGGTTTCGAGCAAGAGGGCGGTAATCTGACAATCAAAACCGTTGCCAATGGCCCGCTGTTGCTCTCAGGTAATTTTGCCATCATTGCCAGCAGCGGACGTACGGCGTGGCAGGGTAAGCAAGCGGCATTGTGTCGATGCGGCCACTCGAAAAACAAGCCATTTTGTGACGGTAGTCATAAGGATGCTGGTTTCGAAGCCAAATGATTTTATTGCTGATCTAATCTCGGCAGAGCGGAAAGATCAGCGCGTGAACATCGGTGCTTTTGATCCAGGAGACAGTCACCGTTTTCGATGTAGTAATCCAGTCTTGCTGTCAGCTATTTGCAGATCTCGCAGGTCCAAAACGAGTGACGGTCAGTGTTGACCGTGGAATTCTCGAAACGGCGCCAAGCGATCGTTTAGTCTATCTGCTTGCAAATCGACAGTTGCAGTTGTTATGTTTTGCGTGCTATGCGAGAGTCGCTGCCTGGACCATTCCGCAAAATCGAACTAAGAGCTATCTTCAAGAACGCGTCATTTGGGTCTTGCCGGTCGGACTCTACTCAGACCAATACGATTCATATCAAACGCAAACAGGCTCGATGATGTGTGATACAAGTATCCATCACTTTCCTTTGTTTTGAATCTGACCGTCAGCGGAAAGTGAGAAAAATCGCTGCGACGTAAAAAAACACATAAATGATCGTGCGGTTCCATATTCTTTGATCAATCATATTGACTTTATTAACAATGTTTCATAACTTGCAACAAATTAGTGCAAGACCACCCCGGAGGATCACCGTAATGGCAAAAAAGAAAGCGAAAACCAGTAAAAAGAAAGCGAAAACCAGTAAAAATAAGGCGAGTGCAAGCGGTATACGTACTACTGTTACTTCCACGGCCTCGTCGATCATTGATGAGATTGATAAAGCCAGAGAAGTCGTCGTAAGCGAAATTCGCGAGGGCTTCAATGTCGTCAGTGATAAAGCATCGGGCGCCGCGAAAGCAGTCGCGGGCGCCTCAGTCACGGTAAAGGATACGGTCAGTGATACCGCGGTTGATGCGACAACATCGGTAAAGGAAACGCTCGCCGACGCTCATCCAAAAGAACGTCTGCTCAAGCTGGTGGATGAAGTTGAAGAAATCGCAGAAGGTATCATCGATGGTATCAGCTCCCGTTTCAGTCAGCTGCGTGAGACGGCGACCAAGGTCACGAAAAAGAAAAAAGTGAAGAAAAAAGCTGCCAAGAAAAAGGCCGCCAAGAAAAAGGTGGCGAAGAAAAAAGTTGCCAAGAAGAAAGCCGCAAAGAAAAAGACCAGTAAGAAAAAGGCCGCTAGAAAGTAAACAGCAAGATAAGCAAGCTAGACGATATTTACCCAAATATCGCAAAACGGCCATGCCGCAGGTATGGCCGTTTCTTTTGATCGCTGCGAAAACAGGGCGTCGTACAATAGGGAGGCAGAATTCAGGAATTCGATTTTTCTGAACGTTCCACCGGCTTTTCTACGGCTGATTTCGAGGCTGATTTTCGTGGCTCCACCATCTCTTTGCGAATAAACTCACTGCGGCAGACTTCTTTGCCAATGTAATAACCAATTGCCAAAAACGCCGCATTGACCAGCAATTTGTATATCATTAAGTGTACCTCTTAGTCATTTACTACAGCATTTATATAAGTTTATAACGTATTGCAGAGTAGCAAAAGAAAAATCAACTGCTACGCGTCGTATTGAGCTCAACTTCGCTCAAATCGTAAATTATGCGTCTTCTCGCATGTTTCGGTTTCAATGGCTAACCTGCATGTCCGATCAAGAAGGTGTGCTCAGCACGGTCACTTAACTTCTGAATTACCGGATAAGTAGAAATCGAGGTCTGGTTGGTCTTGTGTGTCGTGCAAAAACGTCTGGATCCGAGCAACGGCCGATACCGCCCAACCGATTCAAATGCTGTCGTTGGTCTTGTCATCACGTTGTTTGGCTTCTTTATCACGAACCATCGAGGCTAAAACATAGGCATACCACAAAAACGAAACCGACGAACTCATTACCTGACCGCGAAGTGCCTGGACTATGGACAGGGCACATAGCATCAACATCAGGATTGACTCGAAGTCCATATTCACGCGCTTTAGGGCATCGTCGATCGTATCGATGCTGTCGTTGACGGCGTCTACGCCGTTACGTTTAATGGCTGGAGGGCGGGCAGTGAATTTTATCGGCAGCTGATTGCTAAGCGCGGATTGGATCGCCGGCCATTCTTGTCCATCATGTTGGATAATGATGCTCCCTGTTGTGGAGCGCGGCTCTGCGTTGACGACACCGGCGATATTGGCAATATCGCTGGCAAGCTCGATGACAACGTATTTTTCATCTGAATCACCCGCCCAGCGGATACGCGTGCGGCCGGGCATCTCGTGGGAAATACAAAACAATGGTGTCATTCGTTGACAATGTTTCTGACATTGGATTGATCGCCCGTTGGTCCAGATGCTTCGGTCGCACCGACCGCTGCCTCGTCAATCTCGTCTTCGATGACCATTCGCTTAGCCTGCATTTCTGCATGTGTTTCAGCAACCAGGTCTTCGACCTTTTCCGAGGTTACCGCCATGATTTCGCGCCCTTTTTCGACGGCGCGAATACTGTATTTGATTGCCGAACGTGCGATTGGCTTAAGCGCAGGTGCAACAATTTTCCACGCAACTGGAATCATTATCGCGGCGCCTACACCGAATGCAATAGTTTTGGAGACTTCGTCAAACTTGGGCATATCTTCAACACCTTATTTGAATATACAATAATGAAAATATAACATATTTGACAAAATGACTAAGATCATATTTTTCGTCAATCGCCAGTATTTGATCGCTACTAGAGCATGATTTTGCGAATTATCTCGGATACAGTGAGGTTTATAGGCAGTAGCTAGACAAGTTTTCAGAATACTATGGTGAGTACGTAACGCGATGCCAGCAGACTGAGTAACAAACCGAAGCCACTGTGATCGAGGCGATGCCGATGAGCATAGTGGCTGACGACCTGGAGACATGGCGCTCGGCGGAAAAACAGAAATGGATGATGCCGCTGATACCGGATATTATGGTGTGCAACCGCCGAGGTGGCGTCCCACGGTTACGAAGCTGAGTCGGGATCGATCGTCTTAAAAGCCGTCAATGCCATTTCGAATCGATCTGGTGTAGCGATCAGTCAATTCGCGGC
>JABDQW010000027.1 GCA_013042055.1 Gammaproteobacteria bacterium | reverse complement strand
ACGGCCAGGAGCTGAAGTCTGATGGCTAACGAAGTCTGTTTTGCGACCTTGCAGTTTGAAGACCAACCCTGGTCCTACGAAAACTACCTGAAAACGGGTGGCTACGAAGCCTGGCGCAAGATACTCAAAGATAAGGTTCCGCCGGAGGATGTGATCGAGGAAGTCAAATCCTCGGGTCTGCGCGGGCGCGGCGGTGCGGGTTTTCCAACCGGGCTGAAATGGAGCTTCATGCCGCGCAACGCACCGGTGCAAAAATATCTGGTGTGCAACTCGGATGAAAGTGAACCCGGCACCTGCAAGGACCGTGATATCCTGCGCTTCAACCCGCACGCGTTGGTGGAGGGCATGGCTATCGGGTGCTACGCAATGGGTGCGACTGTCGGCTACAACTATATGCGCGGCGAATTTATGGACGAACCGGCGCAGCATTTCACCCAGGCATTGAAACAAGCCTACGCAAATGGCTGGCTGGGTTCGAATATCCTCGGCAGCGATGTCAGCATCGATATCTACCCGTCCTTGGGTGCCGGCGCCTACATCTGTGGTGAAGAAACCGCGCTGTTGAACTCGCTCGAAGGTAAGCGCGGCCTGCCACGCTATAAGCCGCCGTTTCCGGCCAATTTTGGTCTGTACGGCAAACCGACCACGATCAATAACACCGAAACCCTGTCATCGGTTCCCGCTATCATGCGCAACGGCGGCAAGTGGTTTGCCGATCTGGGCATACCGAACAGCGGTGGCGTCAAACTGTTTTCGGTTTCAGGTCATGTCAATAAGCCGGGTAATTTTGAAATCTCGATGGGGACACCGTTTGCAGAACTGCTTGAAATGGCCGGTGGTGTACGCAACGGCAATAAACTCAAGGCAGTGATTCCGGGCGGCTCATCGGTACCAGTGGTACCCGGTGATATCATGATGCAGGCCAACATGGATTACGATTCCATCGTCGAGGCCGGCTCCATGCTCGGTTCTGGCGCGGTCATCGTCATGGACGAGACAACTGATATGGTCGAAGCCTTACGGCGTATCTCACGTTTTTATTTTTCCGAGTCTTGTGGTCAGTGCACACCCTGCCGTGAAGGTACCGGTTGGTTGTACCGCATGCTGACGCGCATCGTTCAGGGCAAGGGTACGATGCAGGATCTGGACAAACTCGATGATGTCGCCAGCAAAATCGAAGGCCGCACGATTTGTGCGCTCGGTGATGCCGCAGCGATGCCGGTCCGTAGTTTCGTCAAACATTATCGCCACGAGTTCGAGCACTACATCGAACACGGCAAAAGCATGGTCGAAGGCGCCAGCAACAAGGCAGCTTGATCTATATGGGTCCGCAAATGAACGCAAATACACGCAAATGTAGAACTCACTTGTTTGTTTGTGGAGCGCATTCTACAGATTCGGAACGTTTTACAGGTCGCAGCTACATGTGCATTAAAGAAAAAAATATTTGCGTTCATTTGCGTTCATTTGCGGACTAATAAAGATATGTCTGACGCTATCAACACAGAGTTTGTAACAATCACGGTTGACGGTCGCGAGTTGCAGGCGCCCAAGGGTGCCATGCTGATCGAGGTGACCGACAAGGCGAATATCAAGGTACCGCGTTTCTGTTATCACGAGAAACTGGCGGTCGCGGCTAACTGCCGCATGTGTCTGGTCGAGGTCGAGAAAGCGCCCAAGCCGTTGCCGGCCTGTGCGACACCGGTGATGGATGGCATGGTGGTCTATACACAATCCGCCAAGGCCAAAGAAGCGCAGAAATCGGTGATGGAGTTTCTGCTGATCAACCACCCGTTGGATTGCCCGATCTGTGACCAGGGCGGGGAGTGCGAGCTCCAGGATGTGGCCATGGGCTACGGCCAGGACGTCTCCGAATACGTCGAAGGCAAGCGCGTCGTGTTCGACAAGAACATCGGTCCGTTAATTGCGACCGAGTTGACGCGCTGCATTCACTGCACGCGCTGTGTGCGGTTCGGCCGCGAGATCGCCGGTCTGCGCGAGTTGGGCATGACCGGCCGTGGTGAAAACGCGTTGATCAGTACCTTTCTCGAACGCTCGGTGGATTCGGAATTGTCCGGCAATGTGATCGATCTCTGTCCGGTGGGCGCGCTCACTGCCAAACCGTCGCGCTACGGGGCACGTTCCTGGGAAATGGTACAACACGCCTCGATCGCGCCACACGACTGCATCGGCTCGAACGTCTACATCCATACCCTGCGTGGCCAGGTAAGGCGGGTTGTGCCGCGGGACAACGAGGCCGTCAATGAAGTCTGGATCTCGGACAGAGACCGATTCAGCTATGAAGGGCTTGCTTCGGACGACCGCGTGACCGCGCCGATGATTCGCAAAGACGGCGTCTGGGTTGACGCGGACTGGGATGAAGCGCTGCGGCTGGCCGCAAGCCAGATTCGACAATCGCTGATCACAAGCTCTGATGATGACGCCTCCGATGTTGATGCCTCATCGGCACTGGCGGCGTTGATTTCGCCGTCGTCGACGCTGGAAGAAATGTATTTGCTGCAAAAATTGATACGCTCACTCGGCAGCGGTAGTATCGATCACCGCTTGCGCCAGAGCGATTTCAGTGATCAGGACAACGCGCCAGTGATGCCGTGGTTGGGACAGGATATCGCCAATTTGGAAAACATCGACGCGGCTTTGCTGATCGGTTCCCACACGCGCAAAGAACAACCGATTATCAACCACCGCCTGCGCAAGGCGGCCGTGAACAAGCAGGCACAGATCAGCTTTATCAATCCGCGCTCGTTCGATGCCAATTTCCCGGTGGCCAACAACATCAGCGTCGCCCAACAACATCTGGTGCACGAACTCGCCGCGGTTGCGGCTGCGGCCTATGCACTTTCTGGAAACCCGGCACCCGCGTATCTTGCCGATGTTGTCGCCAAGGCGCGTCCGCAGCCGGCGCATCAATCACTCGTGAAGCAACTGCAGCAGGGCGAAAACAGCACAGTACTGGTTGGTAGTCAGGCCGCGATGCATCCCGCGTATGCGGCGATCCGTGCGCTGGCCGAAGCTATCGCCGCACAGACTGGTAGCATTTTCGGCTATCTCAGCGACGGTGCCAACAGTGCCGGCGCCTGGCTGGCGGGTGCAGTACCCCACCGCGGTCCGTGCAATACGACCGATGCGGTAAAAGGCCAGCCGATCGCCGACTTGATCGAGAACGCACCGACAGCCGCGGTGCTGGTCAATGTCGAACCGGAGTACGATGTCGCTCACAGCCAGGCATTGCTCGATTCGCTGAGAAGAGCCAGCGCGGTTGTCGCGATTACCGCTTTCAAATCGCCGGCACTGGAGGACGTCGCCAGTGTGATCTTGCCCGCTGCGGCATTCAGCGAAACCTCGGGCACCTTCGTCAATGCCGAGGGGGTGACGCAGAGCTTTAACGGTGCTAATACGCCGCCTGGCGAAGCGCGACCGGGCTGGAAAATCCTGCGCGTACTCGGCAACCTGTTGCAGTTGGATGGCTTTGACTATGTTTCATCTGAGCAGGTACGCGACGAGCTGCGCAGCGCTTGCGAACAGATGGAACTGGACAATTCCATCAACGATGCGCCGTTGGTCAACGTGTCCGCAGCGAACGATGCATTGATGCGCGCTACCGACGTGCCGATCTATGCGACTGATGCCTTGGCGCGTCGAGCGACCTCGCTGCAACAAACCCACGATGCAGTTGATCTTGCCGTGACGCTGAATCCCGCCGATGCCGAGCGTCTTGGCTTGGATGACGAGGAGGTCACCAGCGTGGCGGTCAAACAGGGTGAGGCCAGTGCCACCCTGCGATTAATCCTGGATGCCAGCGTGCCCGCTGGCAGCGCCTGGATTCCTGCCGCGGTCAAAGGCAGTGAACGCCTGGGTGATCCGTTCGGCGAAGTGCTTATTGAGAAGGCCTGAATACAGTGATCGATTCCATCATTAATGTAAGCGTCGACCTGTGGAATTGGTTTCCACCCGGGTGGCAGACGTTTCTCGAAATCCTCGGCAAGATCATTTTGATCGTATTACCTTTGATGATCGCGGTTGCCTACACGACCTACGCTGAGCGCAAGATCATCAGTTATATCCAGGTTCGCATCGGGCCGAACCGGGTCGGGCCGCGAGGTTGGCTGCAGCCGATTGCGGATGCCGTCAAGCTGATGTTCAAAGAGATCGTGCTGCCGACCAATGCCAACCGTTTCCTGTTTCTGTTCGCGCCGATACTGTCGATCGGGCCGGCGCTGGCCGCCTGGGCAGTGATCCCGTTTGACCGCGGTATGGTACTGACTGATCTCGATGCGGGCCTGTTGTATATCCTCGCATTGACCTCGATCGGGGTCTACGGCGTTATCATTGCCGGTTGGGCGTCGAACTCCAAGTACGCGATGATGGGTGCGCTGCGCTCGGCCGCGCAGATCGTCGCCTATGAGATCGCAATGGGATTTGCGCTGGTCGGTGTTCTGATGGCCAGTGGCAGCTTGAACATCGGCATGATCGTCGAAGGCCAGAGCGGCGGTTTGTCGAGCTGGTTCATCTGGCCGTTGTTGCCGTTGTTCCTGGTCTACTTCATTTCCGGTGTTGCCGAGACCAACCGCGCACCGTTCGACGTGGCCGAAGGTGAATCTGAAATTGTGGCCGGGTTCCATGTCGAGTATTCGGGCATGGCCTTCGCGGTGTTTTTCCTGGCTGAGTACGCCAACATCATTCTGATAGCAGCGCTGACTGCGATCATGTTCCTCGGCGGCTGGCTGTCGCCGTTCGAAGGCTTAGCGTTCGCTCAGGGCACCTGGCTGGCAGAAACCAGCATGCTCTGGTTCTTCGCCAAGACAGCCTTGTTCATATTCTGCTTTCTGTGGTTCCGTGCCACCTTCCCGCGTTATCGCTATGACCAGATCATGCGGCTGGGGTGGAAAGTGTTCATACCAGTGACCATCGTCTGGCTGTTCGTCGAGGCAGTGATGGTCGTGGCGGAGATCGGGCCGTGGGCGGCTTAGAGGTGAGCCATGAATAAGTTTACGCAATTCGTCAAAAGTTTCAGTTTATGGGAGCTGTTGCTGGGCATGAACCTGACCGGGCGTTATTTGTTCAAGCCCAAGGTCACCATACAGTATCCGGAAGAAAAGACGCCGATGTCGCCGCGTTTTCGCGGCCTGCACGCACTGCGTCGCTACGAGAACGGTGAAGAACGCTGCATCGCCTGCAAATTATGCGAAGCCGTGTGCCCGGCCCTGGCCATCACGATCGACTCCGAGGAGCGCGAGGACGGGACCCGGCGAACGACGCGCTACGACATCGACCTGTTCAAATGCATATTCTGTGGTTTTTGCGAGGAGGCTTGTCCGGTGGACTCGATCGTGGAGACCCATATATTCGAATACCACTTCGAAAACCGTGGCGATCAAATCATGACGAAAGAGATGCTGCTCGAAATCGGCGATAAGTACGAAGCGGAAATCGCAGCCAACAGACAGGCGGATGCGCCCTACAGATAACGATGAATTTTACTGACCTGGTGTTTTACTTTTTTTCGGCCATGCTGGTCCTCGCCGGCTTGGGGGTAATCGGTTCACGCAATCCGGTGCATTCGGCACTGTTTCTGGTGCTGAGCTTTTTCAGCTGTTCCGCGCTGTGGTTGCTGTTACAGGCGGAATTTCTCGCCATCGTGCTGGTGCTGGTGTACGTCGGTGCGGTCATGGTGTTGTTCCTGTTCGTCGTGATGATGTTGAATATCAACCTCGCGCAAATGCGCCAGGGCTTTGTGCGCTATCTACCGCTCGGTGTACTGGTCGCGCTGGTCATGGTTGTGCAGATGGTATGGATCGTCGGGCCAGTGGGCCCGGATGTTTTCGGTGGCGAGCAATTGAACCAGGCGGTGCAGCATGCACCTGATCACAGCAATACCAGCGAGTTGGGCAAGGTGCTGTATACCGATTATGTGTTTGCGTTCGAAGTGGCTGCGATCATCCTATTGGTCGCGATCGTTGCCGCGATTGCGTTGACGATGCGCCGACGTGAAATGACCAAGTACCAGACACCGGGTAAACAGGTGCAGGTGCGTAAGAGCGACCGCCTGCGGGTCGTGAAAATGGATGCGGAGACGAGCAAATGATCAGTCTGTCGAGTTATCTCACATTGGGTGCCATCCTGTTTTCGATCAGCATCGCCGGCATCTTTCTGAATCGGAAAAATGTTGTCGTGCTGTTGATGTGTATCGAATTGATGCTGCTCGCGGCCAACATTAATTTCGTTGCCTTTTCGCATTTTCTGAACGATATCTCCGGTCAGGTGTTCGTGTTTTTCATCCTGACGGTGGCGGCCGCAGAAGCCGCGATCGGCCTGGCCATCCTGGTGACCTTGTTCCGTAATCGCAACACCATCGACGTCGAACAACTCGATGCGATGAAGGGGTAGCAGGGTATGGAATCAGTTTATCTCGCAATACCATTGGCCGCCCTCGCCGGCGCAATCATCGCCGGTTTCTTTGGTGGCTCGATCGGCCGCATCGGCGCGCACACCGCGACCATACTCGGTGTCGGCACGTCGTTCGCGCTGTCGCTGTACGTACTCTATCAGCACGTTTTCGTCGGCCTCGTGCCGTTCAACGGGCCGGTTTATACCTGGATGGTGTCGGATGGCATCCGCTTCGAAGTCGGCTTCCTGATCGACAACCTGACTGTGATGATGATGGCGGTGGTGACCGGTGTGTCGCTGGCGGTGCACGTGTATACCATCGGTTATATGGCCGACGACGCGCACAACTGGCCGAAGGATTCGCTCGCCGGCAGGAATTCCTACCAACGTTTCTTCGCCTATATCTCGTTGTTCACGTTCTCGATGCTGATATTGGTGATGTCGAACAACTTCATGCAGTTGTTCTTCGGGTGGGAAGCGGTCGGTCTGGTGTCCTATCTGCTGATTGGTTTCTGGTCGGTGCGGCCGACGGCGATCTATGCCAACCTGAAAGCTTTCCTGGTCAATCGTGTTGGCGACTTCGGTTTCATCCTGGGTATCGCTGCTGTCGTGATGTACACCGGTAGCCTCGATTATGTCGAAGTGTTCGCCAAAGCCGAGAGTCTGTCGCAACAAACCATGAGTATTTTCGGTGATAGTGCATGGAACGTGGTCACGGTGATCTGTATTCTGCTGTTCATCGGCGCGATGGGTAAGTCGGCGCAAGTGCCACTGCACGTCTGGCTGCCGGATTCGATGGAAGGTCCGACGCCGATTTCGGCGCTGATCCACGCGGCGACCATGGTCACCGCTGGTATCTTCATGGTCGCACGCATGTCACCGCTGTACGAATTCTCAGAAACGGCGCTCAGCTTCGTACTCGTTATCGGTGCAATCACGGCCCTTGCGATGGGGCTGATCGGCATCGTCCAGAACGACATCAAGCGGGTGGTGGCTTATTCGACACTGTCACAGCTGGGCTATATGACGGTGGCGCTGGGCGTGTCGGCGTATTCCGCGGCCGTTTTCCACCTGATGACGCACGCGTTCTTCAAAGCATTGCTGTTCCTCGCGGCCGGTTCGGTCATCATCGCGATGCACCACGAACAGGACATGCGCAAGATGGGCGGGCTGAAAAAATACATGCCGATCACCTATTGGACCTCGCTGATCGGTTCGTTGGCGTTGATTGGCTTCCCGGGCACGTCCGGCTTCTTCTCCAAGGATGCGATCATCGAGGCCGTGCATTATTCGCAAATCCCCGGCCACAGCTTCGCCTATATCGCGGTCCTGAGCGGCGTGTTCATCACCGCGTTCTATTCATTCCGCATGTTTTTCCTGGTCTTCCATACCGAGGAGCGTATGGACGAGCACACCCGTCAGCATATACACGAGACACCCTGGGTGGTCACCATGCCGCTGATCGCGCTGGCGATTCCGTCGCTATTGATCGGTGGCTTTACGATTGGTTCAATGCTGTTCGGTGATTTCTTCGACGGTGCGATCGTGATTCACGAGTCACATAATGCACTGGCGCGCGTGGGCGAGCATTTTCACGGCGCCTGGTCTTTTATCGAGCACGGCTTTGCCGGTCCCGCGGTTTATCTTGCCGCTTTGGGTGTCTTTGCGGCCTGGTTCATCTATGTCAAGCATCCGTCGATTGCGCAACAGATGCGTGACCGCTTCAGTCTCATTTATAACATCCTCGACCGCAAGTACGGCTTCGATGAATTCAATGAGCGCGTCTTTGGTGCTGGCGGCCGCGGGCTCGGCAACCGCCTGTGGCAGATCGGCGACGTCGTCTTGATCGACGGTCTGCTCGTCAACGGTTCGGCCAAGATGGTGGCCTGGTTCGCGAGTATCGTGCGTCATCTGCAGACCGGTCTGCTATATCACTACGCCTTTGCGATGATCATCGGAGTACTGATGCTGCTGACGCTGTTTGTGATTATTTAACGCTATAACGAGATTAGGTTGATTATGAATGCCGACTGGCCATTGCTAAGCCTGACTTTGTGGACCCCGATCATCGGCGGTCTCACTGTCCTGTTCACAGGTGACAAGGGAGATACGCTGGGTGTACGCCGCCTGGCGCTGGTGGTATCGGTCATCACCTTCCTGCTCAGCCTGGGCCTTTATACCGGCTTCGATACGACCACGGCGGAAATGCAGTTCGTCGAAAAGTACGCCTGGATCGATGCCTTCAAGATTCACTACCACCTCGGTGTCGATGGTATTTCGATGCCATTGATCATACTGACGACCTTCACCACGATCCTGGTCGTCATCGCCGGATGGGAAGTGATCCAGAAAAAAGTCTCGCAGTATTTCGCGGCTTTTCTGATCATGGAAGGTCTGATGATCGGGGTGTTCTCGGCTTTGGATTCGATTTTCTTTTACGTGTTCTGGGAAGGCATGTTGATACCGATGTTCATCATTATCGGGATCTGGGGTGGTGAACGTCGTGTCTACGCGACCATCAAGTTCTTTATCTATACCTTCATCGGTTCGGTGCTGATGCTGGTGTCGCTGATCTACATGTACTACCAGGGCGACAGCTTCTCGATCCTGGACATGCACGTGCTCAAGCTAGGCCTCACCGAGCAGACCCTGATTTTCCTCGCCTTCCTGCTGGCTTTTGCGGTGAAAGTGCCAATGTGGCCGGTGCATACCTGGTTGCCGGATGCTCACGTGGAAGCGCCGACCGGTGGTTCGGTGATTCTGGCGGCGATCATGTTGAAGATCGGCGGTTACGGTTTCCTGCGCTTCAGCCTGCCGATCACGCCGGACGCCAGTCAGGCGCTCGACTGGCTGGTCATTCTGATGTCGCTGGTCGCCGTGGTCTACATTGGCTTCGTCGCGCTGGTGCAGCGCGATATGAAAAAGCTGGTGGCGTATTCATCGATTGCCCACATGGGCTTCGTCACGCTGGGTATCTTCGTCGTCTTCCAGATCTGGAGTAATCCGGCCAACGCCAGCCAGAACGGCGCCGCGCTCGCGGTGGAAGGCGCTATGATCCAGATGATCTCGCACGGCTTCATTTCCGGCGCCTTGTTCCTGATGATCGGTGTGCTCTACGATCGTATGCATACGCGCCAGATCAATGACTACGGTGGTGTCGTCAATACCATGCCGATTTTCGCAGCGTTCGCGGTGTTCTTCGCGATGTCGAATGCGGGCTTGCCTGGGACCTCGGGTTTCGTCGGCGAGTTCATGGTGATCATCGCCAGCTTTCACGCCAACTTCTGGTACGCCTTGCTCGCGGCGACCACGCTGATCCTGGGTGCCGCCTACACCTTGTGGATGGTCAAGCGCGTTTTCTACGGCGAAGTCGCCAACGAAAACGTGCGCGTGCTGCAAGATTTGAATTCGCGCGAGTTCGTGGTCATGGCAACGCTGGCAGTGGCGGTACTGGCGTTGGGTTTGTGGCCGGCACCGGTGGTCGATGTCATGCACGCATCGGTCGATAATTTGCTGAAGCATGTCGCCATTTCGAAACTTTGACGGGTAATGACGTAAGTGTGACGACATAGAGACTGGAAACAACAATGACATTTGACGCACTCAATATCGCAATAACCTGGCCCGAGATTTTCTTGCTGACGATGGCCTGCGTCGTGCTGGTGGTCGACGTGTACATCGACGACGAGCGCCGCAACCTGAGCTACAGCCTATCCCAGTTAACCTTGTTGGTGACTGCTGGCCTGATCACGCTCGGCGAAGCCGAACAACGCGTGCTGGCGTTCAACGATATGTTCGTGCAGGATCCGCTGGGCGATACCTTGAAACTGTTTATACTGGCGATCACGTTCGTGGTCTTTGTCTATTCCAGAGACTATCTGCGCGAGCGCAACATTTTCAAAGGCGAGTTCTACGTCCTCGGTCTGTTCGGCGTACTCGGCATGATGATCATGGTGTCGTCCAGCAATCTGTTGCTGCTGTATCTGGGGCTCGAACTGATGTCGTTGTGTCTGTACGCGATGGTGGCCTTCAACCGCGACAACGGCAATGCTTCGGAAGCCGCGATGAAGTACTTCGTGCTCGGAGCGATCGCATCCGGCATGTTGCTGTACGGCATGTCGATCCTGTACGGCTTGTCCGGTAGCCTGGCGATCGCGGATGTGGCCAATGCGGTGGCGACTGTCGAGTCCGGCAGCGGCGCACAGCTCGGCCTGGTGTTCGCATTGGTGTTCATCGTCGTCGCGCTGGCGTTCAAGCTTGGTGCGGTGCCGTTCCATATGTGGATACCGGATGTCTACCACGGATCGCCGACTGTCGTCACAGCCTATATCAGCTCGGCACCGAAAATCGCCGGTTTCGCGATGGTCATACGTTTGCTGGTCGAAGGCCTCGGTGGCTTGCACGCCGACTGGCAGATGATGCTGGTGATCCTGGCGGTGTTGTCGATGGCCGCCGGTAACATCATCGCCATCGCCCAGACCAATATCAAACGCATGCTGGC
>JABDQW010000018.1 GCA_013042055.1 Gammaproteobacteria bacterium | reverse complement strand
TGCTTCGTTACACGCCGCATCTCGCTGAGCACAACATCCCTGGCGTGTTGTTTGATGATCTCTTGCTGCTCAGCCCGCTCTTTTTCGGCTGCTATCTTGTTTTCTTGACTAATTAACAATTGCAGCTCATCAACCGCCTTTTCGAAACTGACACGATTCACTTCATGTTCGTGCAAAATCGTGTGCACGATTGATTTGAGTTGCAGGTATACCTTATCTGTTTCGTCCGTAATACCTCTTCCTGCCTTGGTTATAAGATTGAGTGCCTGCCGAGCCGGATGGCCGTTGTCGGAGAACAGTTGTTGATCCGACATGGCGATTTTGATAATCGGAATCTGCAGTAGCATCAGCAAATTCGTTATTACCATTGAAATGCTATCATCTTCTGCAATAGCCTGAAATATCAGGCCAACAAAATCGATACACCGCTGGTCCAGAGCATGCACTGTTTTTGTAACAGCACCACCATGACTGCGTCCCAAGTCTGCAATGATTGCACGCTTGATCTGCTCAGTGTCTACTGCTGTATCGGTACCAATCTTGGCTTCAGCGAGATCACTCTGCACTTTCGAAAGCGCATTCAACAAATCACCCCGGGTATAACTGGTATGATTCTCCGGCTCGGACACAATTGTTGAGAATGATTGCGGGAGATCTTCGCCTTTTGCTGTTGCGGAGCCGCTCATAAACTGACTGATAAAGCGGCTAATTTCATCGTGTGAACGTGGTATCTTATTACCTGGCGCACCCGCTTGTGTCTTATGTCCTTCTAAATCAGCTTCGCCATGGTCTTCATGCGGGCTATGTATGTCCTGCGGATTGGTGTCATCTGTTACGTTAGCTTCATCAGAAGCGTACGCATCACTCGAATGCGCCGCAGAAGTGTTACTTTCTACATGATAAACGACCTCTGGCAGTATGCCTGCATCGACAAATATTTGGTTTAGCGCCTTGTACATGTCACCAAGGCGAGAACTCACTTCGTGATCAAACAACTTGAACAGCGGCAGTTTGAATTCGATAGGCATTTCGGTTTGCCTGAGTGCGGTTTGATAGGCTTCACAAATATGCCTGGGGTTGAACCTATATTTTTCTAATTTCTCGTTTGACGTTATCTCCAGGTATTCAATGCGCGCTTCGAGGTTGGTTACCTCTTCTTCATACCTGTTCATCGCATTGGAGTACATAGCTGTTACTGCTACCATTTCATCCATATCGTCCTGATCAACCAGCGACAGCTTGTTAGCCAGTGTCACTTCCTCACTGAGCGTCTTTTCTTTTGCAGGTTCATTTTCATCTAATGCCTTAAAGAATACCGATTCGATATTGTTCTGTTCGGCGTGAAGCAAATTGACTAACTTTTCGCAGTAACTCTCGTTACCGTTATCGGATTCACCATCAGACTCATCATCAGACTCATCTTCGTGCTCGGCAATTTCACTGTAACCGATCAAATATTCATCAGCATTGGCGAACATCTCGGTCATTCGTTCTAGAAGCTGTGCCTTCAACTTTTCCAAGGCACTCCGCATCAGCGCATCGGATTGCTGGATGCTGGTGCTGGCCGCTACGTTGGTCGAATGACCATCTGTTTTTGTTGTGTGGGTCTGCGTATCCATCTCGTGCCTCCTTCTAACAGAAGCCGGTTATTACTCAAGCGTGCTAATTATCATGTAATCATTGTGCGATTAGCTGCATTTAAAATTTACGCACCAAAAAGCTCTACTGAGTGCATATCACAACGATTCCGCGGATGTCTCGGTGCATTTCATAAATCGAGAGCCTCAGCCATCGCACTAATAGTGCTTCTGTAGATTTCGAAAAATCTCATAACTTATTGAAATATTATAGGAGACACGTAAGTCTTTTTCGCTAAAACGGCATGATTATCAGAGATAATTTCGCAAATCCAACAAAGCCTGTTGAGCAATCGACGCAGATGACGATTTACCCGACGAACGGCGTAAATTTCTCAGACAGAAGTCAAAAAAATTAACAGACGGGGTGATTTATCGACTAAGATCGCTTTTTAAAGGGCAGTGTAAACCTAACTCAGACACCTCAAATTATTGTCAAGTTAAAGCGTAGACAAAGCGGCGACAACGCTTGCTACTGCTATTCTGTTCTATCAGGTCACTGCTGGCTAACGCGGTCTTGATCTGGATCAGGTTTCGGCACGGTCCGTGGAACGCTACCAATTGCCGCCCCACTTACGCATCGTAGCGTCAAGTTTTTAGCCTTGTCAGATGTGCCCGTAGTTACTGATGCCCGAGATAACCGTCATTCCAGCACGTTTCTAGCCCGCATTTCTAACCAGGCGGCGTTGAATATTATAAGTATTTCATATTTGTAGAAAAACAAGGATCTTCAAAGAAACAGTGCGTGATTCGACCATGCCTATCTAGGGCGGGCTGAAGATAGTATTGGTACCGATACGCTCCAACTGGCTTGCCACCAATGCTAAGCTCGTAGTTGACGCATTGCATTAATTGATGTTTCTCGTTTCCCAAGCTTCCGGAAATCAGGTGATAGACTGTGTATCCGCCAACCATAAGACATATGAAAATGGCTGCAATCATGGGTTTGTCGTGCCCCAAGTCTTCCACACCCGCCTGTTTGGCCTTCGCAAGGTCTTCCGGATGATACATGCCCTTCCTGCAAAAGAGGATTGTCGCGAAAAACATGCCAGAGATGGCAAGGAAGATATGCAAGGTGTAAGTAAAAGCAGTTAGATCACATGCATTGTCAATTTGTGTGGCACTGGCACCGAGTATTGCCGAACATGCCATCATTGCCAAAGCGAAAACATTAATAGGTGTCCTGGATGTGGTTACAGCGTTCCATGCGGTGGCCAAAGGTGCGTGCGGCCGGGTCATCATATCATTGGGATGTCCACAATGAATACAAGCAGCTGCTTTGTTTGAAACATCGTGGCCACATTCCGTACATTTGCTTAAACTCATTTTCTCTCCATCAGGGTAGAAACTTCTATTGAGGCTTGAAGTCAGGCCGTGATTATAGGTTATATGTCAGCAGCTTATGAAAACCACCTGAACACGGTGCGACACTATCTGGTTATTGTATGAGACTGGAGGGTGATTGCCAAACGTCACATGAGACTTAAAACTCGAAATAAACGACAACCAGTGTAGAGGAATTAACACCCATGAAACCAATTAGGTACCGGATGCGAAATCGACTGCGATCGCCTACAATTCTGCTGCGAGATTCAAAACCATGAACTGCGCCAGCAGCACCCTCGGTGAACGGTCTGAACCATTGCTATGTTAGCATCCATTCGCAAGATTGAGACAACAGCAGGATAAGCCATGCCAATGGCAAATAAACGTCAGAAGAAAACGCAGAGTCGACGCCGTTCAACAGGACGGTTCACGACTGACGTCGATGAGATCGAACGGCGTCGTCTGCCTGGTGCCAATGAATCTTTCCAAATCGAATCCCAGGCGAATGGGAGCAGCAAATCGCCAAATTCACCGACCCGCCTTCACGCTTTTCCAGGGTTCACGAGCCAGGCGCCAGAAAAGCACCTATGCCTTCGTGCTTACCGGCACACCGATAGATAACCGTATTGATGAGATTTACTCTATCGCACAGTTCCTTGACCCTAGATTCCGCATATCTTCGGCCCCCTGTTCCGCTTCAACCGTGAGTTTTACCAATTGGACGAGAAAGGACGTGCTATTGGCTACAAGAACCTCGATCGGATGCTTGAACGGCTGCAATCCATTATGTTGCGTCGTCGTAAAGAGGAAGTAGAGGATCAGCTTCCAGGCCGCACGGTGAACACCTATTTTGTGCCCATGCACAAAGAACAGACGCTCGGCTATGACGAGTATGAATCGAAAGTAGCACGCCTTGCCGCTATGGCCAGGAACCGTCCATCGAAAAAAGAGGAAATGGAACGTCTCCAGCAATATCTGGCCTGCATGCGCATGCTCTGTGACACACCCTTCAATGCGAAAAATCCAAGATATTCGTCGATGACGACTGGCCGCCGAGCCGTTGATCCAGCCTTAAAGCGGTTTGACCCCTTTAACTGGCAAAGATGCTATCCAAACCGGCTCATGGCAGCCGCTCATGATTTGTTCCACTGCATTTGTTAAGCTCGCTATCAATTATATCAATGCCAGGCAATGATGGCTTGCGAGGGCGCTGGGCTAAACGCAGATACTGTCCGAGTGGAACAGCGGTTTGTGCTATGTCATTAAAAATTGAACCAGCAATAGACCGTGACGATACCGCATTGTTGATCACGTCTCACCACCTTTGGAATTCGACGGTCAGGAGCCCGAATAGTGCGCCAACGCGCTAGCATTCTCGGAGTTGGTCTGGTTGCGCTTACCGGTGTGCCCAAGCTTCGGCACCGCTTATGGCGCTGGTGGTATGATTTGCTGGCGCAGCGGGACAGGGATGGTGATTGGCTTTTGATGAACTACGGCTATGTGCCTCTGCGGGGTAGTCAGCAGACCTTGAAACTGGATCCCGAGCAGGAGCCGTATCGCTATCCACTGCAGCTTTATGATCATGTCGTCGCCCGGCTCGATCTGGCCGGGAAGGATGTTCTGGAAGTGGGTTGCGGCCGCGGCGGCGGAGCGGCCTTCCTTGCAACCCGGTACCTACCACGCGCGCTGACCGGCATCGACCTGTCGCCATTGGCCGTAGCTCGCTGCCGGGCAGCACACCAGGCACCTGGGCTGAGCTTCGAGACCGGTCGAGCCGAGGCTTTACCGGTGGCCTCGGCATGTTGCGACATCGTAATAAATATCGAATCGTCCCACTGTTATGCCGACATGCAGCGCTTTCTCAGTGAGGTCAGGCGAGTACTGCGTCCCGGCGGGCAGCTGGCATTTTGCGACTTGCGCACGACTGCAGGCATGATGCGGCTTCGGGAGAATGTCGCCGCATGTGGACTGCAAACCGTATACGAAGAGCTTATCAATCGACAGGTCGTGCGTGCGCTTGATCGTGTAACAGAGCAACGTATGGCGACGATAGATCATAAAGTGCTGCGTATCTGGCGGCCATTGATGAACAATTTCGTGGGGGCGCGGGGCACACCAATGTATAACATGCTTCGCGACGGTCGCATGGAGTATATCCATCTGCTCTTGCGAAAACCAGACGTATTGTAGAGTCCGCCAGGTAAGTCGTTTTAATTGGGAACCGGCCACGCATATTCATCTCTTACGCTCGCAGAGTATCTCGGGGTCGGAGAGTCTGTACTTTGGGGTCGGACCACTACACACCAGCATTTCAATTGGTTGTGTTGGTCCGCCCCCGTATGCCGACCCCTTATGCAATATTCTAATTTCCATAAGACCTTGCTCTTTGAGCATCTCGTCTCCCCTGCTGTGGCTTTAGAACCGGCGTTAATGAAAGCCGGGTCATTTTTACATTGCCGTTAACATTAGCATCAATTCGTTCAAAAACCGCTACCTAATCAAATTTATAACTATAACTAAGAGTAACGACTTAGATTCAGCTCATATAAAGACATACGTTCGCTTATGGTTAATAGCGGCCAGAACCAATCAGCACAACTTCAGCGATCAATTAGCGATTTTGGCGTGCCGCCTGATATCAGGTCAGGACTGGCACGCATTATCCATTCATCTGTACCACTGACACTGATCGCCGTTCTGATTAATAGTGTTGCATTGAGTATCGTACAACTGAGTGTTGTTGCTCATACAACGATTCTAATCTGGTTCTGCATTACGAACGGACTCTCACTGATACGTTGGGGCCTGTATTTGCAGTTCAACAAACGCTATACATTAGAACAGGCTCCTATTTACTGGACGCACCTCACTTTTATCGTCAGTGCAGCATCAGGACTTACTTGGGGTGCCGTAGCCATCTGGCTGTTTCCCGAAGATAGCTTTGTTCACCAGGTGTTTACTGCTTTTGTAATCGCAGGCATGTCTGCTGGAGCTGTAACAACACTGGCTCCGCTACTCAGCTCTGTATGCGCGTTCATACTGTTTGCGATGCTGCCGATTATCGTCCGTTTCTTTCAAGTGGACACAGACATCAATTATGCCATGGGAGCGATGTCAATATTGTTTACTGTAATGCTGCTGATAACATCAAAAAGGCTGAACCAGACAATAAAGGAGTCGCTTTTACTTCGTCATGAGCAGGTCCTGGCAGAAAAAACAATCCAGTATCAGGCGCATTATGACGCGTTAACCAATCTGCCCAATCGCCGATTGATAATCGGACGCCTCAAACAGGAGATCGCCCGTTCTATCAGGCATAAACATATTGGTGGCGTGCTGTTCCTTGATCTTGATCACTTCAAAACAATCAACGATTCCCTGGGCCACACTGTAGGCGACGAACTGCTAAAACAGGTCGCGTCACGCATTAATCAGCGAGTCCGAGATGAGGATACGGCTGCACGTCTGGGCGGTGATGAATTCATCATCTTGCTCGCAGAGGTTGGAGATACGCCGGTACAAGCAATGGATAATGTGATGAATGTTGCAGATCAGATATTGCAACTGCTCGACGCACCCTTTCAAATCAGTGGACATGAGTTACATGTTACTGTGAGTATAGGCATCGCGCTGTTCCCGCTAACAGAAACCAGCGCAGATCAACTGCTGCAACAATCAGATGTTGCCATGTACGAAGCCAAACAGGCCGGGCGCAACACCGTCAGAATATTTCTGCCGGAAATGCAGAAAACAGTAGACAACAGACGGGCGACCGAGAAAGGTCTGCGCCGGGCATTGGCGGAAGACGAGCTTGAACTGTTTTATCAACCGCAGGTTGATGCTGACCATAGCATTATCGGACTCGAGGCCTTACTGCGCTGGAACCATCCTGCGAAAGGGATCATTGCTCCGAATGAATTCATCGAAATTGCTGAAATTACCGGTCTCATTACCCAGATAGGCGACTGGGTGTCCAACACTGCGTGTAGAGATCTTTCCAGAATACCCGCGGGCCGTAATCTTAAAATGTGTATCAATGTCAGCCCACGTCAGTTTGCTGAGACGGTATTCGTTGACAAATTAAAAGAAATCATCGCTATGGCCGGAGTCAATCCAGATAATATCCAGCTTGAAATCACCGAAAGCATGCTTATCAGAGATATCGAAGCAGCAATCGAGAAGATGCAGAAACTGAAATCTGCGGGTGTCAGTTTTTCGATCGATGACTTTGGCACAGGCTATTCATCGCTGGCTTATCTGAAACGTTTACCTGTGGATATACTTAAAATAGACAAATCCTTTGTGCTCGATATCGATAAAGACGAAAGCAATGCCGTTATTGTAGAAACTGTCATTGCGATGGCAAAGCACATGCAAATCGATATTGTTGCTGAGGGAGTAGAAAATGAACAGATACTGAATTATCTAAAAGACAGAGGCTGCACCAGGTTCCAGGGCTATTTTTTTGCACGGCCGATGCCACTCAACAGCTTGCTCAAACAGTTCCCTGAATTAAATAGATCGAACCGGGACGCAAACATTATCGATATGAGGCCATCTTAGAATATGAGCCAGGATCGAAGAACCGCTCAACCGGATTTTCTTCTCATACTTCGGATACTACAATGTAAATACCAATAGATTCATTATGCCTGCATAGTCTATCGATGTCGTCTCGAGCGCAGGTTACGGCCGACTGGGAGGTCTGGCTATCGAGCCCAACCGTCTTCTTCACGACGTATAGCGGCCTGTTAACAAACGGCAATATTAACCACTAAATTACCGCTGTCGACCCTGAACGGACATTCGTAATATTTCACTATTATCACGATTGCATGATATGTTGGCATTAGAAAATCGGGGGCTGTACTTGCTAATTAGTAATAGCTGGCCCGAATGGAGAGTCTCTTGATTGAAGACGTCGTGGTTGAACCGATGACGGAAGAGTTTATTGTCTGGCGTTGTCTTCACGATGGGCCGCTCACCCGCGACACCATCGACCAGTGGCCATCTTCAAACAAGCTGCCATTGGAACGCTTTCGCGACCGAAACGTACCCCTCTTGGTGAAGCTCACCAGAATCTATGGATCTTGCGCTATCCTGGCACATGCCGGTGATCGGGTCGTGGGATTCCTTCGATTCTATCCTAAGGCCGTCTGCGATATGAAAGGTGCAGGTGGCCCTTGCCTTCAACAGGACCCTCCGGCGGGCCCGGCTGAGGACTTTGCAGACAGCGACTTCCCGAACCCTGCAGATATAGAAGACAAGACGCTTGTAGTCCATTGCCTGATGACAGGAAGCCCCCAGCAGAAAGAGAATCCCTACCAGCGGAAGGGCATCGGCAAGCACATGGTTAGAGCCTTGATTGAATGGGCTAAATCAAACAGTTGGGAAGGAATTGAGGCCAACTCTTTTGAGGACCTTCCCATCATCTACGAAATAACGGGCAGTGCCGGACATACATTCTGGGAAAAACTGGGGTTTCGCCTTGTTGATCGGCATCCATATCCGGAACTACAGGACCGAAACAAGTTCCCCGAGTTCATCATGACGCTCGAAGAACAGGCGAATTCCATCGGGCTTCCGCCCGAGACAGCGAGGGACCGACTCGTGATGCGTCTTGACATGACATGAACCAGAAGGGCCAACAATCACTTCAATCCGGCTGCTCGAAGCGCCGCGTCTCGCGGCCGGTTAAGTAAGTGTTGACCGTCTGTTATTGGCCGAGAGGGAGGGGGAGGGAAGGATCTCAGTAGCACGAAGCTCCGCTGATGCAGGGCGTACTATTTAAGCTCGACCGTTCACTTCGTGACGGATAGCGGTCTGTTAAAAATCTCGTATATTAGCTTTCGCTGGAATACTGGGATCGACCCATAACGGCCACTGGTGATATAATTTATTTGTGACTGCTTGCACCACAAAACGGTCGAATAGGAATCTTGCCCAACAGAGAAAGAACGGACCTTTGTGGACCGCCATGAATTTTTACTCTGACCACGAATAGCTCACTACCCGTATAGCTATTTTTCAAAACCGAAGCCAAACGATATTATTATTGTTCCTTCGTGCAAACTATGTAGTCAGGGCCTTTCTGAAGACGAAGAATATTTCCTGGCCGCTGTTATGTTTAGCAAAGCTGGAATAAAAGAAACGGACAAAGCTCATTGAAATTAAAATTAAACCGTAAGTATGATTCATTCACGATTGATGGAGAAAAATCGTACAGAACTTAGTATATGAGCAGACGCATAACTATCCTATAAAATATGACTCCGATTGCATAGCTTCCACGTCTGAATGCCAGTATTAGTAATGAGATCACCCGACATCGTACGTTCACCAACACAACTTTTTGAAATAACAGTAGATGGCCGATGAACACATAGAATATTTTGAAATTTTCCCATGGGATAGTAATTTCGAAACAGGAATTGCACTGATCGATGAGCAGCATCAGCAACTGGTCAATATACTAAATCAGTTGGCCGCTCACCTGGCTAATCGTTCCAATCCCATCACCTTGAACAAAATATTTGATGAGTTGGCAGAATATGCCGATTATCATTTCAAGACGGAGGAAGAAATATGGTCCGCCCACTTCATGAACGATGACTGGTTTACAAGTCATGTGCGGACTCACGAATCATTTATCGCCAAAGTCACCGAGATGAGACAGGGAGAAAAAGTCAAGCCGCTTGATGATGTAATTCAAGACATTGTCGCTTTTCTGTCGCATTGGCTTGCTTCTCATATTCTGGACACCGACAAGCGCATGTCAAAGGCCGTCCTGGCGATTGAATCAGGACTTCCATTAGGACAGGCCAAGATACAAGCTAATTATGAGATGAGCGGCTCAATGAGAGTCCTTATCGATACCGTGCTCACAATGTATGACAGTCTTTCCGGTCGCACTATGGACCTTATGAGGGAAAAGACATTGCGCAAACAGGCGGAGGCCGCATTGCTAGCCAGTGAGCAGCGCTGGCAGTTTATTCTGGAAGACACCGGGGAAAACGTATGGGACTGGGATATCGAACATGGCGATATTACTTTTTCCGATAGTAAAAGTTCCCTGTTTGATGTGACTTGCGCTCAACCTGACGAAACTGGAGAAGCACCCTCTATCCATCCATCCGATATCAGAATGGTGCGAAACACCTTACAGGAGCACCTTGATGGAAATACAGAATTTTTTACCAGCAGGCACCGGGTTTTACATAAGAGCGGAAGTTGGTCGTGGGTCTTAACCCGTGGCAAGGTTGTCAGCCGTAACGAGAATGGTGAAGCGTTACGTATGGTGGGAACGCACTCGGATGTAACAGAGCGTGAATTGGCAGGACTGCTTTTTCAGCACAGTAGTCAGTCCATGCTCGTGACCGACAAAGATAATGCCATCATTTGTTGCAATCCTGCGTTCACAAAAATGTCTGGTTATTTATTGGAAGATATTGTCGGAAAAAACCCTGGATTTTTTGCATCGGGTAAACACGATAAAGCATTTTATCAAGATATGTGGGACTCTATTACTACTAAGGGAGAGTGGAGTGGTGAAATATGGGATAAACGGAAGAATGGTGAAATCTACCCCCAATACCTGCATATAAACACAGTTTCCAGCTCTGATGGTACGGTCGATCATTACATTGCTTTGAGTTCCGACATCACAGAGCAGAAACTGGCGGAGGGAAAGTTGGTCGAGGCCAAGGAACATGCCGAACAGGCTAACCATGCCAAGTCACAATTCCTGTCACAGATGAGCCATGAGTTACGCACCCCGCTACATGCCATACTCGGATTTGCGCAGCTCCTGGACATAGACAAAAATAAAAGCCTGAGTAAGGAACAGAAGAAAGGTATCAGTCAGATTCTTTCAGGGGGCTGGCATCTGCTGGATCTAGTACAGGATCTACTTGACCTGTCGTCAATTGAATCTCATAAGATGGAGCTGCATACTGAGTCGATCGATGTAATTGAACGTATAAATAATTGCCTGGATGCCATAGAACCACTGGCACAGAAACGTAACATTGACGTGTACAACACGCTTCCCCCTTGTGGCAAGATATACGTACGAGGCGACCCGGTTCGCATTAAGCAAGTGTTAATCAACTTGCTGTCAAATGCTGTGAAATACAATAAGGAAGGCGGAACTATCACAGTAAGCTGTGAACAGGTGCAGACAGATTCTGTACGCATCAGTATTACCGATACAGGTTCTGGAATACCAGAAGCTGATCAGGATATTATATTCGACCCATTCAACCGACGTTATATGCATCGACATACGATGGATGGTACGGGCCTTGGCCTGTCCATTACCAAGCAGTTAGTTGAACTCATGCAAGGGCGAATTGGTTTGACATCTAGATTAGGTTATGGCAGCACATTCTGGATAGAGCTTTATTCGAGCCAACCACCGGTAAAAGATATCCCGGGTACTGTTACCCCTGGTGTTGAAATGCCAGAACTCGCGAGTACCACGCTACTTTATATAGAAGACAGCCCCAGCCATGTCCAGTTGCTCGAAACAATTGTCGATGACATGCCAGGCCTGCAATTGCTTTCTGCTCACACGCCCTCATTGGGATTGGAGATGGCTCTGGCACACCAACCCGACCTGATCATCTTGGATATTTGTCTGCCGGAGATGGATGGCCTCGAGGTTCTGAAGCGCTTGCAGAGCAGTGAGATCACGAACAAGATTCCAGTCATCGCGGTTAGTGCAAACGCCTTGCAAAATGATATCGAGAAGGGGCTACACGCAGGATTTCGACGTTACCTCTCCAAGCCCATCAATGTGATAGAGTTCAGAAGGGTCGTTGAGAAACTGCTGCCTAATAGTGCCAGTCACTAGCCCTACCCTAACGACTCAGTTAATAAGTAATAAGAAAGAATAAAAGGAATAAGGGGTCAAATCTTGACATATAGTATTTAGCTGACTATATAGAGGAACATGGTCAGGCCCTTACGAATTGAATATGACGATGCGGTGTACCACGTAATGAATCGTGGTCGAGGCAGAGCGCTTACATTTCATGGCAAAGCCTATTATCAAGCCTATTTGCAGGGTATTGAAGAAGCGGATCAACGCTTCGGGGCACAATGTTTAGCGTATTGTTTGATGGGGAACCATTATCATTTGCTGATAAAAACGCCACGCGGCAATTTGAGCCGAATCATGCAGCACATCGATGGATTGTATACCCAACGTTACAATCGCCTAAATAAGACCTATGGGCCGTTGTTTCGAGGACGGTACAAAGCGGTATTGATCGATACGAATGCGTATTTGCTGCAAGTCAGTCGGTACATACACCGCAATCCGATTGAAACGAAAATTCCGCTGGTTAAACAACTGGAAAAATACCCCTGGTCGAGCTATTCAGCGTACATCAATCAAGGAAACTGTCCGAAGTGGTTATATCGGGAGGCTGTTTATGGTGAACTTTCGTCAAGACAACGATACGCAGCGTATCGGCGCTATGTGGAAGCGGGTAACGATGAGGAAACCAGGCAATTCTACAGTAAAGGCATCCTGTCACCTATTTGGGGAGACAAACAATTCAAAGATCGCGTACTATCAAGAACACAGCAATCAAAGACTGAGGTGGCGAAGCGTTGTGAGTCTAACTCAGGTTGTAAAAACGGTAGGGCAATATTATCGCGTGTCCACCGATCAAATTACGATTGCTAAACGAGGGAGAGGTCCAAGAAATATTCCGCGTTGGATTGCGATGAAGCTCTGTCAGGATTATTCCGGCAAGACGTTAAATGAAATTGCAGAGCATTTCAATGTCAGTCATTACTGTACAGTATCGCAGACGATAGGTCGACTAAACAGAATTTTAGAGGACGACCGGAATTTACTGAAGGCGTTAAATACGATAAGTCAAGATTTGACCCCTTAAGCTTCTGGGCATGGCGCTCTCCGTAGCGTTCTGTTGGTTCAACACTACGAATTTACCAGGCGGGTGTCAATTTTAATTCATGGGTGTCCTGTTTGTTGGTTAACAATTCAAAGATCGAGTATTATCAAGAACAAAGCAATCAAAGACTGAGGTGGCGAAGCGTTGAGAGTCTAACTCAGATGGTAAAAACGGTAGCGCAATATTATGGAGTGTCCACCATTCAAATTACGATTGCTAAACGAGGGAGAGGTCCAAGAAATATTCCGCGTTGGATTGCGATGAAGCTCTGTCAGGATTATTCCGGTAAAACGTTAAAGGAAATTGCAGAGCATTTCAA
>JABDQW010000012.1 GCA_013042055.1 Gammaproteobacteria bacterium | reverse complement strand
TGGGCGTGCGCGATGCCAAGTACGCCGCCTTCGACATACAGAAGGTGCTGGAGCGCCTGTTGCTCAAGGGCAGCATCGTTGTCAAGAAGGCCTACTGCGACTGGGACCGCTACAAGGAATTCAAGGGGGCTATGCACGAGGCGGCATTTGAGCTGATTGAAATTCCCCATGTGCGCATGTCAGGCAAGAATTCCGCCGACATTCGCATGGTCGTCGATGCGCTGGATCTCTGTTATACCAAGTCGCATGTCGATACCTTCGTGATCATCAGCGGTGACTCGGACTTCTCGCCACTGGTCAGCAAATTACGCGAGAACGACAAGGTGGTTATCGGCGTTGGCGTGAAGAGCTCTACCTCCGATCTGCTGATCGCCAACTGCGACGAGTTCATCTTCTACGACGACCTGGTGCGCGAAGCCGGGAAGCCGCGCCGGGCACGGCGCAAGCCCGCCGCAAAGAAGGCGGGCAAGAAAAGCAGCGTAAAGTCCGAGGATGACAAACAGCAGGAGGCGCTGGACCTGGTCGTCGAAACGGTCGAGGCCCTGTTCAAGGAACGTGGCGAACAGGACAAGGTCTGGGGGTCGATGGTCAAACAGACGTTGAAACGCCGCAAACCGGGTTTCAACGAGACCTATCACGGCTTCCGCACCTTCGGACAACTGCTGGAAGAGGCGCAGGCGCGTGGCCTGTTGACATTGAAGCTGGACGAGAAATCAGGCGGGTACATCATCAAGGAACTCGTCGGTGAGGACTAGCCCGCACAGAAAGAATATCAAATGAGTTAACCTTTGACATACAACGGGCAAAGTAATCATATCCAGCTGAATTCGATTCCGGCATAGATCCGCCTCGCTGAACCGGGTTCGTAATAGCGCGCATTTCTGGCGTTGATACGCAGGTTGTCCAGGTGTTCGCTATCGAACAGGTTTTCGATGCCGATGACCAGTTGGGTGTCATATTGGCTGCTCGAGAGTTTGCGGCCCAGGCGCAGGTTGGTGACGGTTTGCGATGGAACCTCAACGTTGTTAGCGTCATCAGCGTAGCGGTTGCCAATGTATTGCGCGGAAAGGCCGGCAAAATAGCCCTGCTGAAACTGGTATTTGGCATCAATGAAAGCAGTCCAGTCTGGCAGACCCGGCAGCACGTTAGTGCTTGTGTCATCAAAACGCGCATCCATGTAAGTTATCGCGCCAGACAGTTGCAAGCGTGGCAGCGCTCTTGGCCACCAGCGACCGCCCAGTTCCAGACCGTCGCGACGGGTGCGATCGGCATTGCGGTAGAAGGTGCGCTCATCACCAGGAGCGGCGCCGGGATCATCGTCAACGATAATCTCGTCGTTGACGCGCACCGTGAACAAGCTCGCCTCGAGTTGTAAACCATAAAGCTGGCCGCGTAAGCCGATTTCGAAGCTGCGACTCGTTTGGGGTTCCAGGCCCGGGCGAAAGCCGCTGCCATCAGGGTTGGCAAACTCGGTGAATGTAGGGGCCTCGAAGCTAGTGGCGTATTGGCTGAAGGCGCTCCACTGGCCATCGAGCATGTGGCTGTAGCCCAGGCTATAGTTTGTCTCGTTATAGACGCGTTCGCCGGAGTTGTCGATACCGCCTGGCTGCAGGTTGTCGTCGATTGCCAGGCGCAGGCGGTCGTGCCGCACACCGATGACCCAGCGCCCCTGTTGCCTCGCGACGGGCCCGGCAAATTGTAACCCCAGGCCGGCATTGCGCGCTGTTTCGCGTTGATCCAGTGCCAGGTCATCGCTGATGCCGTTGCGACAAATGAACGGTTCGAGGTCGATATTACGGCAAAAGCGTTGTCGATCATCCTGCTGGTCTTCCAGGCTAAGTTGAGTGTGCAGGATGAATTCGTCCAGTGGGCGCTGGTAATGCAGCGCGCCGCCGATGATCTGCCGATCGTAGCGGACAAGGCTGTCGCCAGGAAATGGCAGTTGCTGACGAAAGTCCCGTTCGGTCAGCCAGGTTTGCGCGCGAAGCTGATGATTGGCGCCGCCCAAGCGTTGCACCATACCCAAAGAGGCAATGTTCTGGCTGACCTTTTTCCCGGCATTCATGGCACTGGCGAGCGGGGCTGCCTGGGAAGGATCGCTTTGCCATTCCTCATAAGTCAGTCCGCCGGGGTCTTCGGCCAGCGGGTTGTCGAGGTGGTTGAGGATCGCAAACCAGTCGCGACTGCCCTGTTGATAATTCAGCCTGAGGCCTGCATTGAACCGTTCCACCGCGCTTTGTTCGCGATAGCCGTCTTGTTCAAGATGAGTGACGGCGCCGCGGTAAGCCCATGAAGAATCATCACTGGTATTGTATTGGTTGCTGAGTGCGCCGTGTGCACGGACCAGGCCAAAGCCACCCAGCTGCGTCTCGACCCTGGCGAACGGGGTATGGCCAGGTAAATAACTGTGGTAATCGAGCAGGCCGCCACTGCCATTACCATGCAGTACGGCGTTAGCGCCGCGCAGCACCTCGACGATTTTGATGGAGCTGGGGTCGATGGCATCGATCTGTGCCTGGCCATCCACCGTGGTCAAGGGAATGCCATCCAGGCGTACTCGCACGCCGCGGATGCCAAATGGCGCACGGGCACCGAATCCACGGATCGAGACGCGCGGGTTTTGCGCAAAGTTATTGCGGTTTTGCACCAGCAAGCCGGGCGCCAGGTTCAACGCATCGGTGGGTTGTATGGGTGCACGACCGCCTTTAATATCGTCATCGTCGATCAGCGTCACCCCGCTCGGCGCATCCTGCCACCGGGTTTCGATCAATGGCGCTGTAATATGAACCACTAATGGTGTCTGTTCATCGAACTCCTGTGCAGTGCTCAGACCGGACCACTGCGCCGTGGCGGCAAACGTTATTATTAACAGCTGCCGGGGCATCGTGCGGTGATTAGAGAATATTGCCTGGTCACATCAGATACTCATTTGCGTACCGATTTATCGTTTATCGACAGGTTTGATGACATAGATCTTGCCGCTATCGGTGGAAAAATACAGCCAGCCCTCGGGGCTTTGTGCCAGGGCACGGATACGTTCATCCAGCTCTGTCAGTAGACGTTCTTCACCGATCGCTTTGCCGTCCACACTCAATGTGACCCGGTTAAGATGGCGCAGTTTGAGTGCGCCGGCAAACAGGTTGCCGCGCCAGGCAGGAAAGCTGTTACCGGTATAAAGCAGTAAACTGCCCGGAGCAATCGAGGGGGTGTATTGTTTGACGGGTTGTTCCATGCCGTCACGGTGCGTGCCTTCACCAACTGCCATCGGGCCCCAGTATTCCTTGCCATAGGAAATCACCGGCCAGCCGTAGTTACGTCCGGGCAGAACCCGATTGATTTCATCGCCACCGCGGGGGCCGTGTTCAATCAACCACAGGCGTTTGTGCGCGTGATCATAGGCCATGCCCTGCGGGTTGCGATGACCGTAGCTCCAGATTTCGGGTGGCACATCAGAGCGCTGGTTGAAGGGATTGTCCGGCGGGACGCGGCCGTCACGGAACAAGCGCATCACGCTACCGGCATGATTCGTGAGGTCCTGCGAATTGGGTCGCTCACCGCGGTCGCCAACACCGAAGTAGACATAAGCTTTTTCATCAAACGCAATACGACTGCCGAAGTGAAATCCGGTGCCGGTGGCCGATCGCGTCTCGAGTAGATCCTGCCATTGCACCAGTTTATTTGAGGTTAATTTTGCACGCGCCAGGACGGTGACACCCTCACCATCTTTATTACGCACGAAGGTAAAGTAAATCCAGTCACCGGCGGAGAAATCGGGTGGCACGGCAACATCCATCAGACCACCCTGACCTTCGGCCAGTACAGCGGGCGCGCCTTGCACTGGGGTAAGGGTTTTACTTTGAGTATCGAGCAGTTTGATGCTTCCTTCACGTTCGGTGATAAGGAGCCGGGTATCGGAGATAAACGCCAACCCCCAGGGGGTACGCAATCCATCGGTCACTTTTTCCAGTACGAAAGCGACTGTTTCGCTTTGTACAACCCGCGGCGAAGCCGAGTAGCCCGGTAGAGGAAGTAATGTGAGCAGGCAGAGTAACAGGGTAATGCGTTTCATATGAGTTTACTGAGTCAAAGAGCCATTAATCCTACAGAAGGCGTAAGTGCGGCGGAGTTCCCTTCAACCCTTTTTTTACCATCATCGATCCAGCATGTTTTTGCAATTTTGTTCAAAGTAGTTAGCCGCCCGGGATGCGTAGAGAATCTAAACCTGACGTTATTTGTCCGGGCGTAGCATTCATTAACCTTGAGTCGAATCCGGTATCTGGCCCCGGGGAAGGCTTTTACGATCAATCTATGCCAGCGCCTATAGCTGAGCCTGCTCCGATTACTTAAACCATGTGCTGGCATTGCCGTCCCGCTTCCGCGGGAATGACGCGAAGTTCTTTTTGGAATTTCATGTTGGTCGGCTATTGCGGTGCATGAGCTGGCTTTTGATCGTGGCGGGAACGATGATTGAGTGCGAGTTGATTGGTTAAAACCGCTTTGCTCAGGTGCGGCGCAAATCAAGGCAGTAGTCACTGGTGGCTGCGTCCGGCGGGTTGACTGCGTCGGGCACCTGGTCCGGCGGGATCACTTCGACCACGAAGCGCTCGGCGATGCGTCTTCGTGCCTCTTCGAGATTATCAGGCAGGCCGTCATAGGGTTTGCCCTCGGGCTGCCAGTCGTGCAGGGTGCAGCACAATCCGTTTTCTCCACCGGGCGGCAGCAGGTAAAGCACGATCGGTGTTTGTGCGCCGAGTCCCGGGTGCAGGCCTGTCCAGGGTACGAACGCGCGATATCGCAGGCCGGTGATCAGGACCAGGCCGTTGTCATCCTGCTCCCGGCGCAGCGGAACCTGGTAGTCGCCGGCCAACAGGCGCCAGCCGTCGAGGGCCACGTGCTGATCACCGCTGGGCCGCAGTGTCAGTTGCAGACGCCTGGTGCTGGCGTCGACCAGGCGCGAACCGCCTGATTGCTCGGCGGTGTCGCCCAGCAGCGGCCAGAATTCGATTGCGAGGTCGACATCGAGCCGGCAACCGGCCAGCTCGGCATCTCCGACGTGGCGCCAGGTGTCGGCGCAGAGTTGACGGGTTATCGGCTCACCAAGGCCCAGGCCGGCGCGTTGGAGATCGTCAAACACCGTTTGCAGGTCCTGCAGCAAGTAGAACGGCAGCGCGAAGCGATCGTGCAGACGGCTGCCCCACTCGATCGGTGCAGCGTGCGATTCCTGCCTGGCCAGCATCACCGCCAGCGCGCGCAGCATCGCGGCGATGGCCGCCGCGGATTCGGCATCCACCGCCATTCGAAAGGCACGGAACTCGACCAGGCCGAGGCGGCCACGGCCCGGCAGGTACGGGTTGTAAAGCTTTTCGATATTGATCTCGCTGCGGTGCGCGTTGCCAGACGTATCGACAAGGAACGGACTCAGGCTGCGCCAGATAAATTCGGGCGCCGGCGCGGTCGAGGCGGCCAGATGCTTCAACGCGACCTGAAGTTCGCTGAAAGATTCGCGCACGTTTTCATCCGTGCGCGGCGACTGGCTGTAGCTGCCGACATAGACCGGCGCGAACCAGTAAGACAATGACGGGTGATGATTCAGATATACAATCAGGCGCGAGAGCAGTTGCGGCGCGACGAAGAACGGGCTGCGTTCAACACTGGGGCCACCGAGTGTGAACTGCCCGCCGCCGCCACTTTCCGCAATATCGCCGTTGTAGTTCAACCGGTAGGGCGCGAGACCGCTAGACAGAGCCACATCGAACAGCGTGCGGCTGATGTCGAGAAATTCGCTAATACTGGCGGCCGGCGCTTCGTTGATCTCGAGCACCGCCGGGTCGGGTGTCAGCGTCATCCATGTGACGCTCGCATCCACCGGTGGCGGGAACCCCCGCCATACCAGGCCGGTGAATCCGGCTGCGCTCGCGGCGATGGCGACGCACTGTAC
>JABDQW010000311.1 GCA_013042055.1 Gammaproteobacteria bacterium | reverse complement strand
TGGATACTACGATCATGCTGGTCGATGATCCGGTCAAGCGCGTCGATAACATGACCATGGCATGGGGCCTCGAAGCCCGTGTACCCTTTCTCGACCATGAACTGGTCGAACTGGCCGCGCGCATCCCGGCGCGGTACAAACTCGCTGAGGACGGCAAAGGCGTACTCAAGGAAGCGGCTCGCAGCGTGATACCCGCCGAGGTGATCGACCGCCCCAAGGGTTACTTTCCGGTGCCGGCATTGAAATACATTCAGGGTGACTATCTCGATTTTGTCCGCGGCATTGTCGACAGCAACCGGGCAAGGCAGCGTCCGCTGTTCCAACGCAGCTACATCGATCAGTTACTCGAGGATCCGGGTGCGCATATCACACCCTTACGGGGATCGAAACTATGGCAGATCACGTTACTCGAATACTGGCTGCAACAACATCGCATATAACCCGTGGTAGACGAACACATAAACATTAAAGAGCGCCTGCGTATGCGCCTGGAACGTCGTCATTCACCCAGTGTCAATCTGCAGGCACAGCCACACCTTGATCCACAGATGCACAAGAATGCCGTGGTCGATTGCGGCTGGGGACGTCTGATGTTTGCCCAAACGTTTGAAGACCCTGGCCAGCTGGTCGCTTCACTGTGCGATGAGAAGCCCAACCGTCGCGACATCGTGTTGTACACACCCGATCCGCACGTCGCTGTGTCGTTGGCACCGCAGGAGGTATTTCTCGATCCGTCACATACGTTCCGTTTGTGGTTGGACCGCTATCGCCCGGCGCACCTGCGCGCACGGGGTTTCACCATCCGCTTGATGAACAGCCGGGAAGATGCCGAAGCCGTACACAACCTTTATATCCGCCGGCACATGGTGCCACCGAAAACCGAATTTCTGGTGGACCACCGCGCGTCGCGTCTGATGACCTACCTGCTCGCGGAGGATGCCGAGACCGGCCAGATCCTCGGCATCGTGATGGGCGTGGATCACAAGAGCGCCTTTGGCGATCCCGAACTCGGGACCAGTTTGTGGGCGCTGGCGGTGGATCCGCAGGCTAGCGTACCGGGTATCGGTCAGGCACTGGTGCGCCATCTCGCCGAACATTATCAGGCGCGCGGTCGCGCCTACATGGACCTGTCAGTGATGCACGACAACACCCAGGCGATACGCCTCTATGAAAAGCTCGGCTTCGAACGGGTGCCGGTGTTCGCGCTGAAACACAAGAATCCCTACAATGAACCACTGTTCACGGGCAGCGATGTCGGCGAGCAACTGAATCCCTATGCACGCATCATCATTCGCGAAGCCCAGAGACGCGGTATTTACATCGAAGTGCTCGATCCCGAAGGCGGCTATTTCGAACTGAGTTTTGGTGGCCGCAGCATCGTCTGCCGCGAATCACTCAGCGAACTGACCTCGGCAGTCGCGATGAGCCGTTGCGACGACAAAGCAACGACGCATCGCGTGCTCAGACAGGCCGGCCTGCGCGTACCGGACCAGATCAAGATCGGCAACGATCAACAGGCGCTGGAGTTTCTCGAAAAACATCGTGCAGTCGTGGTCAAGCCCGCACGCGGCGAACAAGGTGCAGGTATCAGCGTCGATGTCCGCGATGCGGACGCACTGCGCACGGCGATCGACGAGGCCCGTAAGCTCTGTGATGTCGTTATCCTCGAGCAGTACGTTGACGGTGATGATCTGCGCATCATTGTTATCGGTACTGCGGTGGTTGCGGCAGCCGTGCGCAAGCCTGCACAGATCATCGGCAATCAAAAGGATTCGGTAAAAACACTGATCGAAAAACAAAGCCGCCGGCGTGCCGCGGCCACAGACGGCGAAAGCACCATTCCACTCGACCAGGAAACCGATCGCTGTGTCAGAGAGGCCGGTTACTCGCTCGACAGCATACTGGAAGAAAATCAACGTCTGGTCGTGCGCAAGGCAGCTAACCTACACACCGGCGGTACCATTCACGATGTCACCGACAAACTGCATCCGACGCTGCGCCAGGCGGCCATCGATGCAGCGCAGGCCATCGACATCCCGGTGACCGGTCTCGATTTCATCGTGCCGGCCGTCGACCAGCCTCAATACGCTATCATAGAAGCCAACGAGCGGCCCGGCCTGGCCAACCACGAGCCCCAACCTACGGCGGAACGTTTCATCGACCTGCTGTTTCCGCAAACCGCGGTACGCACAGACGAATAAGGAAAGAGCATGCAAAAGCTGCCGATAGACCAGACCTATGTACTGAAAACACTGGTAAAGCTGTTGCGCATACCGAGCCCGAGCGGCTATACCGACCGGGTTGTCCATTTCATGTGCCATCAGCTCGAGCAACTCGGGGTGGATTTCGAACTCACCCGCCGCGGCGCGATCCGTGCCAACCTTAAAGGCAGGCAGGGCAGCCCCGACCGCGCCATCGTTGCCCATCTCGACACCCTGGGCGCCATGGTCAAAGGACTGAAAAGCAACGGCCGCCTCGAGGTCGTCCCGGTCGGCCACTGGAATGCACGTTTTGCCGAAGGTGCGCGTGTGACCCTGTTCGCCGATCTCGGCAGCTACCGCGGCACACTGCTGCCGCTGAAGGCATCGGGCCACACCTTCGCCGGAGAAGTCGACAAGCAGCCGTCCAACTGGGGCAACATTGAAATGCGCGTCGACGAAAAATGCCACGACCTGCAGGGTCTGCTGCGCCTCGGCATCCATGTCGGCGACTATATCGCGATTGACCCGCAGCCCGATGTGATGGAAAACGGTTTCATTGTCTCGCGTCACCTCGACGACAAGGCGGGCGTGGCTGTGTTGCTGGGTGCCGTCAAGGCGGTGCTCGATGCCGGTGTCGAACTGCCGGTGGATTGCCACCCGCTGTTCACGATATCAGAGGAGATCGGCTCGGGTGCCTCGGCGATTTTACACGGGGACATTGCGGAGATGTTGACACTGGATAACGGCACCACCGCACCGGGACAGAATTCCAGAGAATACGGCGTTACCGTATGCATGGCGGACATGAGCGGCCCGTTTGACTACCACCTGACACGCCGCATACTGCAGTTGTGCCAGGAGTTCGAAATTCCACACCAACGCGATATTTTTCGCTATTACCGCTGCGACAGCGCAGCTGCGGTGGAAGCCGGCAATGACCTGCGCACCGCACTGGCGACCTTCGGGGTCGACGCCTCCCATGGTTGGGAGCGCATCCACTGGAACGCGCTGGAATCCCTTGCCCAGCTCGTCGCGCTCTACATGCAATCACCCCCGCTGTACGACCGCGATCGCGAACAACGCGGTCCGCTGCCCGGCTTCCCAACCATGCCGGGTTGAGTTCGATCGCTTTCGCCTTCTCGTCATGATCTAACAGCATCTCTTCCAGAGACTGAATGCTGAAGGTGTCGAGAGGAACAAATGTGACGGAGGGTTTATTTTTTAACCAACACTTGAGGTGGTCAATATTTAATCCCACCGTCACCTTTTTATTTGTGATTTTGCAGCCACTGACGGGCTACTGGCTGATCAATATGCTGGGGTATTCATTGACTGAGCCCTGGCTGGTTGCGAGCTATGTGCTATTTATTATCGCCGGTGCTTGCTGGTTGCCTGTGGTGTGGATGCAAATCCGTATGCGTAATCTCTCGCAACAGGCATTGCAGGACGGCGTACCACTCGTTGAACGCTACCATCGTTTTGCAAGGCGCTGGTTCAGGTTGGGCATGCCGGCTTTTACTTCCATGGCGCTGATTTATTATCTGATGGTTTTTAACCTGCTATTACAACGTAACAGCATGTGCACGGTGATGACCAGTAGCAACCAGCTGTTCCCCATTTGCACACGTTTTACACCCTAGCAGGGCAGAAGCCCCGCAGGAGGACGGGGCTTTAATCAGTCCGTGATTTCGGTATGACGCTGCACATCGTGCTCCTATTAGCGCTGAAACCGCTCCATCTCCTCAAGCTGTTCTTGGGTCTCGCGTTTTACTGCGTCCGCCTGCATCTTGCTCTCGTGTTCCATCTCCTTTTGTTGCTTGTTTCCCTCAAGATCCACTTGTTCGCGCTGCTTGAGGTCCTTTTGCTCATGCTCCATGTCACGTTTCATTTGCTGCTGCTTCTCACCCATCTGCTCCTTGTATGCCTCGTTGCTTTGCTTGTCCGCTGGATCTGCGAATACCGCTGGTGCAAGGATCGCCGATGCGAACAGGCTCGCGAAAAGCATTGTTTTTGTTTTAATCATATTGGCCTCGCTTGTTAACACTATTAGTATGTAAGTCTGCGCGCACAATACGCTGCCACAGATGAACGAAAGCTGAACGGGCAACGCGAGCACATTGGGACAAGATACAATGCTGAAGCGGCTATGTGAGCGTACGCTTCATATGTGAAATGCTTAGAACGGTGTGTTAGCCAGGTTCCGAGGAAAGACGCTGGGTTCCGGCTAAAAACATGCCGAAATGACGCACGAGCGGAACATCAGTGGCTTAGGTGGTGATCTATGCTCAATTTCGATAATGTAACAACATCACAACAATCATGACAGACAAACTGCCAATCAGCAACGAACTCTTGCTCCGGCTTGCCGGCAAACCCGCCTTTAACCGGGGTACGGATTATTTTAAAGGCGGGCGGGTACGCGGGCTCAGACAGCACAGGAATAAAATTACCGCGGAAGTAGAAGGTACCGAGACTTACCAGGTCACGCTCAAGTGGACAAGCAAGCAGCTGGATGGCGCCTGCGACTGTCCGGCTTCGGAAGGGTTCGATTTCTGTAAACATTGCGTCGCCGTCGCGCTGACGTTGCGGGAAACGCAGGCACAGCAGGACCAGCTGATGAAAGGCGGCCCGGAAAACCGTATCAAGGCCTACCTGCTCAAACAGGACAAGGACAAACTGGCGACTTGGTTGCTTGAATTGATCGAATCCGATCGCGCCCTGTCGCAGCAATGGTCGCTACGCGCCGACCGCGCCCTGGGCGTACTCGATGCCAAGGCATTGAAAAAAAACATCACCGCTGCCATCCCGTACAACCGCAATCTTTACCGTTACAACCAGGTGCGGAGTTATTTTGCGCAGGTCGAAACCATACTTGAGCAGCTCTGTGACCTGACAGACCAGTTACCTGCAGCCGACACACTGAAGCTGGTGGATTATGCCTTGCAGCGCATCTGGCGTGCGCTGGACACGATCGACGACTCGGGCGGTTTCCGATATGGTTCCGTCGAGTTGTTGCAGACAACCCATATTCAGGCCTGTCAACGGCTGGACTGGCCCAAACAGAAACTCGCAGAATACTTGCTGGAAATTGCCTTCGATAATGCAAGCGACCTCTACCCGGAAATACCGTTAAGTTACACGAATGCACTCGGGGATAGCGGCCTGGCATTATTCTACGACGCCGTGCAAGCCAAATGGGACGCGTTGCCTGCACTGAAACAAGGCGCCGGCTTTGATCAGAAATGGCCTTACTTTCGGCTGGAGCATATGCTCGAACAACGGGCCAGGTTGGACAATGACATCAGCACCCTGATCAAGCTCAAGCAAAAAACCGCGACCAATCTACGCGACTACCAGGAACTGGCCGAACTCTGCCTGCAAGCCGACGACTTCGAAGCTGTCGAAGCCTGGCTGGCCAAATGCCGGCTAATCCGCGAAACCGACTACCAGCAGCGGACGGATCGCATACAAGTCAGCCTGTTCAAAGCCAAAGCCATGTGGCCAGATGCGCTCGATCGACAATGGCGTATCTACGCGAAAGACTTCAATCTGGATGATTATCTTGTCTTACTCGAAATCGCTCAAAGCGCCGGCGACGAGCGTGACTGGCGTGAAACAGCGATACAGCGCCTGCAGCAGCAGGCACGAACCAACAAAAAGAGTTTGTATGCGCCTTGGAACAACAAACTGCTGGAATTCTACTTGCACGATGGCGCCATAGATCAAGCACTGGCGATCGCAACGAATGAAAAGGTCAGTGCCGAGTTGGTGCTGGAACTCGCGTGGAAGGTCAGCAATGAACCCGACAAGGCTTTTCCACTATTCCAGCGTGTCGTCGAACACAGCATCAGGCAAACAAAAAATACTGCATACCGCGATGCGATTAAGCTGTTGCAGGAAATGGCAGGTGTAATGAAGTCGCGTCAGCAGCAACAACAGATGCAACAGTTACTCGCGTATTTACGACAGGAATACCGCGCTAAACGCAATTTCATCAAATATCTGAATGAGGCATTCTAGCCCGCATTTCTCACCAGGATCACGGGAGCAGGCGCAGGATTCGTGTTCGCAAGCGCCGCCCGGTGAGAAATGCGAGCTAGGGCCTGGGATTTTCGATCTGCTGCTCGAATAACTCGATGACGTCTTGAAAACGCGCCTTGTTGTCTTCGCCTATCGACATCAGTGTTCGGTGCGCGTTGAGTACCGTCTGGGCCATCTTGGGGCCCGTGTCGTCCTCTAGACCTAGTTCCTGGCTATCGGTCATAATAAGTCCCGTCTCATCCACGATATCGAAGACCTCGTCGAAGCCGACGGAAAATAGCAGCGTGTTGATATCTTCATCAGTGGATACCAGGGTAACCTTGGGGGCGCCGCACTGTTTCATCAGGTTGGCGATGCGCGCCAAAAGGCCAAGATTGGTGCTGTCGATCGATTCGGCCTCTCTCAGATCCACCATGAACCCTTTGGGTTTGGGACCGTCGAACAGGGTTTTTATGAACTTGTCCAGTGATGCGCCAATGGTATAGCGTATATGTCCGACATACTTCAGCCCATGGATACCCGCGTTTGCAGCATAATAGATTTTGCTACTGGACATTTCTGGTGCGCCTTGATACGGCCAACATGGTCAGGTCATCTGTTAGCCGGGACGCATCCTCCATGCCGATCACATTTATCAACTCTTCAAATGACATATCAGTACTATTCACATTTGAAAGAAGGTGCTCGTAACACTTTTTATTCGATCTATCAGGCATGAGCTCGAACATGCCGTCCGACACAAGCAAAAGCAAAAAATCCAGCGGCAGCAGGATCTCGCTATTGATAAAGCGCGCATCATCGAACAAGCCAACCGGCCGGCCTTTGCTATTTAGTATCCGAATCCGGGAATCATCGAAAAGCAAGGGATGGGGGTAGTACCCCCCGTTGCTAATTAACATGCGACTTGCGGCCGCATCCACGACCCCGTAAAACATGGCAACGTATTTGTCCAGGTTCTGCCGAAACAGTTCATCATTTAGCCTCTGTAATGTCCTGTCTGGAGCGAGAATCGTATCATCACCATCCTCGAGTGCGTCACGCATTTGTGACATCAGGGTCTTGACGATCACTGTCACGAATGCCGAGCCAATGTCATGGCCGGAAACATCAACCATGTAAAAGCCAATACGGTCTTTATCGATGGCAAAATAATCCACAAAGTCACCGCTACACTGCATGGCGGGATAAAGCCGATGGCGAAAAACAAGATCACCAAACACCTGATGTTCGACAGGCAGCAACCTGGCCTGCAATTCACGGCCAGCTTGCTGGTTTGCCTGTAGTTGTACCAGTGCTTCGCTCAGGTCCCGGTTGACGTGTTCCAATTTAAGCTGATAGTCGCGGTTTTCTTTGATCAGACGCAATTTGTCTATGGCCCGGTTAATCGCAAGCTCCACGACTTGCATGTCAGAAATCGGTTTTGTGAGGTAATCCCAAGCCCCCCTTTTCAGCGCCTGAATTGCATCGTCGATCATACCTGCACCGGAGACGATGATCACAGGGGTATCCGGCGATACCCGGGTGATTTCCTGCAGCACATCGAGGCCATCCATTTTCGGCATCCTGAGGTCGCAGAGCACCAGATCAGGTTGTTTTTCTCGAAACAGCTCCAGTCCGTGTTGTCCATCCAGCGCCTCCAACATGTCATAACCACTGTCCCCTAGATACGCAACGATACTTTTCCGAATAATGGGATCGTCCTCGATGGTTAATATCAGATTGCGTGCTGCCATGTATAAACTCTAGGCGACTTGAAAAGATCTGATTGCATCAGCGACCAGGCTCATATCGGTGAGCGGCTTCTTGAACAGGTGATTCACTCTGATGCCCGATTGTTTAAGGTCACCGGGCACTATATAGTTGACCGATCCGGTGTGTACGATGAAGCGAATTTCAGGACACATTTCGTGTATAGATAGCATTGCCGAATTACCGTCCATGCCTGGCAGGCGTATGTCCATGATACACACGTCGTATTTCATGTCGTCTTTGAGTATCTCAATAGCCTCTTCGGCGGATGTGGCGGATGCAGCCACAAAGCCTTCATCTTCCAGAAAAGCCTGCAAGCTGGTTGTGATCAGATACTCATCATCCACGATCAAAACGCGCATGGTCATTGTGGCTGCGCCTCATCATTTATACGGTAGTCTTATGACAAACCTACTCCCTTCCCCGGGTACAGAATCCACAGAAAACGTACCGCTATGTTGCTCTGTAATGATGTAATACGATACTGATAATCCCAATCCGGTTCCCACACCGATGGGCTTCGTGGTGAAAAAGGGTTCAAATAGACGACGCCGAATTTCCTCGTCCATGCCAGGACCGGTGTCTTCAACCTCTATTCGAGCCCACTCGCCATCATCGATTGTTCTAAGCGTGATGCATTGTTGTGTCGAGTTCTTCCGGTCTGCCATGGCATGCGCGGCATTCTTGATCAGGTTCAGCAGTACCTGCTCGATCTCGGTGCGGTCGCATGCGACATCTGGAAGATCTGGATCATATTCCCTGATTATAGTGATTTTTTTGAAATCGTAAGTTTTTTTCAGGTCGTAGTCACTGGCGGCAATGCGAACCACCGTATCGAGTAATTCATTGATTGAAACCGGCGAAAATTCTGCATTACTGCGATGACTAAAAGCCAGCATGTCAGCGACGATCCGGCTCGCTCGTTCTGCAGCCTCCCGAATCCCATTCAGGAAAGCGAGAATACCTCGTCGATCAAGATACGCATTGATGGTGGCAATATCCACGCCGAGTTCCTCCGCAGTCGTCTTATTTGCCGGTAAGTCGGGCGATAGCCGTCGTAAAACATTCTGGCTGCTCTGTAACACGCCACTCAGTGGGTTGTTGATCTCATGAGCCATGCCTGCCGCCAGACCTCCTACTGTCATCATTTTTTCGGTCTGCACCATTAGTTGATCCATCTGTACACGCCGGGTAATGTCATCGATGCGGATAACGGCACCCCTACTGCCATCCGTACGTAACGGATAGATTACGATTTCAAAAAAACGTGGTGTACCTTCTGGATGCGTTATATGCCTGTCAATTCGTGCTGGAATGCCTGTTCCTATTGCTTTCTCCAGTTTATCCATTAACGAAGCGAAGTCGGGCAGTACCTCAGAGAAAGGCTTACCATGGACCGTGTCCGCCGATAGCCCCGTTTTTTTCTCAGCCCCCTTGTTCCACATTGAAATGTAACCATTCGCTTCTACAGCAACGAGAATGGAGGACATGGAATCGAACACGTTTTTCAGATATGCACGGGTTGCATCCAGCTGATCCGCCGTCTCGAGCAGGCGACGATTAGTGCGGTCAAGAGTCTGAGCTTCGCGTTTTCTATGCACGCTTAGCCATGTGATACGCCATAATACGAGGCCGACAAGAACCAATCCGGTAACCAGTTGCCAACGAAGTTTATCAATGCTTGCATCGATACTGCCCAGGTCCTTGATGAACACCAATGACGCCTTGCCTCGATACGAGTAGTTTATGGTCTCTTGCAGCCCATAGGGACGCGTCGCCGGTTCTTCTCGCTGGTAGTGTCCGAAGACAAAACCGTTCGCAGCGGTTACCTTCAGTTCGTGGGTGTACCTGACACGCGCGCCCCAGGACGAAACCAGGGGGCTGAGCTGTTCAAAATCCTGCTGTTGTAAAGCAGCATTCACCATATACGTTATGTAGCGGAGATCGTCTTGGGCGTTATCCTTGGCGATCTGGAGTGAACGCTCTCTCTGCTGGTCGAGGATGATGAAGGTAGCGGCCAGCAGGGCGAGCATCAGCACAACCAGCCCGAACCATGGTGATCTCAGGTGACTTTCAGTGGTTGCGCCGGACATTATTCAACGCCGTGCTCACTCAGCGCTTCAAGGACTGTGCGCAGATTATCGTAGTCCGAGTCGTCAACCGGTACCAGCGCAGTAACGCCATGTTTAATGTTGCGCAGGATCTCGCGCCCCTCCTGTGTATTCGAGAGTCGATAGAGTGCATTTCTGACCCTTACCACAAACGCTTCCGGTGCATCCGAGCGAGCCACGAACAGGTGCTCAGAGAATGGATCGCTCGTGGCGATCGCTTTCAATCCCCTTGCTTCGAAGGCATCAAAGACCTCCTCCTTGACAGCGCCTGCATCGAACGCACCCGATAAAACGGCCAGTGCCACATTCTTATGGCTGCCTAGAAATTGGTAGTCCTCCAACATGTCGACAACTATCCCTGCTTGCAGCATCATGTGTCTTGGCACGAAATGGCTCATGGTGGATCTCGGATCTCCAAAGGCGAGGCGTTTTCCACGCAGAGACTTGAGGTCATTTATTCCGCTGTCTTGGCTTGTCACCAAATAACCGCGAAATACAGGTTCACCGTTGACCGCCAGCCGCGCAAGCAGCGGTTTCTTGCCATACTTTTCCACCATGCGTACGTAAGCGGCTGGACCGAGATAGGCGATGTCCACCTGGTCCTTGCCCACATACGTTATGTGTTCACCATAATCCCTGCCAATCCTGACGACGACCTGCTTGTTCAAGGCCTTCGACAGGTAATCTGCAAGCGGTTGGTAGCGCCTCTGAAGCTCCTGGAAGGAAAGATAGGGATGAACAGCCAGAACGAATTGCTGGCCGGATGCTTTTGATGCATGTGTTGCTGAGTTACCACTCAGCATCAGCACCAGGATGATACGCAAGAGCGTATGAGCAAGTCGCTGCATAAATTCAACCTTGAGTTAGGAGTCTGCGCGGTAGAAAGTATCCCTACTGCAAAAGCGCCACAGCGGTCCATTTTTCTGTTCTTTTTCGTTGCGTAGTGCCCACTATGCGCCTCAAAAGAACAGAAAACTGGCTTCGGCGAGCTTAAGGGGGGAATGATCCTGCGTTGTCGATTGTCGCAAAGTTGAGCACAACGCCTGCCACGTTTTGATTATGCGAGCCTAAGATGCTATCTGAGGCGCTTCCTACGAGGCCCCCTTGAAGCTTGCCGAGGTATTTGGCTTTGGTAGGGCAAATCGGACAGGGACGTCCGATTTAGCCTTGTCGAGCCCGGATGGCGAGTCAAGGCGGCCCGTTAGCAAAGGCGAATGCCGAGGGAACCCGAAGGGCAAGCTGACCGGGGGTGCCCTTTCTTTTGGTTACTTTTCTTTGGGCAAGCAAAGAATAAGTAACTCGCCCAGCTGGGCGAAACCAAATGTTCAGTTACGCGTATTATCATCAAAAGCAACAGATACATCAAAGCGAGAACAAATACAGTTAACCAAAATCAAGCGACATTCGCGGCTAAAGCCGCTCCCACGAGGATGACTGAACCATAAAACGAGAAACACTCAACCCGTCTGCATGATCCTGTCGATGCGTTTCTGCATCACCGCATAATACACCACCGGTATCACCACCAGGGTAAGCACGGTTGATACAAGTATCCCCGAAATGAGTGATACAGCCAGGCCGGAGAAGATCGGATCATCGAGAAT
>JABDQW010000307.1 GCA_013042055.1 Gammaproteobacteria bacterium | reverse complement strand
AAATACAATGAAGACTTCGGCCAAACCCTGGCCTTCTGGGGTGTCGATAGCGGGCCCTATTTCGTGCTGCCCTTCCTCGGCCCGAGCACGGTACGCGACGGTCTCAGCGTGCCAGTCGACTGGATCCTGTTCGACCCGATCTTCCAGGACAAGGAACTCAACGTTACGCTGACCGCGCTGGTGATTCGCTACACCGATAAACGCGCCGGCCTGATTAAAGCGGGCGATATCATCGATGCCACAGCGCCCGATAAATATGCCTTTCTGCGCGATGCTTTTCTGCAACGCCGCCAGTACCTCATACACGACGGCGCACCCCCGGATGACGAGTTCAGTGAAGATGAGTTGTTCAGCGATGAAGAACTGTTCGAGGACGAAGACGATCTTTTAAAAGATGAGGAGGGTTTGGAGAAGGATCTTAAATGATGTTTTTACCGCAGAGGCGTAGAATACACAGAGGTTTTTTGCCGCGAAAAACGCCAATAGCGCGAAAGTTTTTTTGGTTTTTATAACAAAGTCTATTTGCAATCTTTGCGTCAATCGCGTTATTTGCGGCAAAAAAAAGTAAATGATCGCCGCAAAAAGCTCGAAGAAAAAAGCAGCTTTCATAGTTACCGGGAGTCATATTGTGGGCTATATAACAGCAGCTATTCACGCCGTTGGCGTTTTTCGCCGCTAAAGCCGCTCCTACTTTTTTCTCGAACCTCGTTACTCGTCCCTCGGCCCTGATGCCGTCAGGCGTTATGCGCGCCGCGTACGACTTCGGTTACATTGTGCAACTGCTGGATCTTGTCCATCACGCGGTGCAGCTGATGCAGGTCCCGTGTTTCGATGGTAACGGCCATGCGCGCCATCTGGTTCTTTTTATCGGACAGGGTGTTGACGGCGACGACGTTGACTTTTTCGTCGGCCAGTGTGCGCGTGATGTCGCTGAGCAGTCCTTGGCGGTCCAACGCCTCGATCAACAGGGTAACCGGGTAGGTTTGAACTTCCGGTTCCCCCCATTCGACTTCGACCAGCCGCAGCCGGTTTTCCTCTTTCAAGTTGAGGATGTTACTGCAGTCCTTGCGGTGAATGGTGACGCCTTTACCCTGGGTGATAAACCCGATAATGTCGTCTCCGGGAACCGGCCTGCAGCAGTTCGCCATGGTCGTGAGTAGATTGCCCACGCCCAGCACATTGATATCGCTCGCCGCTTTCTTCTTGCGCAATGCACGCGGCACGGATTCAAGCGGCAGTTTATCGCCGCTTTCAGGCGTCAGGTTTTCGTGCAAAGCCGACAGCAGCTGGGCATTGGAAATGTCACCGCGTGCCAGCGCGATATAGACATCATCCAGCGATTTCTGCTTCAACCGTTTCAGTAGGCTGATGCTATCCGGGCGCAGATCGAGGCGTTTGATCTCGCGCTCGTAGATCGCCTTGCCGTCGTGCAAATTGTCGGCCTCGTCCTGCTTTCTGAACCAACTTTTAATGCGGCTGCGCGCGCGAGATGTCTTGATGTAGCCTAAATGAGGTATCAGCCAGTCGCGACGGGGGGCGGACTCTTTTGAAGTCAGAATCTCGACCTGTTGGCCATTTTTTAGCGCGTAGGTCAGCTGGACGATATGGCCATTGACTTTGGCACCACGGCAGCGATGGCCGACCTCGGAGTGCACCGCATAGGCGAAATCGAGCGGTGTCGCGCCCATTGGCAAATCGATCACACGGCCCTCCGGGGTCAGCACGAACACACGGTCCTGGAACATCTCCGCACGGAAGCTGTCGAGCAGTTCATCGTCTTCGGTCTGACTCGGATCGAGCAGTTTGCGCAGGGATTCGATACCGGTTTCGAGTTGCTTATCTACTGCCCTACCTTCCTTGTAACGCCAGTGTGCGGCGATACCGTGCTCGGCAAACTCGTGCATCTTGTGTGTGCGGATCTGCACTTCGATCGGTTTTCCGCCCGGACCGTGCACGGCGGTATGCAAGGACTGGTAACCGTTCTCCTTCGGATTGGCAATATAATCATCGAATTCCTTGTCGATGTGGCGCCACTTGCCGTGGACCAGGCCGAGCACAGCATAACAATCGGCCACACTGTCGACCAGGATGCGTACCGCACGGACGTCGAACAGCTCGTTGAAATCACGCTGTTTGGCGGTCATCTTCTTCCAAATACTGTAGATATGCTTCGGGCGCCCATACACATCTCCTTCGATACCGGCCTCGGTGAGGATCTGTTTCAGTACTGCAACAACATCGTGGATGAACTGCTCGCGGCTGTCGCGCGTCTCTTCCAGATATTTGGCGATGCGCTTGTAGGTGGACGGCTCCAGATGGCGGAAGGACAGATCTTCAAGTTCCCATTTGAGTTGGCCGATACCAAGGCGATTGGCGATCGGTGCAAAGATATCCAGGCTTTCCTGCGCAACCTCGATGCGGGTTTCGGTATCGGCATCACCGAGCTGTCGCAGGCGCTGGACTCGAAATGCCAGCTTGATCAGCACGACTCGAACGTCTTGGACCATCGATAACAGCATGCGACGCAAGCGTTCGGCTTGTTGCGGTGACTCCTTGTTTTGACGGTGGGTTTGAATACTGTGCAGTTGGATGACGTTGTCGACTAGACGCATGACGTTATCGCCAAAAACTCTGCGCAGTTGTTCACCATCCTCTGATTCGATCAACCGCGTTGTGCTCAACAATCCGACCACGAGCGTGGTTTCATCGGAGCCCAGTTCGCTCAACAACAGCGCAACATCAAGACTGCTGGGTAAGCCGGGATCCGGTTCCAGTTGCCAGATCCGTTCGCAGGCTTTGTACAACAGACTGTCGGCGCTAACCGGCTTGCGGCTGATCTTCCGCAAATATTCATCGATCGAATACGTTCGTTGGATGAGATTGTACTGTCGGGTCGCACGCATGACTGCTGGCTACACTATACCTGTCCGGGCTGGAACGAGTACCGGATCAGCAGCGGTGTCGGAACACCCTCGCGCACTACGTAGGCTAGCCCGCATTTCTAACCAGGATCACGGGAGCAGGCTCCGTCCGGCGCCGCTCTGGAGCGAAAAGCGTAGCAATAGCTACGGTTTGAGTGAAGAGCAAGCTTACGGACGCAAAGACAAGCCTGAACCGTGATAGGCATGCTTGCAATACATACTGTATTATGATCATCCAGGTTTTCTTCAGAGGGGCCAATGCTTTACCCGTAACCTACGCCGCCTGGTGAGAAATGCGGGCTAGATCAGCTGCTGGCTTTCTGACACTCGGGGCACTTACCGTACAGAATCAGACTGTGGTCCGTAATCTGATAACCTTTGTCCTCGGCAATTTTAGCTTGCTGATCTTCGATAATTTCATCGACAAATTCTTCGACCTTGCCACAGCCGACACAGATGATATGGTCGTGATGCCCTTCGCGGTTTAGCTCGAAAACCGCCTGTCCACCCTCGAAATGATGACGCGTCACCAACCCGGCTGCCTCGAACTGCGTCAATACGCGATAAACGGTCGCAAGGCCAACTTCTTCGCCTTCGTCGCGCAGGGTCTGATAGATATCTTCAGCACTCTGATGCCTGACCGTAGAGGATTCCATCAGGTCAAGAATTTTCATCCGCGGCAAGGTAACCTTGAGGCCCGCCTTTTTCAGATCACTGGATTCCATATTTCACTGTTGACGCAATTAAGTTAGTATCACGTGGTAGTCTAACACTGATGAGAATCATTTCCTTGATAGTCTTGAAAAATATTTTGAATGTCTGCGGCCGAAACGCCGTGCTGGCGGGCTTTATTGCGGTCTGCGGCGCTTGCAGCTGGCTGCCCGAACCGCACAAACTGGATATCGAACAAGGCAACGCGATTACACAGGAAGAATTCGAATCGCTCTACACCGGCATGACCCAAGTGGAAGTACTGGAGGCGGTCGGCGCGCCGTTGATCAAGGATCCTTTCCACGACTATCGCTGGGATTATATCTACCGCCTGAAACCTGGTAAAGGCCGGGAGAGAAACTCGCAGTTTACGCTTTACTTCAGGGACGGCATCTTGGTCAAGGTCGACGGGGAAAATTACAAGGAATACTGATGTCTTCTACCGTGGGTTTTTAGAACCGCAGAGGCGGTTATAAAAATCACCCCTTATCAGTCGAACCACCCTTCCGCGTGACCTTGCCTTCGGCTGCGCGTTTGCGGCGGACTTCTTTGGGATCGGCCTTCAGTGGCCGGTAGATCTCGACGCGATCGCCGTCGGCGAGCACTTTTGTCATCGGTGCAGCCTTGCCGAAGATACCCACCGTGCTGTGTTCGACATCGAGTTCCGGGAATTCCAGCATGATGCCAGACTGCACGATGGCACCGCCGATCGTGGTGCCGGCATAAACATTCACCGGGATGATCACCTGCTTCTCGGGCAAGGCATAGGCCACTTCGACATTGATGGTATTACTCGCGCTCACCGTATATCTCGACTGCACGCTTGCTGAAAGCATCCACCAGGCTATTTGCGATCTGCGTGAACACCGGCCGCGCTGCGATTGATACCAGACCGCTGTCGAACTTGAAATCAAGGTCGAGTTCAATTTTGCAGGCATCTTCGCGTTTCAGCGGCTGAAAACTCCACGCGCCATGCAGTGTTTTGAACGGGCCATCAACCAACTGGATTTCGATGGCGTTGTTTTTTCGCAGCGTGTTTTTGGTCGTAAACGTCTTGTTAAGCGGGCCGCGCGCGATTTGGACACTGGCGGTCATCTCGCGGCTGCTTTCGTTGATGACTTCAGACGACTTGCACCAGGGCAAAAACTTTGAGTATGCCGCAACGTCGTTTACCAGTTCATACATTTCTGCTGGGGTATAGTGCACTAGTGCCGACCGCGTTATATGCGTCACAAGACCGTTCCGTTACAATTCAATAACGCCAATAACATTCAGGAATACGACAATAACAGCAATCGGCGTGATATATTTTACCAGGAAATACCATATGCGGTAGACAACGTTGTGGGTGTTCAGTTCGTCACGAGTCGAGCTTTCTTTCATCATCCAGGCGGCGAAAATCGCAATAAACAAGCCACCCAAGGGCAACATCAAATTGGCCGTGACAAAGTCAAGGGTATCAAAAAAGTTTTTGTCCTTGAACAGGAACGGTACACTCCAGGTGTGATCAGCCCACAGATTAAACGACAGCACCGAACCGATACCGATCAGCCAGGTAAAGATGCCGATATACACGGAAGCGTAGATCCGATTCATACCGCGGTTTTCAACCATCCAGGCAACCGCCGGTTCGATCAGCGATATCGCCGATGTCCAGGCGGCAAACACCAGTAGTATGAAGAAGGCGGTACCGATCATGGTACCAGCTTCCATATGACCAAACGCGATCGGCAATGTTTTAAAAATCAAACCCGGTCCTGCACCCGGTTCGAGGCCGTTAGCAAAGACGATCGGGAATATAGCCATACCGGCGAGTAAGGCCACACCAGTGTCGGAAACCGCAATTAACACCGATGCCTGGGTGATCGATGTGTGCCTCGGCAGATAGGAACCGTAGACCATGATCGCGCCCATACCCAGGCTGAGGGTGAAAAAGGCGTGGCCCATCGCGATCAGCACGCCCTGCCCGCTGATTGGGCCCGGGGTGAACAAAAAACGAACACCTTCCATGAAATAGCCCGTTGTCATCGAATAGGCCACTGTCATCAACAGTAACGCCAGCAAAGCCGGCATCAAGAAGCGCACTGCTTTTTCCAGGCCATGTTTGACCCCGCGGGCAACGACGATCATCGTCATGACCATGAAGATAGTATGCCAGGCCAACAGTTTTTCCGGGTCAGACACCAGATTGGTAAAGATGCTGTTGATACCGTTAGAGGTTACATTCAGAAACGCACCACTGGCGCTTCTGAAAATATAGGACAACGCCCAACCGGCGATCACGCTGTAATAGGACAGGATCAAGAAACCAGCGATAACACCCATCCAACCCAACGCGACCCACCCTGCACTGCGCCCTTCGTCAGCGGCGAGCGCAGCCATCGTGTTGATCGGGCTCTGGCGGCCACGGCGCCCAATCATGGTTTCCGCCATCATGATCGGGACACCGATCAAGGCAATGCATACCAGATAAACCAGCACAAATGTGCCGCCGCCGTTTTCACCGGCGATATAGGGAAATTTCCAAATGTTACCGAGCCCGACAGCCGAGCCGGTCGCAGCGAGGATGAAGACCAGCCTATTGGACCACTGGCCGTGAATCGACTTTCGTGTTGTTGTCATTAGCCTATCCGTTTTCTTGCGCTCATTTTCAGCAAAAACGCGCGTCAACTCAACCGATTATAGTTTTTTGTGTTAAAAGTGGCACGCTTGTGAATAATTTCAGCGAACAGGTATACTCTGCACCCGCTCATTTAGAATTAGACATGGCAAAGAAAAAGAAAACCCCATCCAATCAGATTGCGGCCAACCGTAAGGCCAGGCACGATTATACGATCGAGGATAATTACGAAGCCGGGCTGTCACTGATGGGCTGGGAAGTGAAAAGTCTTCGCGCCGGTCGAATCTCGATGGGTGAAAGCTATATTCTGGTCAAGGACGGTGAGCTTTGGTGGTTTGGCGGGCATATCACACCACTGAGCGCCGCGTCCACGCATGTAAAGGCCGATCCCACACGCACGCGCAAGCTGCTGATGCATCGCACCGAGATCGACCGTCTGATCGGCCAGGTCGAACGCAAAGGCTATACCCTGGTACCGTTAGCATTGTACTGGAAACGCGGTCGCGTCAAACTCGATGTCGGCCTCGCCAGGGGCAAGAAGAGCCACGACAAACGCGCCGCCGACAAGGAACGCGACTGGAAACGCGACAAGGCGCGCATCATGAAGCACGGCAGGAGCTAGGAGCCTGTCGGATTTAACGCTGATCTACTGCGGAAAAGCCGAATTTGGTCAGATTCTCCGATCTTTCTCGTTAAATAGCGGTACTATTCGCCTCAAAAGACCGAAAAATCTGCCTCAAATCGGCTTTCCCTCGCTACGATCGGTCAAGTCCGACAGGCTCCTAGCCCGAGTATTGCTATTTACCGATTGTTTTTGCCGCGAATAACGCAAAAGACGCAAAGATTGCGAAAACTCTTGGGTGTTAAAACAAAAAAACTTTCGCGTCATTGGTGTGTTTCGCGGCAAAACAAAAACGCTGATGCAGGAAGGAATTTTCTCTGTTGTCAGTACTCAGTTACCAGTCCCTTGCGTCCACAAACAGGCATCACCCATTTTTTTCAGGAATTCAGCGTGAGCCGCGGTTTCGTCGTCGCTGGCAGAAATTATACGCAGCGGCGGGCGGTCGGACGCGATGCGCGCAATCGTCGTCACACCGTGTTCTTTGACTGCGGATTGTTCGCTATCGAGTGCGAGGCCGACCTGGCCGCCAGTCATGCGCAGATAAACATCCGACAGGATCTCTGCATCGAGCAAGGCGCCGTGTAGATCGCGGTGGGTATTGCTGACATCATAGCGTTTGCATAGCGCATCCAGGTTGTTCTTCTGTCCCGGATTCATTTTTCTCGCCATGACCAACGTATCGGTGACCAAACAATGATCGGTGATCACTCCGCGCCCGTCCGCGAGCAGCTTCAATTCGTGATCGAGAAAACCGACATCGAAGGGGGCGTTGTGGATTATAAGCTCGGCGCCCTGCAGGTAATTCATCAAATCATCCGCGATGTCAATGAAGCGCGGCTTGTCCTGCAAGAATTCATTACTGATGCCATGCACCTGCATTGCGCCCTCATCGACTTCACGATCCGGTTGCAGGTATTGGTGGTAGTTATTCCCGGTAAGGCGGCGGTTGATCAGTTCGACGCAGCCGATTTCGATGATGCGATGACCCTGACTGGGTTCAAGGCCTGTGGTTTCCGTGTCTAATACGATCTGTCGTGTCATGGATGCTTTTTATTGGATTCAGGTTCTCTAGTCAATCGCATTTATCAACACGTTGCAAGAAATATTGTTCGAGCGTACCGGAATGAAACACCTGGTTTAGCCGCGAATAACGCAATTGACGCAAAGATTGCGAATAGTCTTTGTTGTTAAAACAAAAAAACCTTCGCGCTGTTGGCGTGCTTCGCGGCTAACCTTTATTCTTTTTGCCGCGAATAACGCAAAAGACGCTAATGTTTTTTATGTAATATCCCTTTTTTTCTCTGTAGAAATCGAAGGTTTTTTACCTAAAATTTTTGCGCTATTTGCGTTGTTCGCGGCTAAATCCAGTGTTGATCTGCGGCTAAAACTCTTTAGCGACGTTGCGTCACTTTGACAACAGCTCATCAATGCCCCGGTTAGCCAGTTGATCGGCGAGCTCATTGCCTTCATCACCTGCATGCCCTTTGACCCAGATCCAGGAAATGTCGTGCTGACCGGTTGCTGCATCCAGACGCTGCCAGAGTTCAACATTTTTCACCGGTTGTTTGCTGGCGGTTTTCCAACCGCGTTTTTTCCAGCCATCGATCCACTTGGTTATGCCATCGAGTACATACTTGGAGTCTGTGTATAGCGTGACCTTGCAGGGACGTGTCAGCGCCTCCAAGCCGGTTATCGCCGCCATCAGTTCCATGCGATTGTTGGTTGTCTTGAACTCGCCGCCGTGCATGTCTTTCTGATGACCGTTAAAACGAAGACTCACGCCCCAGCCACCCGGACCCGGGTTGCCTCGACAGGCACCATCGGTGTATATTTCGACGGAATTTTTCATTGTTATCTGTTGTCGCATTGTTGAGTTCGAAAAGCCATCTGCAATGTGCAGAAAAATGTAGAATAATATCCTGGCTGAAACGGATTTTTCACTTTCTAGCTTATATAATTAAATAAAAAAATACCTAATTCCGCACGTATTCAACAACCAAGAATCTTGCCGTGAACAGAAATAACCAATCTTATCAGACACCTTGGTGCATCAGCGCGTTCGCTGTCGTGTTTTTGACGGGGTGTTATCAGGACCAGACGCGTTCGGGCTTGAATGATCAGCTTTTCGCCGCTGACGCCGCAGCAAAAGAGCGAGTTCAGCTCGAAGTGCAGGCTGATGAACTGATTATCGATACCGATACTGAGCCGGGTATTGCCGAATCCGATCCATTCGAACTAAAAGATTATCCAACCTACAGCATCTGGCCGCGGATCCGTGCGGGATTCCAGATCCATACGCACTTGGACCATCCGCGGGTGCAAGCGCAACTGGAATGGTAC